>NZ_JACRSE010000001.1:0-311901 GCF_014281055.1 Fluviispira vulneris | reverse complement strand
TAATCCGCACTTGAAGACGGCACCAATTTCATCTTTTTCGGCACTGTTTCTGCCAGCTGCACCAATTAAAAGTTTGTCCTTCAGGGCAAATAGACTCGTGCCAAAATAATCACTTGTAAATAAACTTATTTTCTTAAGATCTGAGTTTTTAGGCTTTGGAAATGGAATTTCCCCACCAATAAACTCAACACAATTTGAACCGTCTAAATTACATTGGAATACAGCGCCTATATCTTCTTTAAAATTGGGATCAGAAATACTTGCGGCATCTGACACTTTTTTATTATCTCTGCCTAAAGAACCAATTAACAGTTTGCCATTGCTGACAAGAAGACTCGAACCAAAACGATTTCTTGGGTATAAAACAATCGAATGCTCCGTCATATCATCAGGCGCTTTAAATTTTATATTCCCCCCTAAGAACTCGATGCAATTTTTTCCATCTATATTGCATTTAAAGACAGCACCTTTACCTGCCCGCCCTTGAGCGCCAATCAGCAAATAATCTCGAGTTGTGCTGATATTTGTTTTCTCACTATTCGTGAGCTCTGCCAAAGTTTTCCCATGATTCTCATTAGCAGAAGTTGCTTTACATAAACTTATGGAAAAAAGAAAAAAGGGAATTATAAATTTGCAGCTGAATTTCTGCAAGAGAGGAAAATTGACGATAGATTGAAAAATCCGTTTTTTCATGACTTACCTCACTTAAAATTATTTAACACAAACCTGTTACATTAGATTTATCTGATTTATATTGATTATACACAAAATTGAAGCGTCAATAAAATACGTCTATTAAATTAATTTGTATGTCTTGAACAAGAGGATATACAATGTAATTAAGATATACTTAGATAAATGAAATAAATGTTCAAAAATCAAGTGCTTAAACTCTAGGAGCATTTATTATATGCTAAAGAATTTAATAATCTATCCGTTGCTTTTAATTTTTTTTATAAGCTGTAAAAGTTTAAATAATTCACTCAGTGTAGTAATTATTGAACGATCAAAGCCGGATGAAGAAAAAGAAAAAATATCCTTGGATGAATCGTATAAGTATGATGTCGATGAAGACTTTCTAACTGATATAAAATACCCTTTTCGCTTTAAGAAAGATGCAGTAAGCTCTATAGTATTTCACTATACAGCGCAAAAATTTAAAAAATCTCTTCGTTCATTAACCAATGGTGGGAACAGTTCGCACTGGCTCGTGCCAGAAAAGGGTGATACCATATATAAAATTGTGAATGAAGACAGAAGAGCTCGCCACGCAGGTGAAAGTCGATGGAAATATCGAAAAAATTTAAATGTGATCTCTGTTGGAGTTGAAATAGTTAATTTAGGATTTAGATGCAGAGCCCTCCGAAAATATTGCCCTAAAAACTCGTTAGAATGGTTAGAATATCCTGAAGAACAACAGAAATTAATAGTAGCTCTCGCGAAAGATATTCAAAAGCGTTATAATGTTGACCCGATGTGTGTGGTTGGTCATGCAGATATTGCTCCTGAAAGAAAATTAGATCCCGGTCCGCTTTTCCCATGGAAGCGCTTAGCTGACAATGGTGTTGGTGCATGGGTTACAGAAGAAGAAATTCAAAGAGAGATTCAGAATATTAAAAAAACCATCACAGGAGAAATATCAAGATTAATCGTACAAATTAGATTTCATGAATTTGGCTATGACATAAAAAAAGAAGGCACATCAGATAAATCATTGCATAACAAGATCTTAAAGTATC
The DNA here is from genome assembly GCF_014281055.1 of Fluviispira vulneris. NCBI lineage: Bacteria > Pseudomonadati > Bdellovibrionota > Oligoflexia > Silvanigrellales > Silvanigrellaceae > Fluviispira > Fluviispira vulneris. The sequence continues at coordinate 310,162 of NZ_JACRSE010000001.1, read as the reverse complement.
AATATAGTATGCGAAAATCACCTATTGGTGAATTAAGTGAACTCAATAAAGTTAATGATTTTGGGAACAAAAAGCCTGATAACAATATTTTTGATGATAATAAAACAAACTTCGCTATCCAAGCATTTTTAATGCACTATAGACCAAAATTATATTTAGCAAATGAAAATAATGACCAATTTACAGACCACTATGATAAACACAAGCTTGATCATAATCCAGATCACGAATCGGATAATGATGTGAATAATAAAGCAAAATATAACGTAGCAAATATCGAAATTCTCGCTACTTTACAAGCACTTCTTATTAAATACCCCAATAAAACAAGAGTAAGCTGTGAATTTGATCTAGCAAAATAATTTATTAAATTCTTTTTAACTTCAGGAATTTTTTCCACGAATGAGAAATTCAATTTTATTTGAAGTCTTTGCCAGTTTTTCACTTTGTTCAGAGACATTCTGTGATGATTCAGAAGTGAGCAATGATGTTTCTTGACTTTTTTGTGTTACATTATCAATTTGAGACATTGCTGTTGAAATCTGTTTGACACCAATTTCCTGTTCTTTAGTTGCATCCGATATTTGTTCTAACACTGACGATAAAGATTGAATGTTATCCGATATAAAATGAAAAGTTTCCTGAGCTAATCCCGTAATTTTCTTGCCTGAGTCGATACGTTCCTTCGTAATTCCTAATATTTTATTCACTTGTTCTTGGCTAGAAGTAATGAGTTCCTGTATTTCCAAAGCAGACTTTCCGCTGATCTTAGCTAAATTTCCCACTTCTTCAGCTACCACTGCAAAGCCTTTACCATATTCACCGGCACGTGCAGATTCAATTGAAGCATTTAGAGATAAAAGTTCAGTTTTTGTGACTATTTCATTAATCATGGCTGTTTTTGCGTGAATTTGTTTAATTATATCTGATATATTTTGCAATTGTGTGTTCGATTCTTGAATGCTCTCCATGGAAAGAACAAGATCATTCATGATCTTCTCACCTTCTTTTGCTTTTTGAGAAGAGTTTTTTGCAATATTACTAGACTCCTTTGAATTTTCAGTTGTTCTATTGACCATACTGGTAATTTCATTGATAGCTGCGCTCGTTTCATGAACAGATGATGCTTGCTCCGTAACTGAATGAGAAAGATTATGAGCACTCTCTTTTAAAATGACACCTATAGCTTTCATCTTATTGCTCTGTTCTTTTAATTCAAATATAGATTTTTCAATGGATAATGTTGTTTTCCGAACAATTTGTATGATAATAATAAGAATAAGCAATGACAGTATTAAAATTGAACAAACAGTTATCGATGTATAAAATGTTAAATTTTTTCCTTTTTGAGTAGATTCGATAGCTCCTTTATTATTGACCTCAGTTATTTGATTTAAAGCGCCTTCAATTATTAATTGAAATGGACGTCCTTTAACATTAAAGACTTTAAAAGCTTCGGAATTTAGTCCTTTTTTAGATAAATCCAGAGTTTGCTCAATAATTATTGAAAAATCATTCCAAGCAGAACTTAATTTTTCATAAGCTTCTTTTTCATCTGGTACTGAAATTAATTTTTTATACAATTCTTTCTCTTTGACAAATTTTTCTATAGCTTTTTTTAAGATTTTTACTCCCTCTTCCTTTTCTTTTTTATTATCTTCTAAAATAATTCGAAGAGGCCTTCTGCTAATTGAAGAAAATGTCGACTGCATTTTCTGAGCAGACACAATACTTGGCAACCAATTTGTTTCTGTTTCAGCTGAATAGACCTGTGTTTTATTGATCATCATTATAGAAAAAATAGAGATAAATAAAATAAAGCTAAAGAGAATTATCATAGATAGGTTTAATTTATATGAGAAACTTTTAGTATTCATAAATTTTTAGCTTTCTCCATTCAATGAATATTAAAAAAATTATACCTTGAACATTTAAGATAATATATATTCGACCAAATTTCAAAATGAGCTAAGACAATCTTGTCAATGAGAATTTCTAAAATTAATAGTTAAAAATTGAAACTATTATAAATTTATTTTATATATTTTATAAAATCAACACTCGGAACGTTTGGACAATATGGACAGCTCAACGCGTATAGAGAAATCAGGATTACAAATAACATCCTATAATTCTAATATAATAAGCATATCTAAACTTTATAAGCAATGTTACTTTAAGCAATCCGCTAAAGTGATTGTAATAGAGATCTGGCAAGATAGATATTCTTAAAGTTTAAAATAGCTTTTTTTTAAAATGCGTGTACTCTATTTTCAATTACGTAATTGCTTCTTGTTCTGAAATTAAATTACACAGATATGCTTATTAAAGGAGTCTTTAATATGTTACTTTATGCAAAAATTATAAGAATAAGTTTTAAAAAAATAGCAATATCAATAATAGGTTTTTCATTATTAGCATCATGTGGAAAAAATAGAAATAATAACTCAAATTTGAATGATGTTAACAAGTCTACTTTAGATCAAACAGATGATATTGAAGCTACAGTTGAAAAAACATATATTGATAATGATATTTATGGGAGTCGTGCCAATGACTCTGTTACTAATGCGAGCGAAGGAGTTTCTAAAACTCAGCATGCTATTACTATAAATGGAAAAAGAATAAAGTACACAGCCACAGCAGGGCATCTCGTTACGGTAGATCCAGATTCTTCTATGCCAAATGCAAAAATGTTTTATATTGCATATACCTTAAATCAACAAAATAAAGAGAAGCGACCAGTAACCTTTATTTATAATGGAGGTCCGGGCTCATCTGCTGTGTGGCTTTTGCTGGGTTCATTTTCACCAATACGCATAAAAACTTCGATGCCTGACTACACTCCACCCGCACCTTATACAATTGAAGAAAATCCAGATAGTTTACTTGATAAAACAGATCTCATTTTTATTAACCCTGTAGGAACTGGTTATTCTGTCGCAATTTCTCCTGCAAAAAATAAAGATTTTTGGGGAGTGGACCCAGATGCTAATTCCATAACTGCATTTATTAAACGATATTTAACGCTTAATAACAGATGGAATTCGCCAAAATTCTTAATGGGAGAATCTTATGGTACGCCAAGAAGCGCGGTCACATCTTATATTTTGCATCAAAATGGAATTGATTTAAATGGGATCACTTTAATCTCATCTATACTTGACTATAGCAAATTCGGAAATACAGAGGGACTCTTTCCATCTCTTGCAGCAAATGCTTGGTATCACGTACTTTCTTCTGGTGAAAGCAAACTAAGTCTTGAGAACTTTGTAAAAAATGCTATTAGATTTTCAAACGATAAATACGGGCCATATTTAACTGATTGGCGAACAAGCTATTATGAATTCAACCGTTTAGTATTTCACAATCCAAACTATTATTTAAAATATCGTTTAGAAAAACTATTAAATGAAGTTAGTAGTTATCAAGAACTCATTGAAAATCTAGCGACAGGATATCCTGACGAATATGAACTATCTGTTAAACTAACTGATTTAATAAATAATTTAACACCCATGGATCTTAAATTAGTTCAAAAAGCATCAAAATTTATTGGTATAAAACCAGAAGCTATCCAAGCACAAACGACTCTTGTGTTTAAAAAAACTCCCCTTTTGGATATGACTGATTATTTCTTAAACAATTTACTTGCAGATAAAGGAAGAGTCATTAGTATTTATGATGGGCGATCTACTGGCTTAAATACAGGCATAGCTCGCAATATTCGTGATTTTTTAAGTAAAGACCCTGCTGTTGTCAATGTACAAGGAGCTTATACCGCAGCATGGAATCACTATTTAAATAACGAATTAAAATATTATTCCAGATCTAATTTTCAAAGCATGAATAGCTTAGTGGGAGATAATTGGAACTATAGTCATATTGACCCGACTGGTCGTCAGAGAGGAGGAAACTCTGAAAATACAGGAGGTCTTTATACTGCAGGGGATCTTGCTGCAACGATGAGTTTAAACCCAGATCTCATTGTTTTTCAAGCGAGTGGTTATTACGATACTATAACTCCTTTTTATCAGTCAGAACTTGATATTAAAGCAATGGATATGGACCCAGCTTTGCAAAAAAATATAACTATAGAAAAGTATCCATCAGGCCATATGATTTATTTAGATAGTAAATCACGTACAGCAATGAAGGAAGATTTAAGCAACTTTTATAATAAAGCATTAAATAATACCAATGCAATGAAACGCATTTTGATTTTGCAAAATAAAACTATGAAAAGTCTTTCAAATAATAAAATAAATTAGATAATGCATGTGCAAAACTATTCTCTTGTGGAAAGCAAAATTTGCATGTATCTTCTCTCCTCTTAATATTTTTTTCCTTAGCAAGGATTTAATTTTACTTGCTCTTTAAATTAATTTTAATGAGTAAAAATATAAGAAATATATGGAGTTATTGGAGAGAAAATATGAAAGTTGGAATTTTTCACACAGCTTTTATAGGTGATATAGCATTGAGTAGTCTTTTAATTGAAGCTTTATTTCAAGAAAAGCATGAAATTTATTTGATCACTCGAAAAGCAAGCATTTTGTTATATAAAAATGACCCAAGAATTAAGGGTTTTGTATCTGCCGATAAAGCAAAAGGAATAAAGAAAATAAATTCATTAAGAACTATAGCAAATCAAATAAAAGCATTGAACTTAGAAGTCTTACTTGTCCCACATAAATCAACAACATCTGCTCTTTGCGCATATTTGAGTCATGTTCCAAAAAGAATTTCTTACAATGACAGTTCTCTGAGATTTTTATACACAGAAAATCTTCCTTTTCATAAGGAAAAACATGAATGTATTAGATGCCTTGATATTGCGCCCAGATGGCTTGTTTCTGAAACAACCTATCAAAATGCAGTTAAAATTGCTCGCCCAATTTTAAAACCAGCTCAAGATATGCCTACATTTAATTTAAAAAATCCTCATTTCTTTCAAAATAATAATTCTTTTTTTATAGTAAGTCCTGGCTCTGTTTGGGCCACAAAAAAGTATCCTCCTCAGCATTTTGCGAAGGCTATTTTTTCATTATTGAGTAAAAATAAAAATATAAGATGCATTTTAACAGGAACTCAACAGGATAAAATGGATATAAACACTATTTTATCTTTCTTTGCACCCTTTTCTGAATTATCAGCACGTATTATTGATACTTCTATGTACTTGCCTTTAGATGAATTTGTTACATTAATATCTAAAGCTCAATTTGTGATCGCAAATGATTCAAGTCCGATTCATATTGCTTCGGGTTCAAATATTCCTGTCGTTTCTATCTTCGGCCCAACAACATGGAAATTTGGCTTTTACCCAACTTCAGACAAAAATGTTGTCCTTAATTACAAAGATGAAAATGGCAATACACTGGCTTGTCACCCATGCACTCCCCACGGATCACAGACCTGTCCACAAAAACATTTTCGCTGTATGCTAGAATTATCGCCAGACCTTTTAGCAAATTCGGTTGAAAAATTATTACCTGAGTTGTTCATTTCATAAATTATTTTTTTAAGCTTAAATAAATATTTACTAAACTGTGCTGGCCATTCTTTTTTTCATTAGTATAAACTTCAAAATCAGTGTGAAATAATCGTTCTCCACCTAATTGTTTAGCATTCATTTGCCATATTTTTTGCCATGTGTTGTAAGCTACATTTTCAGAAAGCTTATGAATTGGTGAGATAACTGAATACTTGCCAACCTCTATCTGTTTAACAGCGTATCTATCATCATTTAAATATTTATCTGGATCAGCAATTTCATAACCAATAAAGTAATCATATTGACCATTTTCATCACTCTCGTAGTTTGAATAGACAGCATAAATATCATTGGAAATTTTTCTATCGAGTTTAAAAGTATTTAAAAATTCATTCCATAGAGAAGGAATTTTGCCTTCACCCTTTATTTCTAAAGAATTTTGAGTGCGTGTTTCAATTCCTACTAAAAATTTTGGGCTTTTCATTTCAATTACATTCATAAAAAACTTCCAATGTATAAAAGAAAACGTTCATAAAAACTTAGAAACCATAACTGAAGAATTAGTATTTATAAGAATTCTTGTCAAGAGCACTGGAACACGGTTGTCAGAAAAATATAATTTTTTTTAATTTAAAATTCGGGCAAATGAAACAAAATTGCATTCTTATGATAAATTTTGACAAAGTTGAAGGTAGAATAAAATTAGCGTATAGTTTCTTAAATATTAGGTTTGTGTTGGAGAAATGTGTGGTAAATTTTTTACTGAAAATTAAACATTTATCATTACTAGCAAAAATTTTTACACTTAGCATTGGCAGTGTTATTATTACTGGTATCACCTCGCTTATACTGGCAAAAAGTAACTTTAATCAGCAAGAAGAATTTTTAAAAGGAAAGCTTTCACTTGCTACTCAAGATCTGTCAAATGCTATTCAAGATCAATTTTATGATAGATACACAGATATAAGAATGTTTTCTCAGCATTTTAAAAATTTAAATTATCCTCAAAATGAAAGCACTGCTTATTTAAATCAAATTATTAAGCTTTATAAAATATATGATTTGATAACTGTTTGTGATTTAAATGGAAGATTGATAGCGGTAAATAATATAGGAAAAAATGGATCTTATATTAATAGTGATTTGTTTTATAAAATAAACTTTTTAAAACTCAAATGGGTTCAAGAAACAATAGAAAATAAGTATCTTGAAGATAAAACAAAGAATTTGGAAAATGTAAATTTCCAAGACGCCCAATTTGATACACAACTGGAATCTATTTTAAAAGAAAATGTCTACACAAGTATATACTCTACATTAATTTATAATAGTAAAAATGAACCTATTGGGGTAATAAGTGCGCATGCAAATTTTGCATGGGTAGAAAATATTATTAAAAGACTATATGCCGATTTTTCAAAAAGCGGACTTAAAACTTTAGAAATAAATGTGTTGGATAAAAAAGGTTTTCTATTATTAGATTACAATCCAATGTTAAATAATGGTAAAACAGAAGTAAAACATAATGAAAAAGTTTTAAATAAATATAATTTATTTACTTCAAATAATTTTTCAGGCGAGGAGGGAGTGATTGAAGCTCTCCATTCAAGAAGAAAAGTAATGCAGATAAAAGCATTTAAAAATATTGCAGGTAATAAAATCGTAGACAGTCTAGGTTGGAAAATTATTGTAAAAATGGACAGCAGTGAATTTTTTGCTGATATTTATCGAGGGGAAATAATCTATTTATTGTCATTTATATTGATAATGATTTTAGTTATATTGATTAGTTATATATTTAGTTCTCAATTGAGCAAATCTTTATCAGTTGTGGCAAACTCTTTAACTCTTGGCAATCAGTTGCTATATAAAACTTCTGAAGAAACCTCAGCTGAAAGCCAGAAACTTTCTGAGGCTGCTATCAATCAATCAGACTCCCTGCAAAAAACTGTTTCAGCCGTCAATGAAATCAATTCCATGATTAGTAAAACAAAAGAGATGACTGTTATTTCTCAAGAAAAAGCTGGAGAAAATAAAGTAATAGTCAATCAAGGAAAAGAAATAGTTCATAAAATGCTAAAGTCGATCGAAAATATAAAATCTAGTAATGAAAATGTTTATCAAGAAGTTATGCAAGGTAACAATCGTATATCAGAAATAGTTAAACTAATTTCAGAAATTGAAAATAAAACTAAGATAATTAATACGATTGTGTTTCAGACAAAGTTACTGTCCTTTAATGCTTCTGTAGAAGCTGCTCGTGCGGGCGAAAATGGAAGAGGATTTGCAGTTGTTGCTGAAGAAGTTGGGAACTTAGCACAGATGAGTGGAAGTGCTTCAAAAGATATTTCGGTCATGCTTAAAGCAAGCATAGAAAAAGTAAAAAGCATAATTGCTGAGACAAAACAAAATATTGATAATATTCTTGAAAGCTCTAAGTCTGCAATGCAAAGTGGGGAAAAAGTCAGTTCAGATTGCTCCAAAATTTTTGAAAATATTTATGAAAAAACCGAAGAATTTGCAACAATAGTTAATGAAATTGCAAACTCAACAAAGGAACAAGCAAAAGGAATTTCAGAAATAAATGTAGCTATGAACGAATTGGATTCTGTTACAAATAACAATACAGCAATCGCAAAAAAATCTGCAGAAAATGCTACAGAGTTGCTGAAACAAAGTTATGAAATAGAAAAAATGTCAAACTATCTATTAGCCATAATATCAGGAAAAAATAATTAAATTTATAGATAATAGAAAAAGGGTATCAGGAAAGGAACAAGTACGGTTAAAACAGCCCCCGATATTAGCGCAAGCGGAATAAAATCATTGCCACAATGTTTTTCAATCATAGGTAATGCAACGTCCATTGCAGCGCCACCCGAAGCAGCAATGGCTTCATGATTTCTGCCAATTTTAGAAAATATAGGAAGAAGAATTAAAGCGAATATCTCACGAAATAAGTCACACAAGAAAACTGTGGAAGCCAAAATAGGTTCATCCATTTTAGATAGCAAAACTCCAGATAAAGTATACCAGCCAAAACCAGAAGAAAGAGCAAGTGAATTTTTTAATGATAAATCTAAGAATAAAGAGGAAAAAGCACCTCCACTTAATGATCCTAGGACAGTGATAAGTGCAACAATTAAACTTGATTTCTGTAAAAATATTTTTTTAAAACAAACTTGAGAAAAAGCAAGTTTTATACCAATAAAAAACACCATAAAACACAATAAAATAGTAACAATAAATTCATGCTCAAATGATGGAATAATTTTTAAATATCCCAATAAAAAACCAAAAACAACAAAAAGGCATAAAACAATAGGATCTTTTACAAAGTCTAAGAAATGAATATTTGACTTTCTTTTATCTGAAACTTTTATATTTTTTTGAGTTTTTATACTAAAAATTTTCTTGTAAATCACAATAAAAAATATAACAAAAAAAGAAGTGCAAAGAGCCAAAACAAAAGCATTAAAACCTAAAGTGAATAATTTATGTAAGATATTAGGAACATAAGAGATACTGAGTCCCATAAAAAACAACAATGCAAAAAGGCAAATATTTGTAAAAATAGAGATTAATTTAGAGGAAAATTTTAAGCAAAATCTATGAAAATTAATTCCAATGAAAAACGAAAGGAATAATGGAATTAAACTCTCTAAAGCAAGAATCATATATTAGCCTATCTATACAAATATAATAATAATTTTTTACAGATTAAAACTCATTCAAAGGAAGATTTAATTTTATTTGATCTTTGTCTTACTGGAATGGATATTCTTAAATCTGAGTTCTGGAACAACCAGAATCATAAACTCAACTATTACAACTAACCTCACAGAAGGTCAATATGGAATAAGCTCTATTTATTGCATTAATTAAGGGCTCTTTCAAGATCTTTTTGTATAGAAAAAAACTATAATATTTAAGTACTTACAATAAAACCTCCATTTTGATGATTTTCTAGTATTTCTAAGAATTTATCAGATCTGGCTCAATCTTTACTCAAATTAGACCCGAAAGTTCGATTTTTTAAATTCAAATCTTCAATAGAACCAAGGAATCAACTTGAGTTTGTGAAGCAAAAATTTTTGAGCAGAAAATTTTCAATCGTTTATATTTTTATTAATATGAAAATATTAATCAGATATTCTCATTAAAATTAACAAATATAGAAAAATAATACCGATTTTTTTAATAATAAATTCAGTATTATTAAAATTTTTAAACGAGGTTAAACTGCAAAGATTGCCTTATAATAATTACCCTAGAATAAAACCTACTCAAAAAAATCTCCTTAACTCTCTTTACTTATAAAAATTATTCTATAACATATAAATAAACCATAAAATTTATGCTTTTATTGATAAAGTTTTTAGGGTTTTAACAATATGAGTGTGCAAAATTTCTCTAATCATATAAAAAATAAATGGCGCTTCTATGCAATTTTAATTGGAACTTTATTTGCTTTTATTTTTACAATAGTGTTCTTGATAAAATTTAATTCAATTACTAAAAATAATGATGAAAAAAAATTAATTTCTGAGCATACCGAGAAATATAAAAATTTAAAAAAAAATAATACGCCATCAGTCGTAGTCGCAGAAGCAAAAACTAAAGATATTCCTGTCTATTTCTCTGCATTGGGAACTGTTACACCAATAGAATCTGTTACGGTCAAAACACAAATTAGCGGGAATTTATTAAAAATCTTTTTTCATGAAGGACAAATTGTAAACGCTGGGGATCTAATGGCAGAAATAGATTCAAAGCCACTTCAAGCTCAATACACACAATTTGAAGGTCAATTATTAAGAGATAAATCTTTTCTGACAAATGCTCGTCTTGATTTAAAGCGTTATAAAACTCTATTTTCATCGGGAGGTGTTTCACGTCAAACACTCGACACTCAGATATGGCTTGTCAAACAATATGAAGGAATAGTTTTATCAGATCAGGGACAATTAGATGCTGTCAAAGTCAATATAAATTACTGTAAAATAAAAGCTCCTATTGCTGGCCTCGTAGGGCTCAGGCAAGTAAATGAAGGGAATTATATACAAGCATCAGATGTAAATGGTATTGTTGCAATAAATAAATTACAACCCATATCTGTTTTATTTTCTATACCTGAGGATTATTTGCCAAAAATAATAGATAAAATAAGAGAAAAATCAAAAATTACAGTCTATGCTTATGATCGAGAACAAATAAATTTGCTCGCAACAGGTGATTTATTATCAACTGATAATCAAATCGATTCAACGACAGGAACAATTAAATTAAGGGCAGAGTTTAAGAATGAAAATAATATTTTATTTCCGAATCAATTTGTAAATATAAAATTATTAGCAGATACGATTTACGACGCAACGGTTATTCCAACAGCAGCGGTCCAGCACGGAACAAAAGGCGATTATGTGTTTATATTAAATAATAATACTGTTAAATATCAAAAAATAACTGTAGGCCAAATTAATGAAAATGAAATCGTTGTTAAAGAAGGATTAAAACCTGGAGAAAAAGTAGTCATAGAAGGTATTGATAAACTTACAGATGGAGCAGAGGTCTCTATATGATGGGTATATCGGAACCTTTCATAAAAAGACCGATTGCAACCACATTATTTATGGTTGCAATATTTCTTATTGGTACTTTATCTTATCAATTATTACCTGTCTCAGCATTGCCCGAAGTTGAATATCCAACAATACAAGTTTCCACCTTTTATCCTGGAGGAAATCCACAGGTAATAGCATCGGCCATTACGGCACCACTTGAAAAGCAATTCGGTCAAATGCCTGGTTTGAAACAAATGACTTCTGCAAGTTCAGGCGGTTCTTCTATTATTACCCTACAATTTGATCTCAATATGAGTCTCGATGTGGCTGAACAGCAAGTGCAGGCATCGATAAATACTGGATCAAATTTTCTTCCAAAAGACCTTCCCTCCCCTCCAGTTTATAATAAAGTTAATCCAGCAGATGCCCCAATTATGACTTTAGCAATCGTATCTGATATTTTGTCACTTCCTCAATTAGAAGATATAGCGGACACACGCATTGCACCAAAAATATCACAAATAACGGGCGTAGGTTTAGTAAGTATCAGTGGAGGACAAAAGCCTGCAATTCGCATTCAAGTTAATCCAAATATAGTTTCATCTTATGGCTTAAATATGGAAGATATCCGAACAGCAATTAGTAACGCAAATGTTAATATTGCTAAAGGAAATTTTGATGGCCCAAGACTTTCATATACAATTAATTCAAACGATCAATTATTGACTAGAGAAGCATATCAATCTCTAATAATTGCCTATAAAAATGGAGCCCCCATTCGTTTAAAAGATCTCGCTCAGGTGATCGAAGGAGCAGAAAATACAAAATTAGCAGCATGGATGAATAAAGATCCAGCAATTATTTTAAATATTCAAAAACAGACAGGATCAAATGTTATAGAAGTTGTGGAAAATATAAAAAAACTTTTACCTATTCTCAAAGCAAATATATCAAATCAAGTGGAAATTAAGATTTTAAGCGACAGGACAAAAACGATTCGCAACTCTGTAAAAGATGCACAGTATGAACTTATTCTTTCAGTTATTCTTGTTGTGCTAGTCATTTTTATATTTTTAAACAATATCCCAGCTACTTTTATTCCAAGTATTGCTGTTCCTTTATCACTCATAGGGACTTTTGCTGTAATGTACGCGTTAGACTTTAGCATTAATAACTTAACAATTATGGCATTGACAATAGCAACAGGATTCGTTGTTGATGATGCTATTGTCATGATAGAAAATATTGCAAGATATATCGATGTGGGAGAATCTCCATTACAAGCAGCACTGAAGGGTGCATCGCAAATTGGTTTTACTATTATTTCACTTACAATATCTTTAATTGCTGTTCTCATCCCATTGCTTTTTATGGGAGATATTATTGGTAGATTATTTAGAGAATTTGCAATTACATTATCTGTTGCAATATTAATATCTGCAGTTGTATCTTTAACATTAACCCCTATGTTATGTAAGCTATTACTAAAACATGATCTCTCAAAAAGAAAAAATAAGTTTGAAATATATATTAAGCATATTTTTGATAATATTATCATGCATTACACTATTTCATTAAAATGGGTTTTAAATCATCAAAATATAACTTTAATTATTACAATTTTTACTTTAATTATTACTGGATTTCTCCTAATATTTATCCCAAAAGGTTTTTTCCCAATTCAAGACACGGGTGTGATTCAAGGTGTGACAGAAGCAAGTCAGTCAATTTCATTTGAAGAAATGTCTCGAAAACAACAAGAGATTGCTGCTCTAATATTAGAAGATCCTGCCGTTGAAAATATTTCATCTTTTATTGGTGTTGATGGTGTAAATACAACTTTAAATAGTGGTCGAATACAAATCATCTTAAAATCAATTGAAGAACGTAAAATAAATTCTACAGATGTGATTCATCGTATTCAAGAAAAATTGCATAAGATATCAGGAATCACTTTATATATGCAATCTGTACAAGATATTTCAATTGATGACCGTGTGAGCCGAACACAATATCAATATAGCTTAGGTTCTGCGAATGCAAAAGAAGTGGAAAAGTGGAATGATTTATTTATTGAACGTTTAAATAATTTAAAAGAAATAAAAGATGTTACAGATGATTTACAAAGTACAGGATTAAATGCAAATATAGAAATAGATAGAAACACAGCATCCCGTTTTGGAATCACTACAAATCAAATTGATCAAACTTTATATGACGCTTTTGGTCAACGACAAATATCAACCATGTTTACAGATATCAATCAATATCACGTAATTTTAGAAGCAAAACAAAGTGAAAATTTAGCTCCGGAAAGAGTTCTGGATAATATTTTCATTCAAAGCTCACTTGGTATTCCTATTCCATTTGGATCATTTTCAAAATTATCTGTTAGCAACGGACCATTGACAATCAATCGGCAGGGTCAATTCCCTGTTTCAACAATTTCATTTAACTTAGCTAAAGGCTATTCATTAGGTGATGCATTAAAAGCAATTAATAGAGTGAGAAGCGAACTCAACTTACCTGATAGTTTACAAACAAGTTTTGAAGGTTCTGCAAAAAGTTTTGAAAACTCGTTAGAAAATGAAGGATATTTAGTTTTAGCTGCAATAATTGTTGTTTATATTATCTTAGGTATCCTATATGAAAGTTATATTCATCCAATTACGATTCTCTCAACTTTACCTTCTGCAGGAATGGGAGCTCTTTTAGCATTATATATTACACGCTCTGAATTTGATATTATAACATTAATTGCAATAATATTGTTAATAGGAATTGTGAAAAAAAATGCCATCATGATGATAGATTTTGCTTTAGAATTGGAAAGAAAAGGTAACAAATCGTCCTACGAAGCTATTTATCAAGCCTGTTTATTAAGATTCAGACCCATATTAATGACAACTTTAGCTTCACTATTTAGCGCAATTCCACTTGCTTTTGGCACGGGTATGGGATCGGAATTACGTAGACCTCTTGGAATTTCTATAATTGGCGGACTTGCCGTCAGTCAATTATTAACTCTTTATACGACTCCAGTCATTTATTTAACATTTGACAAAATTATTCGCTATTTCAAAAAAATTATAAGGGATAAAAAAGATAGAAATAAAAAAACTATTCCTGCGGAGGAACCGCAGTGAAAAATATTTCAGAACCATTTATATTAAGGCCGATTGCCACCTCTTTAATAGTCTTACTTATTACTTTAGCTGGCATTTTAGCATTTCGACTTTTACCAGTATCTCAGTTGCCACGAATAGAATTTCCAACAATTTTAGTCCAAGCGAACTTGCCTGGGGCGAGTCCTACAATCATGGCAAGCTCTGTTGCAACCCCCCTTGAAAGGCAACTGGGTCAGATATCAGGTATAACTGAAATGACATCAAGCAGCTCTTTGGGCAATGTGCGCATTATTCTCCAATTTGATTTGTCAAGAAATATCGATGGTGCTGCGCGCGATGTACAAGCAGCCATTGATGCAGCCATAGCACAACTTCCAACAGATTTACCTAGTAATCCTACTTACCGAAAAGTGAATCCTGCTGACGCCCCTATCATGATTATTTCTTTGACTTCAAATATATATTCAAGGCGTGAAATGTATGATGCGGCTACTACAATTTTGCAACAAAAAATTTCTCAAGCATCTGGAATTGGGCAAGTGGTTGTAGGCGGTGGCTCTCTTCCAGCTGTTCGAGTGGAGTTAAACCCATTAGCGCTTAATAATTATGGAATTAATTTAGAAACTGTAAGAAAAACAATTCAAAATGCTAATTCAAATATTCCAAAAGGTCAGTTGGTTTCAGGCGCTAAAAGCTATGAGATCGTTACAAATGATCAGATTTTTAAAGCATATCAGTATAAGCCACTTATAATTTCTTACAAAAATGGTGCGGCTGTTACATTAGAACAAATAGGAGATGTGGTGGATTCTGTTGAAGACCTTCGCAATCACGGTTTAACCGATGGTAAACCTTCTATAGTTTTAATATTATTCAAACAACCTGGCGCGAATGTTATTGAAACCGTCGATTTGATAAAATCAATATTGCCACAATTAAAAGCTTCCATACCTTCAGGTATGGATTTAACTGTTACTTTAGATAGGACGACAACCATTCGCGCTTCACTGCGCGATGTGGAAAAAACGCTTGTAATTGCAATTGCTCTTGTTATCTTTATCGTTTTTCTATTTTTAAAGAATTTATATGCCACTTTCATACCAAGTATTGCAGTTCCTCTTTCATTACTTGGCACTTTTGCTGTTATGTATTTTTTAAATTTCAGTTTGGATAACCTTTCTCTTATGGCATTAACAATTTCAACTGGATTTGTAGTTGATGATGCAATTGTTATGCTTGAAAATATTTCACGCCATATAGAAGCCGGAATGTCACCAAAAAAGGCATCATTACTTGGAGCAAAGGAAGTAGGTTTTACTGTATTGTCAATGAGTATTTCATTGATTGCGGTTTTTATTCCAATTTTACTTATGGGTGGAATAATTGGGCGATTGTTTTTTGAATTTGCCATGACCTTATCTATAGCTATCATAGTTTCTTTAATAGTTTCTTTGATTATCACACCATCAATGTGCTCTCAATTATTAAAACCAAAAAAATCATTAATAAATATCTCTCATAGAAAATCCTTTTTAGATAATTTAAATAATATATATGCTAAAAGTCTGCATTGGTCCTTAAATCATAAACGAATATTGCTATTAATAACGATTACGACTATTTTTCTAAATATATTTTTATTCATCTTTATACCTAAAGGATTTTTCCCCCAACAAGACACTGGAAGAATAGTAGGTTCAATTCAAGCCGATCAAAATATTTCATTTCAAAATATGAAAATTAAATTCGAAAATTTAGTAGATATAATTAAAAAAGATCCTGCTGTAAATCATGTTGTTGGTTATGTTGGAGGAAATTCGAAAAATTCAGGATTTGTATTTATCAGTTTAAAGACACTTGAAGAAAGAAGAATATCAGCAGATTTGCTTATATCTCGCTTGCGAAAAGCAACTTCACAATTAACAGGTGTACGTATTTATATGCAAGCTGCTCAAGATTTAGTCATTGGTGGCCGGCAAGGTAATGCTCGATTTCAGTATACGCTGTCTGCTGATAACTTGAATGAATTGAATAATTGGAGTGAGAAAATAATGCATCGATTAAATAATTTGCCGGGAATCGCAGATATCAATACAGACCGGCTCGATCATGGTTTAGAAACTTATATAAAAGTAAATCATGATCTTGCTTTACAGTACGGAATAACAGCTTCGAGCATCGATAATATTCTTTATGATGCCTTTGGGCAAAGACAAGTCTCTCTTATGTTTAAGGAGATGAATCAGTACCATGTAGTCATGGAAGTTGCCCCCAAATTTTGGCAACATCCAGATTCTTTAAATAATATTTATATACAAGCTCATAATAAAAATATTCCTCTCTCTAGCATTGCACAATTCTCAAATAGAGCATCTTTATTAGCGGTGAATCATCAAGATCAATTTCCTGCTGCCACCCTATCCTTTAACTTACAGCCTGGTGTTGCTTTAGGAGATTCGGTAAGTTTGGTTGAAAAAACTGTGAAAGAAATGAATCTACCACCTAATATTAAAGCATCTTTTCAAGGAGCAGCAAAAGCTTTTAAGGCCTCTTTATCTTCTGAACCTTATCTTATCTTAGCTGCTATTATTACGATTTATATTGTATTAGGTATTCTTTATGAAAGCTTTATCCATCCAATTACTATACTTTCCACACTTCCTTCTGCAGGAGTTGGAGCATTTTTAGCTTTAATCTTTACTGACACCGAGTTTTCTCTTATATCACTTATCGGAATTATTTTATTAATTGGAATTGTTAAGAAAAATGCTATCATGATGATAGACTTCGCATTGCAATTAAAAAGAAATGATAATAAAAATTCTCAAGATGCAATTTATGAAGCAGCTATTATTCGTTTTCGCCCTATAATGATGACAACTTTTGCTGCTATATTAGGAGCTGTTCCTTTAGCATTTGGCAGCGGTGTAGGATCAGAAATCCTCAAACCATTAGGAATTTCAATAATTGGTGGACTTATTATCAGCCAAATTTTAACTTTATACACAACGCCTGTTGTATATTTATATTTTGAAAGACTTTCAGATTGGTTTCGCATAAAAAAGTTAAGCATAAAAGGTGATAGAAACAATGAAACAGAAATTTATAAAATATAAATTGTTTGAGCAGAAACTCATTATACATATATTATTTATTGTTTTTTTAGCAGCATGCACTGTTGGCCCCGATTATAATAGACCTAATTTTTCCATGGCAGATCAATTTAAGGAAACAGAATATAAAAATTGGAAGATAGCTGAACCAAAAGATGAAAAAGATAAAGGCAAATGGTGGGAAGTTTTTTCAGATCCTGAACTCAATGAATATGAAGAACAACTTATAATAAATAATCAAACAATTGCGTCTTCACTCGCTCAATATGAGCAAGCTCTTGCTCTAGTAAACCAAGCAGAAGCAGGTTACCTGCCAAGTGTAACTGGCTCGGGTTCTGCGGCTCGCCAAAGAACCCAAGCCACTTCAAACATATCTCCTACTTATTCTACTAACTACAGTACATCCCTCAGCGCATCCTGGATACCTGATCTGTGGGGAAGTGTAAAAAGAACAGTCGAAGCCAATAAAGCCAACGCAGAAGCCAGTCTTGCCCAACTTGCAAATGTTCAGTTGACAGCACAAGCTTCGCTTGCACAATATTATTTTCAACTTCGCACTGCAGATATCAACCAAAAATTACTTGATGAAACCTTAGAAAATTATAAAAGAACTTTAGAATTAACGGAAAGAAAAAGAATTGCTGGCACAGCGACCTTAGCTGATTTTTTACAAGCTGAAGCACAAGTATCACAAGCAGAAGCACTCGCTTTAGATAATAATATAATACGACAACAATATGAACATGCAATCGCAATATTATTAGGAAAAAATCCCTCTGAGTTTTCTATAACAGCAAAACAAATTAAAATGCAGCCTCCAGAAATTCCATCGATCATTCCATCAGAACTTTTAGAAAGACGACCTGATATTGCCCAAGCAGAGCGTCTTGTTGCTCAAGCAAATGCACAAATTGGAGTTGCGATATCAGGATATTTTCCGACTTTAAATTTAAATTCTAGCGCAGGTTATACTAATTCTAATAATACAATTATCAATCTATTTTCTTTTCCAGCTCTTTTTTGGTCGCTTGGCACAAGTCTAAGTCAATCTATTTTTGATGGAGGATTGCAAGAAGCTAAAGTAACTGCTGCTATAGCAAATTATAAATCTATTGTTGCACAGTATAGACAAACGATATTGGTTGCTCTGCAAAATGTTGAAGATAATTTAGTCGCCTCTACATATCTAAAAAGAGAAGAGCAAGCGCAAAAAAATGCTGCTTTATTAGCTCAGCAGTCTGAAAGTTTAACAGTCCAAAGCTATGAAGTTGGTACTCAAACTTATTCTAATGTGCTAACTGCACAAATAAATACTTACACAGCGCTTAAAAATGCAAATAATGTGCTTGGCAGAAGAATGATAACTGCCGTCAGTCTTATAGCAGCTTTAGGAGGCAGTTGGAAAAATGAGCTTAGTTCAGATTCAATAACAAAAAAAAATAAAAGTAATTAAATCTATTTATTTTTATTTATAAGTTCAGGTAATAATCTAATATATGGTAAAGTCTGTGAGTTTTCATTTAAATACTTAGTGCACATTTTGTTAGGATTTTTTAAATGTGAACATAAATATTTTAATAATTTTCTTCTGTACTTATCGTCTTTATGAACAAAAGCTGAAACATGTCCATCCCATTCCACATCCCAAAATTCTTTAGGTTCAAGTGCTGTATCAAAGAGTTCTTTCCCAGATTCAAAAGGAACAACGTTGTCATTTTTACTATGAATAAAAACTAATGGAACATGAACATTTTTTATATAATCGATTGGACTCAAATTATCTGAAACTAGAAAACTGAGAGGCCATTGTAACGGCCACGTCAGCCATATACTTGCTAACTTTTGCCTCGCAATTCCACGATAGGAAGCAAATGTGCTGTCTAAGATAATAGCTTGCACATTATTTTTTTCATTATCAGCAAAAGCAGGTATTACGACTGCTCCTCCTAAACTTTGTGCAATAATAAAGTTATCTTTAGTGCGAGAATTCTCATAAGCCCATTGCAAAAAACTGACACTGTCTTGATAAATTCCAGTGCGCGAAGCTTCTCCTGTGGATTTGCCATATCCACGATAATCAAATTCTATAACATCAAAACCATTTTCTGCTAACCAAGCACAATACATAAAATGCGTTGTTATATTTTGAGCATTGCCATGAAAGTGTAATATTGTAGCGATAGGAATTTGTCCTTTTGCTTTTATTTTCCAACCATGCAGTTCTTCGTTGTCGGCAGTTTTTATTGTAAAATCAGTAAAAGCTAAATTCAAACGATCGGGAGTGATTTGAATAACAGAATCAGGATAATAAAAAAGATTATTGCAACCCGTTAAGAAAATTGCAAATAAAAATAATTGTATAAATGTTTTTGCTTTAAAAGTTTTCATTTCAAAATCCTCAAGAAAAATATTGTAATACCCTCTCATATAAGATTATTTATAATCAGTAATTAAAAAAACAACCTTTTTATGGAGATCATTATGAACCATTCTCTGTTAAAACAAAATAAGATTTCGAGAATGAACAGAGCAAATATTTTTATGGATGGAAAATGGATTAATGAAAATAAATTAACTGAATGCCTAGAATGTTTAATTGAGCCATATGATAAAATCTGCATTGAAGGAAATAATCAAAAGCAAGCATTGATGCTCTCTGAAGCTCTCTCAAAAGTAAATATTGAAAAAATAAATAACTTACATGTATTACAATCCACTGTACTATTTCCAACTCATATGTTGATATTTGAAAATGGTGTAGCAAATAAAATTGATTTTTCTTATGCTTCTATTTATGGCACACGTTTTGCAGAACTTGTACAAGAAGGTAAGCTGACTATAAACGGAATGCACACTTTTTTAGAACTTTATTCACGCTATTTTATAGATTTAACACCAAGAGTCTGTCTTATTTCAGCAGAAAAAGCCGATTTAGAGGGTAATATTTATACGGGAGCCAACACGGAAGAAACACCAACTATTATCGAAGCAACAGCATTTAAAGATGGTATTGTCATTGTCGAAGCTAAAGAAATTGTGAAAAAACTTCCAAGGATTGATATCCCATCAGATTGGGTCGATGCGCTTGTTTTAAATCGAAACCCTTCACCTATTAAAGCATTGTTTACACGAGATCCTGCTAAAATTTCAAATACAAAAATATTGATGGCGATGATGGTGATAAAGGGGATTTATGGCAAATATGGGGTAAATCGTTTGAATCATGGAGTGGGTTACAGTACGTGTGCCATTGAGCTATTATTGCCAACATATGCTGAAAGTCTTGGGCTTAAAGGAAAAATATGTGAATATATGGTCGTAAATCCATTACCAACACTTATACCTGCCATTGAGGCTGGATTTGTCAAACAAATTGTATCACCTGGTGGTGAAGTTGGAATGAATGAGTATGTGAAATCACGTCCAGATATTTTTTTTACTGGAAGAGATGGCTCTCTCCGATCAAATCGCTGCTATGCACAAATGGCTGGACTTTATGCTATAGATCTTTTTGCTGGTGCTACGTTACAGATCGATATTTATGGTAATAGCACAACTATAACTGCTGAAAGAATGCCAGGTTTTGGTGGTGCGCCTAACTTTGGCAGCAATGCAAATGCACGCAGACACTGCTCTGAAAGTTGGCTTTTAGCAGGACGAGAAAATAAAAAACATATCAATCAAATCCCACAAGGTAAAAAACTAGTTTTACAGATCGTAGAAACTTTCCAGCCATCAGGCATTTCATCTTTTGTTGAGACATTAGACGCATTTGAAATTCAAAAGAAAATGCAGTTACCCTTAGCTCCTATTATGATATATGGAGAAGACGTAACACATATCGTAACTGAAGAAGGAATAGCCAATTTGTTACTTTGTCAAACAGCATATGAACGGGAACAAGCCATACGCTGCGTGGCAGGTTTTACTCCAGTTGGTTTAAAAAGAGACAAAATGTTAATTGATGAGCTCAGAGAAAAAAGAATTGTTACATATCCAGAAGATCTTGGCATCTTGAAAGAAAGCGCTACCCAAGATCTATTGGCTGCAAAATCAATCCAAGATTTAGTAAAAATGTCAAATGGTTTATATGAACCACCCGCTAAGTTTTTGAAAAAATTTTAATGAACTAATTCATTACAAACAATAAAAGGCTTCTTATTTTCGTCGTAAAGAACTTTAAATTTTACTTTAAAAGCACTTTCAAGAATTTTATTTTCAAGAATACTTTCTATAGAGTCATGGGCATAAATTTTGCCATTTTTAACAACAACAATATAATCTGAATAATGTAATGCGTGATTAATATCATGCAAAACCATTATAATAGTCTTCGCACTTTCTGTGTTCAGCTTTTTCAATAAATTTAAAATTTCAATTTGATGTCGAATATCTAAATATGTTGTCACTTCATCTAGGAATAAGCAATCACTATTCTGCGCAAGAGACATAGCTATCCAAGCTCTTTGTCTTTGCCCTCCTGAAAGATCACTGATAGAAGTTTGAGCCAGTTGCTTTAAATTTGTCGCAGAAAGAGCCCAGTCTATAATTTTTTTATCTTCACATTTTGTATTTTTAAAAATGGCTTGATGGGAATAGCGTCCATAAGTTACAAGTTGTTCAACAGTGATGTCTTTGGGAGTCTCAGGTGATTGTGGCAAAAAGGCAAGAATCTTAGCAAGCTCTTTTCTTTTAAAATCTTGTATAAGGCGATCATTAATATGAATAGTTCCACTTTCAGGTTTTAATGAGCCAGCTATTGTTTTGAGCAACGTTGATTTGCCAGAACCATTCGGCCCAACAATGGAAGTCACTTTATTTTGAAAAAACTCGACATCAATTTGCTGCAGAATTTTAACTTTTGCATAAGAAGCTGTTAAACCCTGCACAGAAATACAAGCCATTTATAAAATTCCTAATTAAGAGTTGAAAGAAAAACAAAAATTAATGATAATGAAATTTATTATCAATAGATTTAAAATACTAAATTTTCCATTAAAAGCAAGTTCACTCAATTTAAAAAGCTCTTTTTATAAATACACACAAAAAACTACATTATGCTTTAAAAATTTTCAACTTCTTTTCTTCATAAACAAGCAGCTATCGTTGTGTCAAATAACTGGAGAAATTGCCTATAAAATTTCTTCACAATATAATATTTATAAGATAAAGCGATTGATTATAGTTTAATATTTTATACAGATTACAGTACTGAATAAATTAAATTTCTAAGAGTAACAAAATATGCAAGACACCCCCTACCCGTCTGATTTTTGTGAACAATTCCATGTACAGAACACGGATAGTTTTCAGCCTTGTGGTGTATTACTAGGAATTGATTTAAATGGATTTATTATTAAATTTGCCTCTGAAAATTGTAAATCTCTCTTCAATTTTTCAGATAATAATTTTTTTAAAAAAAAACTCGCTGATTGCATCAGCGAAAGCTCATTCCATTTTATTAAACGGCATGTAAAAAATTTACAGAGTCTAGCAAATGAAATTAGAGTTAATATACAACTCGATGTAAAAAGTGAAAATAATTTTATCAAATATCATTGTTTAAGTTTTTTGACTAAAGACATACTCTGTCTTGAATTTCAATTAGAATGCCCAATAGAATATCAAGTTAATCAAGAATTATTTGACGCCGCTTATCAAGAAATTACCCTTTATCAGGGAGATTTAAATATTCTTGCAGCAAAATTATGTCGATTTATTAGGTTCGTGACAAATTTCGATCGCATCTATTATTGCCGTTTTGAGGATGATGGAACTGGATATGTACCTGCAAATGATGCAACAGAACCTTTAGAATCCATTTTACATCATCATTTTCCAGCGACTGATGTCCCTGCAATTGTTAGACAACTATATTTAAAAAGCCGCTATCGTTTGATTACTGAGGCTACTTACACACCTATAAAAATTATTGGCTTGCATGAAAAAATAGATCTCAGCATGTCTTTATTTCGTGCGATTGGACCAACCCATTTGCAATATTTAAAAAATATGGGAATCATGTCATCTGCTTCATTTTCAGTTGTTGAAAATAATACTTTGCGAGGTTTAATTGGCTGCCACTCTGTTAAGAGAAAAGCAATACCTCTAGAAATTTTACCAAAAATTCAACTTCTTGTAGAACTTTTTGCCACTCGCTTACTTGATGAAAAACTAAATGAACTGCAAATCAAAGCACCTAAAATAAATAAAAACATATTTGAATTTTTAAAAATGTATGAAAATATGAACTGTGATCTTCAATCATTACCCAAAGAGAGTTTTGCTCTTTTAAGAAATACTTTTATGTGTGACAATGTTCTGTACAAATATGAAAATAAAAAAATAACTGATTCTAATATCCCCGATGAAATGATTGATAAAATTGATTTCTTTGCCAAGAAAAAATTTGATAATAATGAAATAACTATACTTAATTGCTTAAGTGATCTGCATCCAAAGTTTAACAAATGGATGAAAGAATATTCAGGAATGATTTACATACCATTGGATCGAGATCATATATCCTATATTGCGCTTTTTCGGCCTGAACAAATTCAGACAATAAAATGGAGCGGAGACCCTAGTATACAAAATATAAACTCTGATGGCTCTTTAAATCCAAGAAATTCATTTGCAATTTGGTATAACCAAATTAAGGGAGCATGCGTTCCTTGGAGTAAGGTAGAAATATCAATAGCAAAAGAAATCAGAATTAAATTAATTGATATTCGATCAAATTTCCTTGAAAAATCGATAAGGGAGAATTTGATTTTAAAAGAAAAAAATGACGAAAATGAACTTCTCTTAAGTGAAATCCATCACAGAGTCAAAAATAACCTGTCCATTGTCAGTTCAATATTTGATTGGAAAATGAAAGAATCAAAAAATTCCGAATTGATTTCAGATCTAAAAGAAATGAAAAGCAGAGTTCATGCCATATCTGCTCTGCATGAAACGCTTTATCAAGGTGGTAATTTTGGCTCGTTATCTATAGAAAAATATTTAAAATCAATAGCACGGGAAGCTCTTTCCTTAGTTAAAAATAACAACACACAGATAGATTTTACGTTTTCAATCCCATCTGATTTAGTCATTCCAATCCAAGAAGCATTGCCGTTAGGTTTAATAACTCATGAATTTATTACAAATTCAATAAAACATGCATTCAACGAGAAAGACAAGGGTTTAATAAATATTGAATGGAATGAATATGCAGATACACCAATACTCACACTCAGTGATAATGGCAAAGGCTATGTAAATATTGAAAAAAAACAAAATAAATCGTTAGGGCTAGAGCTTATAAGATTACTCGTCGGTCAACTCGATGCAATACCTTCTTGGGATGGTTCGGTAGGTGTTAAGTTAAAAATTAAATTTGATAGGAAATTTGCATGAACGCAAATAAAGCAAAGCAAAAAAAAATTCTTATTGTAGAGGACGAAGCAATTTTAGCAAAATCACTTGAAGATTCTTTAATCTCTATGGGATATGCAGTTACTGGAATTGCCGATTCTGGAATCAAAGCTATTATGCTCTTTTTTTCTACGGAGCCCGATCTTATTTTAATGGATATTAGAATTAAGGGAGCAAAAGATGGAATTGAAGTAGCTGATAATATACGCCAGCAAAAAACGGTTCCAATAGTCTTCTTAACTGCAAATCAAGATCCTGCAACTTTTGAACGGGCAAAAATTGAAGGTGCTTATGGCTATGTTTTAAAGCCTTATCAAGAAAGAGAATTGCAAATCGTAATAGAAATCGCTCTGAATCAATTTGAAATGCAAAAGAAAAAATCTGAATTGGAAATGGCACTTTTAAATGCCGAAAAACTTGGCACAATTGGGTCCCTTTCTGCTGGAATTATTCATGATATAAATGCCCCCTTGAGTAATATATATGCCTCTTTAGATTTAATTTATAAAAATATAAAACAATTAGATCTCGCAAATGATCCTAAACTTACGAAATCTCTTAATAAAATCGAAAAGGGTGCGAAGGCAATAAAATCAACTGTACAAAACTATCGAGGTATGATCGATAAAAATGAAAATGAAGAAAGAATAATGATAAATGTAAAAAATATTTGCAAAGATGCCTTTGAAATTTGTTCATATCTAACTTCAGAAAAAAAGATTAAATTTATTGAGTTAAACAGTTCTCCAGATTCTTATGTTTTTTTTGGGAAGGTTTCTCTTTTCCAAGTATTAGTAAATTTAATTAGAAATGCAAGTGATGCAATTGAAAATCTACCTGACCCTTGGATAAAAATCACTTGGGAAGATTTGAATGCGAAGTTTTTAAAATTACTTGTTATCGATAGCGGAACCGGTATACCAGAAAATATTCGTGAAAAAATATTTGATACTTTATTTACGACAAAGGAACCTGGAAAAGGAA
Source organism: Fluviispira vulneris (assembly GCF_014281055.1). Classification (NCBI taxonomy): domain Bacteria; kingdom Pseudomonadati; phylum Bdellovibrionota; class Oligoflexia; order Silvanigrellales; family Silvanigrellaceae; genus Fluviispira; species Fluviispira vulneris. The sequence goes on along the minus strand of NZ_JACRSE010000001.1, from coordinate 284,457 downwards.
CCGGATTAGGCCTAAGTTTAAGCAAGATTATTCTTGATAAATATGGGGGAAAAATAGAATTAGATAATAATTATCCAAACACATGTTTTGTTTTAACTCTACCTAAAGAAAAAATAAACTAATTTTTATTTTGTAAAAACATTTGCTCAAAGCATTCAAATGTATCTATCGCTGACTGGATTATAATTTCGATTTCAGAAGGGTGTTGGTCAGAATAATCTTGTATAAAAGTTAAAAATTCTTTCCAATATTTAAAAGTGTCAAAGCCATTTCCATATAAAAAACTCAAGGAGTGAGTTATCTTATTTCCATGGAGAGATTTTAGTTTTTTATAAAGAAACTGACCACCTAAATTCGAACCTTCTAAGACATACAAAACACCTACAGCATTTGCTGCAGAAAATATTATTGGCGTTTTAATAACAGATTTGAATTCAATATTTTGAAACATTCCCAAATTTTCTAAATCATTTTTTAGTAAAATAGATCTTTTAATAGATTGATCTGATTTTGGAAATGAAAAATTTACATAAAATTTACTTAAATTATTTTCTATAGGCTCTATTAAATGAAGAAAAGCACTTAAATAGAAGAAATAATCTTCTAGACTCGGCTCTTTTTTGCTTAATGGATTTATGAGTTCCACTCTTTCGTGCAGTTGACAAGTTGCTGACCTGAGCATTTCATGAATATTTTTTACATGTTGAATCGTTGTCATTGAAAAAGTATTCCTCCCTAAATTCAATAAATATAATCATTTACTATTAAATTCTAAATCAAGACTGTCATGTTGCAATAGAGATAGTTTTTCTTCATCTTGTTGCTTTTTCGGGTTAACATAGTCTTTATATTGCTTTTTAGCAAAGGATGAGAGATCAAAGCCAAAAGCAAAAACACCTGTGCCTAAAGAAATTAAGCCAAAGTTAATCGCTTTATTTATATTATACTCAAAACCTTCAATATTGCCATTCGCTCGCTCACGAAATGCTTCATCTTTGTAGGCTAAACTCGTAATACCTGCAATATCTGAAGTTTTTCCAAGAACATTATGAGAAATAAATTTTGTTTTCTCAAAATGTGAGGATTTTTGAAACAATTCTTTCGTTGTCAAATATGCATTTGGCATAGATAATACAGAAGCTCCTAATCCTAATCCAATGGACGCCCAAGTCAGATTTGAAGAAACTTTTAAATATTGTTCTTGTGCATCTTTTTTACCTTCTGCAGCGGCATCTCGTGCAAATTTATTATAGACTGAGCCAGCAATACTTGTTGATGTTGCAGCTAAGCTTATCGCAAATACACTGCTTTTAACTGCTAAATCTGCAGCAACAGTTGCAGTAATAATTGAAGGTAAGGCTGCTAGAGTCGTTCCAAAAGTAAATAATGAAAGCATAATACCAAGGAAAGAGATTGTTAAACCAATACCAAAATAAACTTCAGGGTTTTCACCTGATGGATCGAATTTCATTATGGGATTATTTGCAGCAAATATATAACCATTTATTCCGCCTTTTTCATAAGGTGATTGATGGTTATCATATTGCATAAAGCGGCCAAGAACTGGGTTATAGGCGCGATATCCTTTTCCTAAAAACTGAAAGCCAGTCACGGAATCGGAGCGATCACCATTGAAGCCGATCTCATTTAAGCTTTTAGTATCTAAATGCTCAGTTTCAGAATTATTTGATTGATATCCATATGGTGTATAAGAATAACTTATATTTAAAAGATTTTGACCTTGCTGAATTTTAATAATACTTTTAGCGTGATCTGTTAAGTAAAAAAGCTCTTCACTCCCAAAATTTATTTTTGCAATGAGATTATTACCGTCAACAAAGTAGCTTGTTGATTTATTCTCAGAAATTTCATTTATCAATTTATTTTCATGATAATAAAAATTAACTGTAGCTGAGTTATTATCTTTTTGTGCGACAAGAATCCCTTCACCATTATATAAATACTCTGACTTTAATTGAGAATTTTCAAAGGCTATCAGACGATTAAACGCATTATAAGAAAGCATGTTTCCATTTTCATCTTTAATAATATTTCCATTCGCATCATAAACAAATTCTTGACTCATGGTATTTCCTGTTAAGGAGTTCGAATTTGCATAACTGATGAGCTTATTTTTATTTTCCTCTGAATAGAAATATGTTGTAATATTTTCAAAGTTTTCAATAAATTTTCTCGATACAGTTTTAATATTATTCATATCATCAAATGTATATTCTTCAGATTTTATGGCATAACCATTTTGGTCTTTTGGACAAAGTTGTCCTGAACATATATATTGCAGCAAATTATTCATATCATCATATTTATATTGCTCAAAGGATGTTTTATTCTGTCCTTCTTTTCTTAGCTTTGATTTTAAATTTGAATCTTTATAATACTCATACGAATAAGAAAGAATCAATTCGTCTAAATTATTTAAGTAATTTAATTCTTTCAAATTTCCTATTTTATCGTATGCATATTCGACTAAGGTGTCATTTGCTAATAATTTACTATCCATTCTGCCAAAAACGTCATAATGATATTTTTCACTCATTACTTTATCATTATCAATTCTTTGATATGTTATACTTTCTTTTTTTCCTGTAATTTTATTATAATTTGTAAAAATTTTATTACCCATAACATCTTTAATATATATAAATTTTCCTTGCAGGTCGTATTTATAAAAAACTTCATTATTATTTGGATAAACAATACTTTTTTGTTTGCCATTCGCATAATAATGATACACAGTCATACCAGATTCATCTATCATTTGAGTAATGAGAGAGGTTTTAGAATCATAAGTATAAAGTGTTTTAATATTTGTAATTCCTTCAACAGATTTCTCAATCAGACGATTGAGATCATCATATTTAAAATGAATTATTTGACCATCACGGTTTACTTGTCTGATTATTTTGCCTGATTCATTATATTTATAGGATATTGCCCTGCCTTCAGGATCGATCTCAGCTACCAATTGGCCAAGAGAATTGTATTTTCGTTTGCCAATAACATATTTGGTACCGTTTGATAAGGTAATCGATTTCTCAGTAATTTTATCTTTAAATAATGCATCATAAGAATAATGAATTATTTTTTTATTATTATATTTTTCAGAAACTTTATTACCAATTTCATTATATATATATTTAATCGTCACACCATTCACATCTTTTGACTCGATTAAATTACCAAAACCATCAAAATAATTATAACTCTGCGTGTGAATTTTGTTGTCACCAAGGACTATTTTAGAGCTAACTGGCTGCTGATTATTATTAAATACAGTGATATTTATTGGTGAAGATTCATTCGTTGAAGACAAAGTATATCGAGTTTGAGTGTTATTTGCATCATCGTATTTTATGTACTTCCTTGTCCCATCTGGAAGTTTAATCAAAATATTTCTATTATAAATATCGTATTTATATGAAATTCTCAAATTATACAGAGATCCGTTTGCATCAATGTTATAAAGGATTTCTTCCGATTTTTGTGATGCCATATCATAATTATATGAAGCAATCTTTACAAAATTATTTTGATCTTCATCTTGAGACCATTTTTCAATTTCTCTCCCCATAGAATCATAAATCACTTTTGTTTTATGATTATTTTCCCAGGTTGTTAATAATGTACTTTGACCTTTCAGTGGTGAGTTTAAAATGTATCTAAATGATGTCGTCCTAGGTGTTGTTGTATTTAAACCAACAGTCTCTTTTGTTAATCTCCCAATTTTATCATAATGATATGAAATTTCATGCGAACTTTCTAATTTTTTTTCTTTAATTTTTTTCTTTGAATTAGCATTATAAATTACATATTCAGTAGCGATATAATCTATATCATCAGCGTTTTCTGAAACGATATGATTCTTGTAAATAGAATTTTTCCGACTATTTATCTCATATTTGTAAGTTGTACTTGATGTTTTTTCTTTTCCATCCACAATTGCAGTTGTCTGAGTAGTTACTGGCAAAGATATGATCTTATCATTTAAACCACTTAAATTTGTTGGACTGTAAGAATTTATTTGCGTTTTATAAATTGTTCCACAATTGCTATTATTGACATCACAGTTGGAAGCACTGTATTTATTTATTACTTTTATAGCTCTTTGATATTTTTTCCCATTTTCTAATTGAACAGTTTCGTATTGATATTCGACAACAGTGCTCTTCTTTTCATAAATTGAACTCGTCACTTCACGTTCAATTAGATGAGGAATATTATTAAATGTCTCGGCAGCAGACAAATACTTATAATTTTTTACCAAACCTGACGAGTTTATGCTTGTGATTAAATTCCCATAGTCGTCATAAGTATTTTTTGTGATTTCTTTTCTTGATTGGCCTTTTCCATCGTAATATATAACTACAGTTTCAATTGGAAGATGATAAGCAGTTTCTAAGTTATTAAAATCTCTATCCTGCCAGGGCAAATATTTATATTCTTTTCTTTGCTGCAATTCATTGTTAAGAAATATTGATTCACTTATAAGCATATGAAAATGATTATAAGTTCTATTGATCTTTAAATGTCCTCGCGGATGTTTACGTTTTTCAGTTGATGTGTATTCATAAGTATTTGCTGTTGAGAATAATGCATCAGCATTTTCTATGAATTTAGCGACTCCATAACCCAAATAATTATTTTCACTTGAAAAACGATAACGAATGTGATTGATATTTCCATCTTTAACACCTGGAAAATTGATTGTGGAAATTCGACTCACCGCAGGAACTGAGATACCAGGAATCAGAGTCTTCAGACCATTGTCTAAATATTCGATAGCATATTCAAACTGTGAAGGATATTTTATATGACTGAGCAATATATGTTCTCTATTTTGCAAAAGCATTGAACTATATTTAAAAGAAATGATTTGATTTACTGGATTTTGAATTTCCTTAAGTGTTCCAAATGGTTCAGACTTAAAATTTAATAAAGTCTCAGCTTTTTGTCCCCGCCCATCAAAATGCTTTATAGAAACAGAGTCATTTAAATAAAACACTTCAACTCTTTTAGGATGCTCTTTATTGAAAATACTTTTATATTCTATTGACTGGAGCTTTATATTATCCTGATAGAAAAACTCAACAGAAAAACCTTCTGCATTCGTCATTTTTACTAAGTTACCATAAACCTTTTCTATAATTTCTTCTCGACCGTCTTTATAATTTATCGTGATTATATTTTCATCTTTTGTGACTTTTATGTCTTTTAATTTGTAGTATTGTAAAATATTTTCAGAGCCATATTGAAGTTTATAACTTCCTCCACTCGATAAATACAAAGTCTCTGACTGAACATCATAACGAGTTAAATTCCATGACCACCCTTTGCCAAGTCCAAAGATATCACTTTGTGATAGTGAATTATAATTAATTTGCAATGGGAACACTGGATCTTCGATACTGACTCCAGAAACATCAACAATTTTGTATGATACGGAGAATGCACCTGTTCTAGGATCAACCTGTTGGGTGAGATCTTTAAAATTATATGCATCACTGACAATATTATTTGAACTTGAAGAGTTTAAATCTCTTTTAGTTCTTTTTTTTGGATATGTTTTATCCACATTATGAATATTCTCAGTACGGGCTTCACTTCTAATGTTTTCAAAAGATTTATTTAATAATGTTGCTTTAGCAGAGTATTCTAAATCTGTATTTGCACTTTTATTTGGTAATTTTTTTTGTGCAATAAATGATGAATATCCATAAGAACTTTGATATGTCTGAATAAACATAATAAAAATGCAAAAAATAGAAATTGTCTTTTTGGTAATACCCGCTCTCATTACAATCCTCTGTATTTTTATTGAATGAATTTGAAATAATATTCTTTTTTACCAACGATTTCAATTATTATATATTAATTAATATTTGTCAAATAGAGTTGGTAATTTATAAAATATTGTATTATTTGATATATATTAAAATATAATTGAAATTATTCGATATTTTTTGTAATCATTATTTGCTGAGCAGTGATATTTGTTTGCGCAAAAATTGATAGCGAGAATTAAATGCAAATGGTAAAGAAATTGAATTTAATTTGGAAAATTGTCTAAACCATTCTTGGGCATTGAATTGTGAAGGAAAATTAGGAATATTTTTAAATGTATTTTTCTCTAAATTATATTTGAATCCACCATGCGTAATTTCTTTACCAGATTGGGGATCAAATGTCAAAACAACACAGGTGACTTCGTTGCAATTGCAAGAAGGATTCACACAATAAAGATCATCTAATGCATACATTTGATGATCAACTACTCTTTCAATGCTACCAGAAAATGGAAATACAGCTTGAAAAGGCATTAAAGCAGATTTGTTTTTTTGCTTTGGCAACCTGTCTGTCCACTGCTCATCTAGTAACTCTGGATAGAAACTCGTAAATGGTTGCCTTAAATGCGGTTTTAAATTTCCTTCAATCAGTTTTTGCAGGGATTCAACCAGAGCATTTTTTTCGCTTTCATTGATTAGCATTTTTGTGCTTTCCGATGCATTTAGGCTACCGGATCCAGCACCATCTAATGTGGCATCCGTTTTGCGAATATCAAGAATATCTAAAATATTATTTTTTAAAATATTCAGGCTGACAGTCAAACCAATTATTTCTGATTTTTCTATATTATCTTGTTCCAAAAGGCTTGCGAGCATTTTGGCCCGAAATTGACTTTTAAATGGTGTTAATTTTAATACTAAAGTTGAATTTTCAAGATATGAATTCACCTCTTCGATTGTTGCTAATTGAGTTGGAAAAACAAGAACGACCTCAAGGGAAAAGTACTTTCCATTCCAAAAAAGGCGATTTGCTTCATTCGCTTCAACATTCAATTGGTGGTACATAGGATTTTGCATTTATTTGCCTCCATATCTTAAAATAAATCAAGCCCTGTCGGCGTAACAAATTTACTTGTCTTAAGCAAGAGTAAGAATTTTAAAACTCAAATAATATATTTGAAATGAGAAAATTTTTTAATAAATCTTGTAATTTTTTATAATTGAAACTATTGTATATGAGGATTTATTTAGCTCTTTTGAAAATTTAGACTGTTGCTGACGCTCCTGATCTTATTGCTGCCTTTTGCTTCTTGCGCAAATGAGGAGGTACATCTGTTAAGTCAACAGAAACTAATTTTGACACTCCCGGCTCAGACATTGAAATTCCGTAAATAGTATCAAGCACTTCCATAGTTCTACGATTGTGTGTGATGACTACAAATTGAAATTCTTCACTCAAAGCTTCTAAAACATCATTAAATCTACCGACATTTGCTTCATCCAATGGAGCATCAACTTCATCAAGAAAACAGAATGGAGCAGGCGTTGTTTTTAATAAGCTAAATATAAGAGATATCGCTGTAAGAGCCTTTTCTCCACCGCTAAAAAGGCTCATATTTTGCATTTTTTTTCCAGGCAACCGTACGAGTATCTCAACTCCAGTATTTAATAAATCATCGTTTAACATATGAAGCTCTCCATGCCCACCTGGAAATAGGACAGGAAAAATCTTTTGAAATTCAAAATTTACTTTGTCAAAGATTTCTTTGAATCGAACTTTAGTATTTTCTTCAATCTCTTGAATAGATATATAAAGTTCTTGCATAGAGCGTTCAATATCTTCTTTCTGTGTCACTAGAAAATGCAGACGTTCCGAAACATCTTTAAATTCTTCAAGCGCTCTTTCATTGACAGCACCTAAATCGATAATAGCTTGCTGGATTTCTTTGATCCTCTGCTCGAGTGATAGGCGATATGCAGCATCATTTTCTGCACTTTCTGGTAATTCATGTGCTGATAATTGATATTTATCGAAAGCATCTTTTAAAGCTGTCTCTATAATTGTATCGTAACGAGCAAGTTCGAGTTGCTTTTCATTAATAAATTTTTGTTTTGATGCAGCAGAGTCTTTTTGTGATTTTAATTTACCTTCGACTATTCTTAATTTTTCTTCTGTTTCGCTCTCTTCTTGAACTAAATATTCAAGTTTATCTTCAAAAACCTTAACCTGTTTATTTAAAATATTAATTTCGTTATTTAAGTGAATAAAATCATTTTCAGCATTGTTTATTTGAGTTTTTAAATCCTCAATTTGTGCAATTGATGTATCAAGTTTTTGTTGCATTCGCCTGAGTTGGAACGTCATTTCCTCATAATTTTTTCGATTATTAGCTTGTCTTTCTAAAATTACAGCTCGCTCAGATTTTTTATTTTGAAACTGCAATAAAATCTCATCGCGGATTTCTTTTTTATTGCTGTATTCACTTTCAAACTCTTCAAGATTTGAATTTAAAGAATTATATTCTTTTTCAAGTTTGTCATTTTCTGTTTGATTTTTAGCGAACGATTCTTTGGCATCTGATATTTCTACTTGAAATCTTTTTCTTTCATCATCCATACGAGCCAAATTTTCGTCGATATGCCTTAATTGTAAGTCAAAATTTTCGAGCTGACTTGATAACTTTACAGATTCAACTTTTTCCTTTTCGAGTACCGAAGCCAATTCTGAGACTTTAAACTCTAACTTCTTCTTTTTATCGTTTATAATATATAAAGCGCCTTCACTATTTGCAAGTTTATCTTGCAGTATGTCTTTTTTAAGAAGGGCTTCAGAAAATTCTCTTTTACGCTGCAAAATTCCATGAGAAATTCCGTCCGAAGGCGTGCCAAAACTCATTTCATTGGATGTTTGACAAACAGTACCTCGTTCAGTAACAAAAATAAAATTTTGTAGTTCATAGCATAATTTTTTTGCTTTGTTCAGTAACCATTCATCTTTGCAAATAAAAATTCTTTCAAAAATACATTTTGCTGCGGGTATGGAACAGTTTTCTAATCTATCACCTACACAGCGAATACCATTTATTTTTAATATGTCATTTTTAATATCGCTTTCACTTTGCGATAAAGAATTTAGCATATCTTTAACAAATAAGGACACTTTAGAAAGTGAAAGCTCTTCTATTTTATCAATAACATCTACAAAATTATCAAAATTATCAAGAATTGCTGATTGAAAAAGCTGTGGCATGCTATTTTCTAAAATAGCTTCATCATCTTTATGAAGAGACACTACATCAAATAAAAAACCTGATATTTGTTGACTAAATTTTTCTTTTAACGAGAGTGTTCCATCGGAGAGACCGCTATTAGAATCTATGAGTTTCTGTAAACTTGTAACGTAACTTGCAAGTTCTAAATGCTCTTGCTTAGCTGAATCCCTATCTTGCTCAGCTAATAGGCATTGTTGTTTTAATTTTTCAAGATCGGACTCTATGATATTTCTATTGCTGACTACTTCATCAAGACCTGCTGAGACTTTACTTAAATTATTTGTAATTTCTTTTCTATCTATTGCAATCTGACTACGTGCTTCTAATTGAGATAAATAATTTTCTGTTACTTTCTGTATTTGGATATTATATCGAGATATTGTATCTAGTAAAGATTCATTACGCGCTCTTAAAGAACTACGACTCGATTCTATAGCTCTCATTTCTGAGCGATACTCATCTCCTCGTAAACGTTGAACTTGAAGAGACTCGTCGATTTCATCTAATCTTTCTTGGAAGGTTTCTTGCTCTATATCTATTTTTTGTAAAAATTTATCAGCATTTTCAACTTCAACAACAAGATTTTTTTGTCTTACTTCTTCTCTTTCTAAATTGAGCCGCTCTTCAATCAATTCTTTTGTCAATCTCTCTTTTTGCAGTATTCTTTCTTCATGCCTACGCTTGTAATTTTCACTGCGTTCTTGGTACTTTGTTAAAGCAATTTTTTGATCATCTAATTGATTTTCTGTAGATTTAATTTGTTGAGTTAATTCGAGGTGGGTTGATTTGAGATCGTTTGCTTCAGATTCCCATTCACCCGCTTCTAAACTTGATTTTTCAATTTGAGATGAATAATGATTGACTTCTTTTTTAATTTTATTCGCAACTGATCTATAAAAACCAACATGATTCTTAATTAATAAAATTTCTTTTTCTTTAAGTTCTTGAGACAGGGCAAGCTTTTGTGATGCTTTCTCAACTTGTTCGCTAAGTGACTCCTTCTGTCTAGCTAACTCAATTTCAATTTCTGCAAGATTTTTCATTCTTTCGGCAGTTGAATTCAAGCGTTTTTCTGCTTCTTTTCTTCTCACTTTAAAAACAGTGATCCCTGCTGTTTCTTCTAGAATTTCTCGAAGATCATCAGGCGAAGCTTGTATGATTCTATCACGTTTATCTTGCTGAATAATAGCGTAGCTTTTTGAACCTAAACCAATCGATAATAGAAAATCTACAATATCTTTTAACCGACAAGGCTCTCGATTCATAAAATATTCGCGTTCAGCTCCGCGATTGATTCTGCGACCAATTGAAATTTCTGGTAAATGCATATATTCTGCCGGACAATGCAAACCATCGTTGGAAAAAACCAAGGTCACTTCAGCGAGACTCAAGGGTTTTCTATTTTGCGAACCTGAGAAAATAATATCGGTTGGATCATCAGCGCGTAGACTTTTAGCAGTTTGCTCACCCATCACCCAACGAACAGCGTCAATAATATTGGATTTACCTGACCCATTTGGACCAATAACTCCTGTAATTCCATTATGATACTGAATATTGACTCTATCTGCAAAACTTTTAAAACCTGATATATGTATAGACTTGAGCTTCATTTTAACCTTGTTGATAAACTTAAAAGTAAGAAAGAAAAATCTTTCTACCCGATCCTAGCTTAATTTTTTGAAGTTTGGAACTTCGCTCCAAAAAAATGTCAAGGTGTAATTTAAAAATATTGAGTGAATATAAAATATTAGTTTTGATTTATTTCCTTAAAACATGGTAAAGGAAATTGCATACTTTCAAGACAGAGTTGCTAACCACAAATGTTCATAGAAGCTCTATCATTCTAAATGCGTGTCGAAATAAAGACAAAACAAATTGACAATAAATACATCACCTAAAGATGCTTCTTTGATTTGTACCCGTCGAAGTTAAAACAAAAACAACAGATAAATTTTATGCCTCAATGCATTTTAAAACTTTATTCTAACGTAGTTTGCAGAGTCGCACATTAAATGTAATAAAACATAATGTGCTGTAAATATTTCTTATTCATGAGGAAGGACACTTATTATGGCAACTCTTGGGGTAAATATAGATCATGTAGCTACACTCCGTCAACAACGCGGGACTAAATATCCAGATCCAATTGATGCAGCTGTACTTGCACAAATGGCAGGTGCCGATCAGATAACAGTTCATTTAAGAGAAGATCGCAGACATATCCAAGATAGAGATGTAAAACTTTTGCGTGAAATCCTACAAATACCATTAAATTTAGAAATGGGCAATACAACAGAAATGCTTGAAATTGCATTGGCAGTTAAGCCTGATATGGTCACCCTCGTTCCAGAAAAACGTGAAGAACGCACAACAGAGGGAGGATTAAATTTAGAAAAATCTTTTGATTCTTTAAAAAAGACCGTAGATATTTTGCAAGAGAATCGTATCCCAGTTAGCTTATTTGTCGAACCTACTAAAAATGATATGTTACTTTGTAAAAAAATGAATGCTCAAATGGTCGAATTACATACAGGAAAATATTCTGAATTGATCGGTGAATTTGCTGATAGAGAATATGAATGTATTTTACAAGCATCAATATATGCACAAAATTTAGGACTTATAGTGCATTCTGGGCATGGCCTTAATTATAGAAATGCGCAAAGAATAGCAAAAATTCCAGGTATGAGAGATTTAAATATTGGACATAGTATAATTTCATATGCTGTTCTGGTAGGACTGGAAAGAGCTGTTAGAGAAATGAAAACATTAATCTCCTAAATTAAATTGTTTTTTGTAGAAAATATCATTGAAAGGACGCTATGAGCTTCTTCAAAAGTCAAATATCTACGCATTCTGATGGTTTTAAACAAAACCAAATTTACAATCAAGAAATTTGTAACGATCTTGAATCGCTCTATGAAAAAATCCGCATGGGTGGCGGTGAAAAGGCGCGCGAAAGACATCAATCTCAAGGAAAGATGCTCGTACGCGATCGCATTCAAAATTTATGCGACGCTTCTTCACCATTTATTGAAATATCACCTCTTGCTGCAAATGAAGTATATGAAGACTCAGTTCCTTGCGCAGGAGTTGTTGCAGGTATAGGACAAATATCTGGAAAAATGTGCATGATAATTGGTAATGATGCCACGGTGAAAGGTGGAACTTATTATCCCTTAACAGTAAAGAAACATTTGCGTGCACAAGAAATAGCGTTAGAAAATAAGTTACCTTGCATTTATTTAGTGGATAGTGGCGGAGCTTTTTTGCCTATGCAAGCTGAAGTTTTTCCTGATAAGGAGCACTTCGGAAGAATTTTTTATAACCAAGCAAATATGAGTGCAAATCAAATTCCTCAAATCTCTGCGGTTATGGGCTCCTGTACAGCTGGTGGAGCGTATGTTCCTGCCATGAGCGATCAAACGATAATCGTAAATAAAACAGGCACTATTTTTTTGGGTGGCCCTCCCCTCGTAAAAGCAGCAACGGGTGAAGATGTCACAGCGGAGTATTTAGGAGGAGCGCAGGTTCATACGGAACTCAGTGGAGTTGCGGATCACTTTGCGCACGATGATGAACATGCGATTGAAATTCTAAGAAATATTGTAGATAACCTTGGCAAAACCAAACAAGCGCAGATAGATATTCGTTCCCCTGAACTACCGGCGTATGATCCTTCAGAAATTCTTGGAATTTGGCCAAAAGATTTGCGCAGACAAGTTGATATCCGCGAAGTTATTGCACGCATCGTTGATGGCAGCCGTTTTTTTGAATTTAAGGAACGTTACGCAACGACAATTGTTACTGGTTTTGCTCATATTGAAGGAATTCCATGTGGGATAATAGCAAATAATGGAGTGCTTTTTAGTGAAAGCGCACTTAAAGTAACACACTTTATCGAGCTTTGCACAAAAGAAAAAATTCCATTGGTATTTTTGCAAAATATCACTGGCTATATGGTCGGTTCTCAATACGAAAGATCAGGTATAGCAAAAGATGGTGCAAAAATGGTACATGCTGTTGCAACTGCTAAAGTTCCAAAAATCACCCTTCTCTTAGGAGGATCCTATGGAGCAGGAAATTATGGTATGTGTGGAAGAGCTTATTCACCACGTTTTCTTTGGACATGGCCATCAAGTCGAATATCTGTTATGGGTGGAGAACAAGCAGCACAAGTTATGGTAACTGTAAAAAAAGATCAACTTTTAAGAGAAAATAAGAAATTAAGCGCACATGAAGAAGAGGAAATTGCAAGTCCAATTCGCAAAAAATATGAAAAAGAAGGTCATCCTTATTATGCCTCAGCCAGACTCTGGGATGATGGAATTATTAATATGATTAAAACAAGATCTATGCTTGCTGCCAGTTTATCTGTTACCTTAAATACACCTATTTCAGAAACTTCAACTGGTGTTTTTAGAATGTAAGAATTTTATTTCTGATTTTGGAGAAAATTTTATGTCAAAGAAAGACTTCATTCGTATTGCAAATGCTGGCGGTTATTGGGGTGATGATCCATATGCTTTACGTAGACAAGTATTTGGTGAACTTAAATTAGATTATATTTCCATTGACTTTCTTGCAGAGATAACTATGAGTATCTTGCAGAAGCAACGCGCTAAAGATCCAAATGCAGGATATGCAAAAGACTTTATTCATGCGCTTGAACCAGTTCTTGAAGAATGTCTTAAAAGAAAAATTAAAATAATAACCAATGCAGGTGGAGTAAATCCAAAATCTTGCGCTGAGGATTTATTTAATTTAGCGCGAAAAAAGAATTTAAATTTAAAAGTTGCCGTTGTCGATGGTGATGATATTTTTTCATTAATTCCATCGCTCAGGACAAAAGGTGTTGCTTTTAAAAACATGGAAACCGATGAGGATTTTTCCAATTGTGCAGATAGAGTTTTATGTGCAAATACATATTTCGGAGCTTTGCCAGTAGCTGAGGCATTAAAACATGAGCCTGATATTGTATTATGCGGTAGAGTAACAGATACAGGTATAACACTCGCTGCTATGATGCATGAATTTAATTGGAAATTAGATGATTATGATAAGCTTGCACATGGCATTGTTGCAGGTCATATTATTGAATGTGGAGCACAAGCTTCGGGCGGTAATTTTACCGATTGGCAAAAAGTACCGAGCTTTATTGATATAGGTTTTCCCATTGTTGAATGTCATCCAGATGGAAGTTTTTATGTAACTAAACATCCCAATACTGGTGGATATATAAGTTGCCAAACAATTCGTGAACAACTTTTATATGAGATGGGCACTCCGCAAAGTTATATCACCCCCGACGTCATTGCTGATTTTTCGACAATTCAAATTTCATCTGAAAAACCAGAAAGAGTTAAAGTAACAGGAATCAAAGGACGTAAGCCTACAGATCTTTTAAAAGTCAGCATAGCATATGAAGACGGTTATAAATGCTCGGGTTCCCTTATCATTTCTGGACCAGATGTCCGTGCTAAAGCTGAAATGTTTGCAAAAGTTTTTTGGTTAAGGCTCGAAAGTGAATTAAAAAACGCAGGTTTTTCTTCTACCGTTAAATTTAAAAATACAGAATATGTGGGTGATGACAGCACACACAAAGGTATGCTAAATAAGCATGAAGCAATCGAAATTTTATTAAAATTAACAGTGCGTGACCATGATAGAAATAAGTTAAATATTTTTAGAAAACTTTTACCAAGTTTAATATTGAGTGGTCCATCTGGTGTTGCAGTGACTGGTGGCGCTCCTCTTATTTCAGATGTCGTTAGTTACTGGCCAGCATTGATACCACAAGATTGTGCATTACCAAATGTTCATATATATGAACAAAAATCGGGTGAGGATAAGTGCCATTTATCTTATGAAAAATTAAAAATGAATTGGCCAATTACAGGCGGAAGTTCATTAATAGAGACACCTATCCATGATCCGTTTAGTCCTGCTTTAGTGAGTGTTATGTCAACATCAAAAGCTATTTGCGTAAGCCTAATGGAAATTGCTCATGCACGCAGTGGAGATAAAGGTGACACCGTTAATATTGGATTGATTGGCCGCAGTCCAGAATGTTATGTCTGGTTGAGAGAAAATATTACAGCTGAAAAAGTGAATGATTGGTTCCATAGCCTCTGTAAAGGAAATGTTCATAGATATTTAGTACCAAATTTATGGGCTTTGAATTTTCTTCTTGAGGAATCACTTGGTGGAGGAGGAACAATGAGTTTACAAATTGATGCTCAGGGTAAAACTTTCAGCCAGGCTTTATTGCGATGTGAAGTAGATATACCCGAAATACTTCTATCGACTATTTCTCCAGAATTCAAAGCTTGTGCAGGAGAACTCGTAAGGAGAAGTGTTTAATGAATAAAGTTCATTATTCTGGACAAAATATAAGAGTTGAAAAATATCCTTATGGAGTTAAGAAATTAATTTTTACTCGACCTGATATTCGCAACGCTTTTCATGCTGCAATGATAGAAGAAATAAATTTAATTTTATTGCAAATGAAAGCAATAAAAGATGAAAATGAAATGCGTCTTCTCATTATTGAAGGTGAGGGAAAAGTATTTTGTGCGGGTGCCGATCTCGCTTATATGAAAGAGCAAGCAAAAAATACGGAAGAACAAAATCTAAATGATGCTCGAGCACTTGGAAAAATGTTTTATAATTTAGCAGATTTTCCCTGTCCTGTGCTCAGTCTCGTAAAAGGCGCAGCGATCGGTGGAGGATTAGGGCTTGTTGCTTGTTCAGATTATGTTCTAACGGAAGAAAATACTATATTTGCCACAAGTGAAGTTTTATTAGGTATAGTTCCAGCTGTTATCAGTCCATATATTATAAGAAAAATAGGAGTAGGAAATGCAGCTCCTTTTTTATTAACGGGCAAAAAAATGTCTGCTCTAGATTGTGAAAAAATTGGCCTAGTCTCTAAAGTAACAGATGCTCTTGAGATAAATAAAGAGCTAGAAAAAGTAACACTTGAATTTATTATGGCTGCTCCATCAGCTGCAAGAAGAACCAAAGAGCTTATAAAAAATGCTTCTCCATTGCCAAACCCGACCCAATTTGAATTCACTGTTCAACAAATTGCAAAAGCAAGGTGCAGTGATGAAGGAAAAGCGGGACTAAGTTCTTTTTTTGAAAAAACCACTCCCTTTTGGTGTCATGGAATAAAAAAATGAAAAAATTATTAATCGCAAATAGAGGTGAAATTTCGAGAAGAATATTGAAAGCTGCTAAAGAACGAGGATTTATTGTCGCAGTTATTGCTACACAAGAAGACTCTGATTCTCTAATTTGCCAAGAAGTTGATCATGTGATCGAAGTATCTAATTTTTTAAATGCTGAGGAAATTGTTAACAAAGCCAAATCTTGGGGAGCAAATTTTATTCATCCTGGATATGGATTTTTATCGGAAAATGCATCATTTGCAGAATTAGTTGAGAATGCAAATATTTCTTTTATAGGACCCACATCTCAAAATATTAAAATGATGGGAAGTAAAGAAACAGCAAAAAAAATTGCTCAAAAAAGCAATGTTCCAACACTCGATGCATTATTTTCAAGCGACTTAAAAAAAATCCCCCAAGATAAATGGGAAAATGAATTAAAAAATAGAAAAATATTTTCCCCTTTTCTTGTAAAAGCCAGTGGTGGCGGTGGTGGAAGGGGTATGCGCATTGTTGATGATGTTCATGAACTCCCCCAAGCAATTAAACGTGCTTCAGAAGAAGCAAAAGCATCTTTTAATGATGGTACGGTTTTTGTGGAGAGATATTTAAAAAATCCCCGTCATATAGAAATTCAAGTCTTTGGAGATGGAAAAGGTGGGGGTGTTTTCTTTGGAGAAAGAGAATGTTCTCTGCAACGCAGACATCAAAAAGTTATTGAAGAAGCACCTTCTACTCAGGTTAATGAACAACTCAGAGCAGAAATGGGTAAAGCATCTTTAGCATTGGTTAAAGAAACAGCATATAAAGGAGCTGGTACTTTAGAGTTTTTATTAGATGATGCAGGTCGGTTTTATTTTTTGGAAATGAATACGCGCTTACAAGTAGAACATCCAGTAACTGAAAATGTTTATAAAGTTGATCTTGTCCAAGCCCAGATAGATTTAGCAGAAGGAATATGGCCAAAAAGTTTTCCTGACCCCAATCAGTTTCATTTGCTCTCTCCTCAAGCAGTCTCCATAGAAGCTCGTATTTTAGCTGAAGATCCTAGAAATCAATTTCTTCCGACTCCGGGTAGAATTTTATTTTATAAAGAACCTGAAGGAGAAGGTATAAGAGTAGATAGTGGAGTCACTGAAGGATCGCGCATAAATTCCAATTTTGATTCCTTAATCGCAAAGTTAATTGTTACGGCACCAACTCGAGCTTTAGCTGTCCAGAAATTAAAAAATGCTTTGGAAGATTTTTCTATTTTTGGCTTTACAACTAATATTTCATTCTTACACGCGATTGTTTTGCAAAAAGATTTCTTATTAGGTAATGAATCGACTCATTGGATTGCAAATAATTTAGAGTCATTGACATGTTATAATCTTCCACAAAATTTAATAGAAATATTTCAGAATAAAAAATTCAGAGAGCAACTATCAAATTTGCTCAGAGGTGAAAGAAAACCTACGCAAATAAACAATGTTTTTCTGAATCAAGGAAAAAATTTACTCAACGTAAATACGAATTTTGCTGCAAATTCAGAATTTAATTTTATCATCACAAGATCACATGAAAAAAATAAATTTTTTGTTTCTGGGGCATCAATTGACAAAATCCTAAACGAGAAAAAAGGTCAAAAAGAAATTTATTCTGATTTATTGCAACATTTATCACATAAATCTCATTATAATAATGATATTAAAATACCTTTTTCAGCAGTAAAAACTTCACGTAATGAAATACAAGTCAATTTATTTGGCGAGTATTTAAAACTCGAATGTCCATATTACAATGAAAGCAGGATTCATAAATCAGCTAAAGGCAGTGGCGAAATACGCGCGCCTATGGCAGGTAAAGTATTTGAAGTGCTTGTTTCAGAAGGACAAGAAATTTCAGCTGGTCAAGTGCTTTTTATTGTCGAATCTATGAAAATGCAACTTGAAGTAAAATCTGCAGAAAAAGGAAAGGTAACAGAAATCTTTGTCAAACAAGGTCAAATTTTGTCAGGCACAGATGTCATGGCTATGGTACATTCAAATATATAGTTATCTAATAAAAGAAAGAATGATCATAAAATTTTTAAAAAATAATTTAGTATTTTAAGATGTCAAATAATTATAGAGGATTTACTCAAATGACAAACTATCATAGCAATGCCCAAGAAATTAGGGAAGTCATTCAAACTGTTAGAGCATTTGCGGCTAAAGAACTTGCTCCCTATGCAGACGAACTTGATAGGGAAGAGAGACTCGCTCCTGGTATTTTCCGTCGTTTGGGTGAACTCGGAATATTAGGCTTAACGTGTCCCGAAGAGTTTGGTGGAGCAAAATTAGGTGCTGTTTCTGTTGTCGCCGTAATGGAAGAGTTGAGTTATGCATGCCCTGGCACTTGCTTAAGTTATCTTGCTCACACGCTTCTTTTCACTCATAACTTTGCTCAAAATGCTTCACCCGAGCAGTTGGTTCGTTATCTTCCAAGTTGCATTTCTGGAGAAATGGTTGGTGGTATGGGTATGACTGAACCTGGTGCAGGATCCGATGCCATTGGTTTAAAAACAAGAGCAGTGCGAAAAGGAGATCATTACGTAATCAATGGTTCAAAAATGTTTATAACGAATGGTCCTATTGCTGATGTTTTTCTTGTGTATGCACGGACTGGTGACAATCGCAATGATATATCAACTTTCATTATCGAAAGGGGATTTCAAGGATTCTCCGTTGGAAAAAAACTATCAAAGATGGGAATGAGAGCAAGTCCAACGGGTGAATTGATTTTTAAAGATTGCATAGTCCCAGTTGAAAATTTAGTGGGTGATGAGGGTTCATCTGTAAAACATATGATGAAGAATCTTGATATTGAACGGGTTGGTTTAGCAGCCATGGCGCTTGGAATAGCAAGAGCCTGTTTAGATCACTCTTTAAAATATGCACAAGAACGTCAACAATTTAATGAAAACATTATTAACTTCCAATCTGTTAGCGAAAAAATTGCGAATATGTATATTGGTTACCGTGCTGCACGTGCATTTGTATATGAGGCTGCGCAAGTTATTGAAGAAGGACGTAGAGCAAATCAAGAAGCTGCTGCTGCAAAAGTTTATGCTTCCGAAATGGCGACTAAAGTTGCGCTCGATGCCATCCAAGTTCTTGGCGGTTATGGTTATATAAGGGAATTCCCTGTTGAGCGACTTATGCGTGATGCAAAATTATTAGAAATTGGCGGTGGTACAAGTGAAATATTACGTAGTATTATTATAAAGGAGTTTGTTCGTAAAAGTAGCAAATAAGCATTTTTTCTTTTACATACTCTCTGTATTGAAAGTTTTATAGTATACGCCTACAATTTAAAGAATGAAGTGAGATAACCAATCTTTACTTCGTTTTAATTAGGGAGTGTGTGTTTTGCAGGACAGTTCAAATAACCTTGTTATAAAAAGTTTGGCACCATCAACTGAGCGTTTGCCCCTTTTTATAGTAGGTGATGTACATGGATGTGCGCGTGAACTTGCTGAACTTATTGAAACTGCTAAAAAACATATATCAAAGTTTCAATTAATCCTTGTTGGCGATCTTTTTACAAAAGGCCCAGATCCTGTAGGAGTTTTTGAATTAATTCAAGAACATTCTGCAATGTGCATAAAAGGAAATCATGATTGGGCACTTTGGTCAACTATCCAACAAGCTCAAAAAAGAAGTTTTCATACTTTAGCTGAGCACACTAAGCAAACTCTACACTTAATTCGCTATCACAAAAGAGCAATTTTTGATTTACTTTGCTCATTGCCACATGCATACACAACAACGGTTGTATCTCAATTAAAAAGAAGTCATTGGGAAAAAGAATATCCACTGATTATAGTTCATGCTGGAATTGATTCAACAAAAGGTTTGCTTGGTACAACTGAAAGAATGTTATTAACAGCACGCTATGTGCGCTGGGATTCCAAAACTAATGAAAAAAAGTTATTGGTTGTTCCATCAGGCTACCGCTCAGAAGTTTTAAATTCAATGAATCAAAATAATATGAGTCACGAAAATAATGAAAATAATGTTTTACGAGAAAGGTTTCGCTGGCATGAATTGCATAATGGACCAGCACTTATAGTTTTTGGACACGATGCAAAGCAAGGATTATTTCGCAAAACTCTGCCTTCAGGTAGACCTATTTGTGTCGGGATAGACACAGGTTGTACCTACGGAAATAGCTTGACTGGTTATTTTCCTGAGGTAGATTTAGCTATTCAGGTAAGGTCACAAAGAAAATACTTTGATATCAAAAAAAATATTATTCTTCTTAAACCTCATCAGAACAAACATGCTGCGGTTTAATATGTAAGAGATTGGATAGTTTTCTATGCATGCTCATGATTCTGCTTCAACTGCCTCAATGCTACAAATATTTAAAGGGAGTGAAGCTTTCTTTGATTTATTACTCAAACAATCAATTCGAACAAATTATGTAACAATTCGTACTTACTGCAATGGTGCTTGGCACCAATTATCAGGAAAAGATTTTTGTGCTCATCTTGGGAGAGCAAGTGAATATTGGACAAATACACTCCCGATAGAAGAACGTCAAAGTGGGCAAAGTATAATTTTAATTGGTAGGAATTCTTATAACTCTTTTGTTGCTACATGTGGAGCAATTCTTGCAGGTTTAGATGTTATGTGTGCTCCACCACATATGTCCAAAAATGATTTAAAATGGTGCTTAAATTATTTTAAAGGAGTTGCAATTGCAACAGATATTCATGAATTAGCAACACAGTTAGATGGTTTTACTGTTCCTGTTTTAAATATTTCACAAGCAGCTTGGATGCCACAAGATAAGCACAATGAACCAATTCTTTTAACGTTATACCGTGAATATAAAATAGCAAGAGAAGCTTCTCTTCCTAAAAAAGTTGCAGATGAAAATAAATCACACGATCATAACGAAACAAAAGAGCATCCCATTAAAGCTTCTATTATTCGTGAGGATTCTCCTTGGAGAAAAATTAAGCCCGGAAATTTTGCATTTGTTTCTTTTGGACATGATGGTTTTCAAAAACCAGAAGTTATAAAACCAGATGCACTGGTTGTTACAGCGCAAAACTTTATTATACATGCAGAATTTCCTAAACAAATTTTTTGGAAAAGCATAGAATTAATGCCTCCAAGTAATCCATTTTCTCATCTAAGTCGATTTTGTGCTCTGCTTAAAAATGGAATTATTGGTTTTCCAAATCCGAGTGCTGACTGGGAAACTAATATTAGAATTCTGCGACCAAGTTATATTTTTGCCAGTTCGAACGAAATGGAACAAGTTTGTTCATTTATCGATCAAGTTTCGAAGCGTTCTATCAATAATTCACGCTTTAAATTAAGTGAAAAAATAGACAAAATTCAAAATTTAATGGCTTCATCGAGAGCAATGAAGATTCCTGAAGGTGCTTTTGATATATTAAAACGTTCTTTACGCAAAGCTTCACGCATTCTAGCAGGTCATTCTTTTTTAAAAGAAGCTGTTGAAGACTTAGCATTTATTGTCCACGGACTCGCCCCAGCACAAGAAGCCTATGTCCGCAGTTTAGAAAAGCTCGGTATACCTGTTTTAGAATCCTATGGTACGACCCACGCTGCAGGTATGCTCTCCTGTAACCTTTTCCATGCAGCTCATTTTAAGGTCATTGGCACCCCGTTACCACATGTAAATTTTAGATTAGGTGCTCATTCTACACTTGAGTACCGTCTTTCCTTCTCTGAATTTGAAAATGCAGGAAAATGGGAAGAGACAGGTGATGTTGCCCAAATGACTCCTTTTGGTTTTATAATAACGGGCCGAAAAAAACATTTGTTTGTAACTTTGGGTGGGACTGTTGTTTCTCCTGTTCGTTTGGAACAACTTTTAAAAGAAGATGATATAATTGCAGATGTTTGTGTAATCGGTGATAAGTTACCTTATCTTTCCGCATTGATTGTTTTAAATCACAATGCTCTTGCAGATTATCGTGCTCATCCTGAAATGATAAAAGATCAAGTGCAAACAATTGTAAATAAAGTGAATGAAAGTTTACCTCGTAATGTAACATTAAAAAAGTTTTCAATACTCGATAAACCTTTTACCGAAGCTACAGGCGAAAAGCTTTCGAATGGTGAAATCAATCGTCTAAAAATTCAAGAGACTCGAGCAGGACTTATAAGCTCTCTTTATCAATAAAAAATCATATACTATTTAATTTGCGACTGCGTTTTTTTTGAGATACTCTTAATATATAAATTCCATCACACTCTTTGGAGGTCTCATGCAACTGCATACTGAAAAAGTTTTCGAGCTTGTGAAAGAGGTTTATAGTCCTTCGCTTTTTAATGAGCTTAATTGGGTAGGAACTTATGTAGATTATTTAGCTATGATTGAAAAAAATCCCAAACTTTGTCGAACAGCATTTCAACGTATTTACGATCTCATCATGCACTTTGGCTCTTATGAATATGTTGAACACAAAAAGAAACTTATTCATTATAAATTTTTTGATGATCCTCTTAATAACGGAAAAGATGCGGTTTTTGGATTAGATGTTCATATATCAAAATTAGTTAATTTTTTTAAGGCCGCTTCGTTACGTTATGGCCCAGAAAAAAGAGTTTTGTTACTTCATGGTCCGGTGGGGAGTGCAAAGTCAACGATAGCACGCATGCTAAAAAAAGGTGTCGAATGGTATTCACATCAAACTGATGGTGCTTTATATACGTATGAGTGGACAAATTTACATGATAAGTTAAAAATGGAAGACACAATGCCATGTCCTATTCATGAAGATCCCCTCCGTATTATTCCAGAAGAAGCACGAATAAAAGTTTTAAGTTTATTAAATAAAGGAAAAAACTTCCAAGAAAGAATTCATATAGAAGGTAGTTTATGTCCAGCATGTCGATATGTGTATAATGATTTAATGCGGCTTTATAACGGTGATTGGGATAAATTAACAAGAAATCATATCAGTGTTAAAAGATTGCTTTTATCTGAAAAAGATCGTG
Source organism: Fluviispira vulneris (assembly GCF_014281055.1). NCBI lineage: Bacteria > Pseudomonadati > Bdellovibrionota > Oligoflexia > Silvanigrellales > Silvanigrellaceae > Fluviispira > Fluviispira vulneris. The sequence goes on along the minus strand of NZ_JACRSE010000001.1, from coordinate 261,199 downwards.
TCGGCATTGGCACATTTCAACCAAAAGATGAAAAGAATCAAGATTCAACGGAATTAACAGGCGATCTAAATTACAGGAAGATTGCTGAGTATGGATCAGATTCAGACCCCCGCGCATTTAATTTCGATGGAGAATTTAACATTGCTAATAGAGGTATTGTTGAGTTTGTAGAAATGCTCAAACTTGACGTAGCATTCCTATATGATTTACTTGGCGCTTCGCAAGAACATAAAATAAAACCAAAGAAATTTGCCCAAACTGATATTGATGAAGTGATTATCGGTCATACAAATGAGCCTGAATATAGAAAACTGCAAAATAACGAATTTATGGAAGCTCTCAGAGATAGAACTGTTAAAATTGATGTACCTTATATAACAAAATTAAAAGAAGAAGTTAAAATTTATAGAAAAGATTTTAATCCTGAAACAGTTCCACATATTCATATTGCACCACATACAATTGAAACTGCTGCGATGTGGGGAATATTAACCCGCCTTGAAGAACCCAAAAAAGCAAATTTAACTGTTATGCAAAAGATGAAACTTTATGATGGCAAAACCTTATCTGGATATACTGAAGATAATATTAAAGAGTTAAGAAAAGATGCTCTGCGTGAAGGCCTAGACGGTATATCTCCTCGCTATATTCAAGATAAATTATCTAATTCTCTTGTTGAAGACAGAGGCAATGGTTGCATAAATCCTTTTATTGTTCTCAATGAACTTGAAGGTGGACTAAAAAATCATAGCCTTATTCGCGATGAAGAAACCAAAAAAAGATATCGTGAACTTCTTGCAGTCGTTAAACAAGAATATGAAGATATTGTAAAAAACGAAGTGCAAAGAGCTATTTCTGCTGATGAAGAAGCTATTGCAAAACTGTGTGGTAATTATATTGATAATGTGAAAGCGTATACACAAAAAGAGCGGGTTAGAAATAAATATACAGGTATGAGTGAAGAACCTGATGAAAGACTCATGCGCAGTATAGAAGAAAAAATAGATATACCTGAGAGTCGCAAAGATGATTTTAGAAGAGAAATCATGAATTATATTGGTGCTCTCGCTTTAGAAGGTAAAATATTTGATTATAAAACCAATGAGCGCTTGCATAAAGCACTTGAACTTAAATTATTTGAAGATCAAAAAGATACAATTAAATTAACAAGCCTTGTAAGTAATGTAGTTGATAAAGAAACTCAAGCAAAAATTGACGTTGTTAAAAATCGTCTTATTAAGAATTATGGTTATTGTGATATTTGCGCTACAGACGCACTTCATTTTGTTGCAAGCATTTTTGCTCGAGGCGATGTTAAAAGAAATTTAAATTAAAAAATTTTTAAAAGGGTTATTAAATTCGTTAATAACCCAAGTCTCATGAATATATCTTCTTCAAGGAGAGGTTCATTAAGATGAAAATGGAAACAGATGTAAATCGCTTTCGTAAAATAGTTAGAGGAAAAATAAAAGACAATTTAAAAAGATTTATTTCATCTGGAGAATTAATTGGTCGTCAAGGGAATAAGCAAGTCACAATTCCCTTACCAAGAATTGATCTTCCGCGATTTGAATTTGGGAACAATCAACAAAGAGGTGTTGGGCAAGGTGAAGGCGAACCGGGTGATGCCGTCAGCCAAGGGCAACCTCAACCGGGTGAAGGTGAAGCGGGTCAAAATCCTGGTGAACATAGCATGGAAGTTGATGTGAGCCTTGATGAACTTGCTGGTATTTTAGGAGAAGAATTAGGGCTTCCGCGCATCGAAGATAAAGGTAAAAAAAATATTACCCAAAAGAAATACAAATACCAAGGCGTGCTCAGAAATGGACCTGAAAGTTTACGCAACTTTAAAAGAACTTACAAAGAATCTTTGAAACGGCAAATTAGCATTGGTGATTATACTCCTGACAGACCTATTATTATCCCAATTAAAGAAGATAAACGCTACCGTAGTTTTCGCATTGAAGAAAAACCAGAAGCAAGCGCTGTCATTATTTATATGATGGATGTGTCTGGCTCGATGGGAGATGAGCAAAAAGAAATAGTCCGCCTCACATCATTTTGGTTGAATGCTTGGTTAAAACATAATTATGACAATCTGGACACGCGATTTATTATACATGATGCTATTGCTAGAGAAGTAGATGAACACACTTTTTATCACACAAAAGAGTCTGGCGGTACCTTAATAAGCAGCGCTTATAAATTATGTGAAAAGATTATCATGGACAGCTACCCCTCTGCTGAATGGAATATTTACTTATTTCATTTTTCAGATGGTGACAATTGGAGTGGCAACGATACGAACGAATGTATGACCTTGCTGGATAATTTTTTGTTACCTTCAAGTAATTTATTTTCATACGGTCAAGTTGAAAGTCGTTACGGCAGTGGTCAATTTCTCAAAGATCTTGAAAAGCATTATGGGGAGCAAAACGAAAAAGTCATTATTCATCAAATAAAAGATAGAGATGGAATAATGAATGCTTTGAGAGCTTTTTTAGGAAGGGGTAAATAAATATGGTTATGGATCCTAGATTAACAAGTGATCTGACCCCAGAACTGAAAGATATTGTATTAGAAATAGAAAGTCACGCAAAAAACCTAGGCCTCGATTTTTTCCCGACAATATTTGAAATGGTCGATTATCAACAAATGAGTGAAATTGCTGCGTACGGAGGCTTTCCCACTCGCTATCCTCATTGGCGTTTTGGGATGGAATACGAGCGAATTGCGAAAAGCTACGAATATGGACTTTCCCTTATCTATGAAATGGTTATTAACAACGACCCTTGTTATGCTTATTTATTGAGAAGCAATTCCTTAGTCGATCAGAAAACCGTGATTGCGCATGTTTATGGACATTGTGATTTTTTTAAAAATAATTATTGTTTTGCTCATACAAACAGAAAAACTCTTGATGAAATGGCGAATCATGGAAGTCGTGTTAGACGTTATATAGAAGAAGTTGGTCATGATGAAGTAGAAAGTTTTATAGATATTTGCTTATCTCTCGAAAATTTAATTGATCAACATGGCCCTCATATTCGTAGAGAGTATAAACCGAAAGATAAAGACAATTATGATGAGAGTTTGATTTCTCCAGATAAACTTCCAGTTCCTAAATTGCCATCATTGCGTGGATATATGGAAGGTTATATTAATCCTGAAAGTTATTTAAAGGAACAGCAGGCAAAAGTAATTTTAGAAAAAGAAAAAGAAAAAAAATTTCCTGAAAGTCCTGTGCGAGACGTTCTTAAATTTCTCCTCGAATATGCTCCATTAAGTGCATGGCAAAGAGATGTTCTTGCTATTGTAAGAGAAGAAGCATATTATTTTGCTCCACAAGGTCAAACGAAAATCATGAATGAAGGTTGGGCTGTCTATTGGCACTCAAAAATACTGACCCAACTTGTTCTGAAAGATTCTGAAGTCATAGATTATTGCGATCATTATGCTGGAGTTGTGCAAATGTCTGGGCAAAGGTTAAACCCTTATAAACTTGGGGTAGAACTTATGCGACATATCGAAAAAAGATGGGACAAAGGTCAATTTGGTTTAGATTATACTTTGTGCGATGACCCACTTGTGCGAAAAAATTGGAATAAAAATACAAATAAAGGAATGCAAAAGATATTTGAAGTGCGGAAATTTCACAATGACATCACTTTTATTGATGAATTTTTAGATGAAGATTTTTGTGAAGAAGCCAAACTATTCACATGGGTGCAAGATAGACGTTCGGGTCAAGCCATTATTCATGACCGAGATTTTAAAACGATAAAAAGAGAACTGCTCGACGCTATGACGAATTTTGGCCACCCATTGATTGATGTTGTGGATGGGAACTTTCGCAATAGAGGTGAACTTCTTTTAAGGCATCGCCATCAAGGAAAAGATCTTAAAATTGATTGGGCAGTAGAAACACTGAAAAATATTCATAAAGTTTGGAGTCGGCCGGTAAATATTGCTACAGTTATAGAATCCGAAAATAAAATAATACATTTTGATGGATCCGAACCTAGAATTGAAAAAGGTATTCAATTTGAGCATTAATAATTATTATAACATCAGATTATTTCAAATCAATTAATTTCATAATTTTCAAACGGAATTCGTCCACTTCAAATGGTTTAATTATAAATCCATCTGCTTTTAAACTCATTCCTTGCAATATATATTTTTTTTCTTTGATAGACGTGAAAAACACAATTTTAAATTTCCGTCGTGGAAAACGATCTTTAATATTTTGAATGACAAGAAAACCATTTTTTTCAGGCATATATATATCAAGCAAAACCAGTGCCAATTCACGCGTGTTGTTTATGATTCCAGCTAACAATTCTGCTTCTGTTTTACAAGAGATAAAATTTACATCTAAAGTTTCTAAAGCTTTCTTTGTAATTAGATGCATTTCAGGGGAATCATCCATTAGTATAATTGCTTTTCTCATACATATCCTCATCTTGGCATGCTCTTAAATCGGTTTTATTTAATAAATTTTAATATTTTCAATTGGTTCAATATTTTGACACAAAGTTTAGAGTTTCGCTCTCTTAAGAAAACTACAATTATTTCAAATAATCTTTCTTATATTAAAATCTTATTTTTTAAATTTTCTAAAAAACCAACCGATATAATGTTTAAGCTCATTTTCATGTACGAGGATGAAATTTATGCTTAGAAGAGTAATCTTCATACAATTTTTATTGCTCCTATTTTTCACTTTTTCATGCTCTAAAGGAGGTGGAAATAATTCTGACCCCTTAATGAATTTAGGTAGTTTCTATTCCCTTGATGACTTAAGTAATTTAGCAAAAAATTCTGGAAAAATTCCGACCTATACAACTTCAGGCTCAGAAAATGGACTAATAAGTATGGGAGATTTAACGGCCTGCGTCGTTATGACATCGGGACAAATAAAATGTTGGGGATACAATCAATCCTTTCAACTTGGTAATTCCAGTGCTAACACAAGCAATCAAGCCGAACCTGTTTACGTAAATATTTTAACAGAAAAAGCAGTAGCTGTATCAGCTGCTCTCAACCACACTTGTGCTTATTTAATATCAGGTATGAAATGTTGGGGTTCGCAGAACAATGGTAAATTAGGAAATAGAATCAATGATTCCTCTTATGCAAGTAAACCACAAGATATTTTAAATATAAATAATAATCCAATAAAGATGATGGTTACAGGTGATGAACATGTCTGCGTTTTATTATCAGGTTCACAACAAGTTTTATGTTGGGGATTCAATGATAGAGGACAAATGGCTCAACCTTTTTCAAAAAATCCTGTGATAAATGGAATAAATATTCAATTGCCTGAAAGTATAAAACATATAGCAACTTCAGATCACTCGATGTGCGCAATAACAATTTCAGGAAACTTATATTGCTGGGGCTCAAATATAACTTCAAACACAAATCCGAATCCAGTACTAATAGATTCTGGTGTAAAAAATATTTCGAGTGGAGAAAAAGATCATTTCTGCTATATAAGCGCAAATGATTTTGTCAATTGTTTTGGAAGAAATGATAAATTACAACTTGGGAAAAAACCTGAGCACTCAGATTATAAATTACAAACTAATACTGTTCAAAACTTAAATAATGTTTCGGCTATCGTTGCAGGAGAACATCATTCATGCGCTATTTCAGATAATAACTCTTCTGTTTACTGTTGGGGAGACAATAGTAAAGGACAGCTCGGAAATGATGATATAACGATTGACCAATCCAATATACCATTAAAAGTTATTGGTCTACCTAAGCAAAAAATAATAGATATTGCCGCATCTGACAAAGTAACATGTGTTCTTTTAGAAAATGATGATGTTTTTTGCTGGGGAAATAACAATGCTCCAGTAGATAATTTAGGTGACTTTTTAGGCATTAAAAACCCACCAAGTTTCTCAAATAAAGCAATCAAAATTCTTAATAGAAATGATCTTTAATTCATGAAAGGAGAAGTGATATGAAATCGATGATTTTAAAAATAATTACTCTTATCATTATTTTTGAAGTTCTTTACTCTTGTTCAAAAGGAGGAGGGGGAACTAACGATGCGATTGTTTCTTTGAATAGCTTTTATTCTTTAGATGATCTGTCTACTGCTGCTACAAATGCGGGGAAAATTCCCACATATACAACATCAGGCGCTGAAAATGGACTGATCAGTATGGGGGATTTGTCTGCTTGTGTGGTTATGACATCTGGAGCAATTAAATGCTGGGGTTACAACCAATCCTTTCAGCTTGGTAATACAAATGCGGGCACAAACAATCAAGTGACGCCTGTTACTGTAAATATTTTAACTGAAAAAGCAGTTGCAGTGTCTGCGGCACTCAATCACACATGTGCTTTTTTATCAACTGGATTAAAATGCTGGGGTTCACAAAATAATGGGAAATTGGGAAATAGAATTAACAATAATTCCAACGCAACTCAGCCACAAGATGTTTTGAATTTAAATGGCAATCAAATAAAAATGATGGTCACTGGCGACGAACATGTCTGTGTTTTATTCTCAGCTTCACAACAAGTTTCTTGCTGGGGTTTAAATAATCAAGGACAAATGGCACAATCCGATTTTACAAATCCATTTATTAATGGCGTAAATATACCACTGCCTGAAAGCGTAAAATTAATAGCGACTTCAGACCATTCCGTTTGTGCAGTAACGATTTCAGGTGGTTTATATTGCTGGGGTTCAAGTATCACAACAACTTCTAGTCCAAACCCAATACTCATAGACACCAATGTAAAAAATATTTCAAGTGGTGAAAAAGATCATTTTTGTTATATAAATTCAAGTGATGCTATAAAATGTTTTGGAAAAAATGATAAATTACAACTTGGGAACAGCACTTCCTCTTCTGCATTTAATAAAACACCAAATCTTATTTCTGGAATATCCAACGCAAAAGCTATCGTTGCAGGTGCATTTCATTCATGTGCAATCACAAATGACGGAGCATCTGTTTATTGCTGGGGAGACAATTCAAAAGGCCAGCTTGGTAGTGGATCAATGACTCCAACTCAATCAAGCGCACCTGTTTCAGTGGTCGGTTTGCCCTCAGCAAAAGTTATAGACATTGCGGCAGCAGACAATAACACATGTGCATTGCTTGACAATGATGATGTTTACTGCTGGGGAAGTAACAACAATTCAAGTAGCAATGTTTATGGGGATAATTTAGGTATTAAAAATCCACCAAGTTTATCGAATACAGCAATAAAAATTCTTAACAGAAATGAACATTAAGTTAAGCAAGGAGAGATAATATGAAGTCGATGATTTTTAAGATTATTGCTCTTATCATTATTTTTGATGTTCTTTACTCTTGCTCAAAAGGAGGAGGAGGGGGAGGAACGGATGCTGTGGTTTCTTTGAATAGTTTTTATTCTTTAGACGATCTTTCAACTGCATCTAAAAATTTAGGAAAAGTTCCTACATACACGTCTTCAGGTTCGGAAAACGGATTAATCAGTATGGGAGACATCTCAAGCTGTGTCGTTATGAGTTCAGGAAAAGTAAAATGCTGGGGATTCAACGCAAACTTTCAGCTTGGTAATACTGCAGCAGGCACTACTAATCAAAAAACACCTGTTATTGCAGATATTTTACAAGAAAACGCAGTTTCCATTTCTGCTGGATATCTTCAAACGTGTGCTTATCTATCTTCAGGGATGAAATGCTGGGGGGCACAATCTAAAGGGATATTAGGTAATCAAGTTGACTCACTTACGCCTGCTCAAACTCCTCAAGTTGTGCAAAATTTAGGGGGGCAACAAATTAAAATGATGGCAATCGGTGACTTACATATGTGTGTGCTTTTTTCAAGCACACAAAGCGTTTCTTGTTGGGGGCAAAACACTCAAATGCAATTAGCCCAACCTACTAGCACTCCTTTTAGTCTTGCAGCTGTGCCAATAAACTTACCAGAACCTATAAAATCCATAGCAACATCTGACTATTCAGTCTGCGCTGTGGCAGTGAGTGGAAATTTATACTGCTGGGGACAAAAAATATCCACCGTTGCAAACCCAAGCCCTGTCCTAATTGCCTCAAATGTTAAACATATTTCAAGCGGGGAACAGTCACACTTCTGTTATACAGATACAAGCTCAAACGTTTACTGCTTTGGTACGAATGATAAACAGCAGCTTGGCTCCTCAACAGTATCAGCTGTATTTAATAAAACTCCTCAACAAGTCACAGGTATTTCCAATGCAACAGCAATTGTTGCTGGTAAAGTTCACACGTGTGCAATCACGAATAATGGTTCATCTGTCGTTTGCTGGGGTGATAATTCTCTAGGTCAATTGGGTACAGGTTCAGCTAATCCTGCTGTGTCTGCAACTCCGATTGCTGTAGTGGGGCTTCCCGCAGTTAATGTTGTTGACATTGCAGCTGCCGACAATGACACGTGTGCTCTGCTCGAAAATGATGATGTTTATTGCTGGGGAAACAACTCACCACCGAGCGCAGGGGCTACATCAGACTTCTTAGGTGTAGCAAATCCAGCCGTTTCCTACACTGCTGTTAAAGTTTTAAATAGAAATGATCCGTGATTCATAGAATACAACTGCTCAGTGGGTTTATTTATTAAACCCACTTTTTTTGTTCCTTAATAAACAATATAGTAAAGATCATTGCATTTATTAAATCTGAAATATACAAAGTTCTACCATAGACATTACATAATTAAAATTGTATTTAAATCCTGCGTCTTTTTTTGAGTAAATGAGCAAGGAATTAAAATGACAAACAATCGAAGTATTTCATCCGGTATAATAAAAAAACTCCTAAACTGGGGAGTTGCTGAATTTTATGTTTGTGCTGGGGCTAGAAATATTCCTTTAGTTGAAACATTAATAAATCTATCTACAACAAATAAACAAATTATATTCAACCATTTTGACGAAAGATCAGCTGGTTTTTATTCATTAGGTCGGATTAAATCCATAAATAAACCTGTTTGTGTAATAACAACATCTGGAACAGCAGTCGGTGAACTTTTAGCACCCACTATGGAAGCTTATTATTCCGGATTGCCTCTTGTCTTGCTAACAGCAGATAGACCAAAATCTTTTCGTGGAACAGGTGCACCACAAAGCGCAGAACAAAATAACATTTTCGGTAAATATGTCTCTGCATGTTATGATATAGAAGCAGATCATGAGTTCGAATTATTGAATTGCCCTAAAAATAAACCATTACATATAAATGTATGTTTCAACACACCATTGCAAACGGGTACTATCGAAGAGATAATTCATATTGCAAAGCTAGATACTTTTCCTACTCCTTATCGAATTCCTGAACAATTTATGCAAAATATTTATCAAAAAATAGACAATGCTGAGAATTTAATCGTTATTGTCTCACAAATCCATCCTAAATATAAAGAAATAATTATTGATTTATTATGCCACTTTAATTTACCTGTTTATCTTGAAAGTATTTCAAATTTAAGAGAGGAGTCAAAACTCTCGGCATTGCAAATCAAATGCGCAGATAAAATCTGGATAAATGCAAAAAAATCGGGATACAAAATCGATTCTGTGATAAAAATTGGGAACACACCAACCCATAGGATCTGGCGGGACCTTGAAGAACTCAATAAGAATATAGAAGTTATTTCTTTATCAGACAATATTTTTCCTGGGCATTCTAGAGCAAAGCATTTTTGTATAGAAGAGAATAAAGAAGGTATAATAAACAATACAAAATATAACAGAAAATACTCAGAAGAGGTTCTTAATTTTTTAAATTTTGATAATTCGTTTTTCTTAAAACTACAAGAATTATATAAAAAGTATCCAAACTCTGAACAAGCCATCATGCATACATTATCAAAAATAATTCCTCATTCTTCTCGCCTCTATTTAGGTAACAGTTTGTCGATTCGCCATTGGGATTTAGCCGCTCAGTATAATCAAAAAAATTTCTACGTTGAAGCTTCACGTGGTCTAAATGGAATTGACGGACAAATTTCAACTTTTTATGGATTCTCTGCAATCGACTCACAAAATTTTGCCATAATAGGCGATCTTACGGCTCTATATGATTTAAGTGCGCCTTGGGTCTTACAATATCAAAAAGCTTTATACACAAACCTTATTGTAATAAATAATAGCGGCGGAAAAATATTTGGTCGAGTCCTTTCAGGAATGGCTGGTAATTTCTGTCAGAATTTCCATAATTATAAATTAGAGCATTGGTGCAAAATGTGGAATATGCACTATCACGCTCTCGATGAAATAAAAGAATTTAAATTACTAGAAACACAACATAATGTTTATGAAATATTTCCCAATCAATATCACACGGATTCATTCAATGATGAATTCAATCAAATGGATGTATAAAAACTTCAAAATCCAAAACTATTCATGGAATGATTAACGATTTTTATCAGCTCTACAATTTTATCTTTGGATATCCCCAGTCTATCTATTAACATCATATTGACTCTGATATCCCTTGTATATCCTTCAAATCCACAAGAAATTCTATGAGCTAATATATCAGCAAGTTCCAATACAATAAACTCTTTCTCTAAATAGTCTGTGTCCGATGATCTTACGCTCTCTTTGGTATGATGATTCCTAACGAGCAAAATAATATTTTTATTTAGGCCCCATTCGCTTAGAATATCTGCACCAATAATTTCATGAGAAGTGATGTTCAGTTCCATTTCTGCTTTATGAAAATGAATTTTATCTTGAGTGCATTTTTCAACTAAATTTTTCATAATATCTTTGTGCAATATAGCTCGAGCAAGCAGCCCTAAATCATGAAAAGCCGCAGCTAACGTCACATCGTGTAAAGTTGGTAAATTTATGATTTTTGCAATTTCAAAAGCGAAACGAGAGACACAACTTGAATGGAGATTAAATTGTTTTAAATTAAAGAAACCGATTTCTTCTATCGATGTATATTTAGTATAATATTCCGAAGTCAAAACTAAAGTTAAATTGATAATACCAATTCGCACTATAGCTTGTTTTAAATCATTTGTTTGAACGCCTTGACCATAACGTTGTGAGTTTGCAATCAATAATATTTTATTAAATAACCCAATATCCCTAGCTATTTTCTCAACCATATTATCGATAATAAATTCATTCTTATAAATGGAAGAAAGACAGCTCACAATATTTTCAGTTAACGGAGGTATTACAAATTTATTATATAGGTTTGCCATAGATTTTTATTCGTCTTTAAGACATATTATTAAAATTGTTTTATTTTATTAAAACTTAAAATACTGTCTAAAGGCAGTCTTGGTTTTCTAGGCCAATTCCCTTTACTTAGATATCCAACAGCAATGAGCATAACTGGCACATAACGATCTGGAATTTGAAATTCTTTCTTAACACCTTCAGGATCGAAACCGATCATCGCACCACTTGCATAGCCTTTTGCTTGAGCAGCAAGCATGAGCGTCATAGCCGCCAATGAGGCTGAACGAATCGCTTCGTCTCTTTCGAGAATTGGATTTTCTTTATACATCCCATTTGCCATTTGCTGCCAGGCATCAAGTATTTGCTGATCAATCAAATTGGTTTTCTTTATCGATGATAAAATTTCTGGCATTTTTTCAATACCTTTCATATCACCTAACACAATAAATGTAACGGCTGCATCAGTGATTTTTTCTTGGTTGAATGCCACGGCTTTTAATTTTTCTTTTTCAGTCTTATTTGTTAAAGCAATAAAACGCCAATGTTGAATATTAAACGAAGAAGGAGCTTCACAAGCATAACTTACAAGATCTTTTATTTCATTCTCACTTATAGTTTTTGTAGGATCAAATTTATTTACTGATGTCCTTTGTTTGATAATATCAAGTGTTGAATTCATAGTTACCTCATCAAATAAAATTATTAAACAACTCAAAATTAAAAATCATTCTCTTTTTCAAAAAAAAATAGTGAAATTCATTTAGTTAATTGTACTGCAATGGGGTTAAAATTATCAATCTGAAATGCAGAAAAAAAATTTATGATCTTATTAACATATGTACGACAAAATAATGACTTTGCTTGCACAATACAAAAAAGAGTCCGAAATAATGCATCTATTTCGGACTCTTAACAAACCCAATTCGGACTCTTTCTGCCTAAAACTATGAGATGGATGGGATCTCAACCTTAATTTCAACATCTGCTTTATAATCAACTTGTGGGAGGCCAAAACCAAAAAGTTTATAAAAATCATTACGATATCCAGATAAATCGGAAAAATCGTTGATATTTTCTGAATTCACTTTTTCCCAAAGCTTAGAAACTTCACCCTGCACATCATCTCTCATTTCCCAATCATCAATACGAATAAGACCTTTTTTATCCGTATTGATATTTTTTCCGGAGTATAAATGCTCATTAAATAATCTATAAGCTTGCTCTATACAGTCTTCATGAATATTTTTATTTTTCATGATACGGAAAAGGAGAGATATATACAAAGGAACGACTGGAATAGCAGAACTCGATTGAGTGACAACCGCTTTATTCACAGAAACAAATGCTTTGCCACCAATTTTATGCAATTTATCTGAAATAAGACCAGCTGTTTTTTCTAAATGCTCTTTTGCTTTACCAATCGTTCCTTCACGATAAATAGGATAAGTTAAAACGGGACCGATATAAGAATATGCTACAGTTAAAGCATTATCTGCTAAGACACCGGCATTTTGCAGAGCATCGATCCACATTTCCCAGTCTTCCCCACCCATAACACGCACAGTGTTTTCAATATCTCCTTCACCTGCTGGTTCAATACTCACAGATTTGATTTCCCCTGTCATAGGGTTAATAGATTTCTCTGAATATGTTTTACCAATAGGTTTAAGTGCAGAAGAAAAGTTTTCGCCTGTCGTTGGGTGGGTCCTTCTTGGTGAAGCTAAGCTATAAACAACAAGGTCAACTTTTCCTAAATCTTTTTTAATAAGCTCAATCGTTTTTTGTTTAATTTCATTCGAAAAGGCATCACCATTGATACTTTTTGCATAAAGACCTTCGCTGTGCGCTGCCTTTTCGAAGGCAGCGGTATTGTACCACCCAGCCGTCGCTGTCCGAGCGCCATCTGCAGGTTTTTCAAAAAAGACACCAATAGTAGCAGCACCATTGCCATAGGCTGCCGCTATACGACTCGCAAGCCCATAACCAGTTGAAGCACCTATCACGAGAACTTTTTGCGCACCTTTTATTTTAGCATTGCTTTTAACAAAATTTATTTGATCTTGCACGTGCTGAGCACACCCAATTGGATGAGCTGTTGTGCATATAAATCCACGGATTTTTGGTTCAATAATCATTATATTCCCTTTCTCACTAGCAGAATGAGTCACCTGCATTTTGGTAAACTCTATAATCATTCTTAAAACACTCTAAAAGAAAAATGCAACCCTAAGTTCATAGGACTTTATTAAGCTAGCTTATTTGGAAAGATAAGTCATTTTATAAAAAGAGAGGACTCCGAGTTAAAGAACACAATTTATTAAGATGCATGCTTGTTTACATATTCATAAAAATTAAGCAATGGAATTTAATTTTACTAAAAAACATTATAATACCTTGAATTTCAATTTTAAATAAATTATAAATTTAAACTCTCTTCAAGTTCTAAAGAAGAGAACATAAAAAGACAGAAGTAAAAAATTAGAATTTATTACTTCAAATGCGGTTTCTTTGAAAGGTGTTAATTATGAAGTCTTCTGAGCCGATATTCTTAAAAGTGCGAGCGTCTTTTAATTATAAAAAAATTTCATCAATTAAAAACACCCCCATTACTTTCACCACGCATACAACAATCACGTTTATTTAAGCAAAAATTAAAAAATAAATATCAATACTATTTATAAAATTATTTTAATAATTTTATATTATAAAAATATTATCATTAAAGGGATATAAAACATGAATAACGATATCATCGTACATAAATTTGGTGGTTCAAGTATAGCCAATGCTGAAAGATTTCTGGCCATTAAAAAACTTTTAAACAATGGAAAAGAAGTAATTGTAGTTTCAGCAATTAAAGATGCAACTTCGACTTTACAGATGGTCTTAAACAATGCTGCACATGGGAAAAATTTTCTTGCGCTACTTGAGTCTCTTGAAAATGCACATTTAGAAATAATTGACTCTCTCCAATTCAATGTTTCTACATCTAATTTAAAAAATAAAATAAAAGATGATTTTCTTACAATCCGAAATACACTACTTGCAGTCATGCATATATCTAGTTATTCAAAAGAAATACAAGATTTTATTTTAGGATTTGGTGAGCAATGGTCAGCACAGATACTTTCTCTGTATTTATCGCAATTCTATAATTCAAGATATCTTGACGCCACTGAAGTTTTAAGAACGCAATATGCTAACAATATTATTTCTATTCAATGGGAAAAAAGCTCTGAACTACTAAATAATTTTTTACAAAATAATAATTTTGATAAATTAATAGTCACTGGATTTATTGCCGGTAATGAATCAGGTAAAAGAACAACTTTAGGTAGAAATGGAAGCGACTTTTCTGCTTCCGTTTTTGCTAAACTTTTTAAAGCAAAAGCATTATATATTTGGAAAGATGTCGATGGTATATTAAGTGCAAATCCAAGCAGAGTAAAAGATGCTTTTCCTATTGAATCACTTTCATACAAAGAAGCTCTTGAATTAGCTTATTTTGGTGCTAAGGTAATCCACCCTCGCACAATATCACCTGCACAAGAAGAAGGAATTCCTATTTATATTAAAAATAGCTTTAATTCTTTAGTTAAAGGAACAGAAATTTCGGATAAACCTCGCACATCTGATCACCTTATAAAAGGTGTTACAGGTATAGATGATGTCGCACTTATAAACATTGAAGGTGCTGGCATGATCGGTGTTTCAGGAATTGCTGCACGTATTTTTTCAATTATACAACAAAAAAATATCTCTGTTATACTTATCTCTCAAGCAAGTTCTGAACACTCAATCTGCTTTGCAGTTGCTCGTGAATATGCTGAATTGACACTTGAAACACTTTCAGAAAACTTACAATTTGAGATCGAAAAAGGGCAAATTGAAAATATTTCAGCTGAATATGAATGTTCAATTTTAGCAATTATTGGCGATGAAATGATAGGCTCCGTTGGAGTTGCAGGCAAACTTTGTTCTACACTTGCAAAAGCTAATATCAATATCAATGCCATAGCTCAAGGTTCGTCAGAAAGAAATATTTCAGTAGTCATTAATAAGAAAGATATAAATAAAGCACTCAATGCCGTTCACTCAGGTTTTTATCTCTCCCATAAAACTCTTGCTATTGGTTTGATCGGACTTGGCTCTGTCGGAAAAGCATTTTTTGAGCAATTAAGAAGCGCATCTGTAGAATTAAAATCTAAATATCAAATTGACTTATCAGTACGTGGTATTATGAACTCTAAAAAAATGTATTTATCTGATAAATCAATGGATATATCATCCTGCCAAGAGTATTTAGCAAAACATTCTGAAAGTATAAATATTGAAAAATTTTCTTCTCACCTTGCCTGCGATGAATCTGCGCATGGAGTGCTTATCGATTGTACAGCAGATATAAATATTGCACAGAAATATCTTTCATTTATAAATAAAGGTTTACATATTATCACTCCCAATAAACATGCAAATGGTGGTGATTTAACTTATTATAAAACTTTAAAATCTTTTGCTAAAGAAAAGAAATGCCATTACTATTACGAAGCTACAGTTTGTGCAGGTTTACCCGTTATTAGCACTTTACAAGATTTTATTAAAACTGGAGATGAGATCATAAGTATCGAGGGAATCGTTTCTGGTACTTTAAGTTATATTTTCTCTGAATTAGCTAAAGGCAAAAAGTTTTCAGAGGTTGTTTATGCAGCAAAACAACAAGGTTTTACAGAACCCGATCCTAGAATCGATCTCTCGGGTCAAGATGTAGCGAGAAAATTAATCTGTTTAGCCCGTGAAATAGGTTTTGATATTTCCCTTGAAAATATTAATATTCACAGTTTAATTCCTAAAGAACTTGAAGAGTGTAGCGTTAATGAATTTTTAGAAAGGCTGCCAGAATTTGATCATAAAATGAAACTATTTGTTGAGAAAGCAAATGCAAAAAATGAAAAAATTTGTTACGTAGGCTCAATATCAAAGTTAGGAGAAGTCAAAATTAATTTAAATTCATACGCACAAAGCCATCCCTTTAGTCGCTTAGAAGGCACTGACAATATGCTTATTTTTTATACTCGCAGATATTCTAAGCAACCTCTCATTATTCAAGGCCCAGGCGCTGGAGCAGAAGTAACTGCATCTGGAATTTTTGCCGATCTATTAAGATTAGCCTCGTCACTTGCGTAAATAAAGGAAAGTAAAATGCTAAAAGAAAATTTAAATTCTGTTACAGCATTTGCGCCTGCAACTTGCGCGAATGTTTCAATTGGTTTTGATATTTTAGGTTTTTCATTTGATGGAGTCGGAGATTTTGTTACATTAAAAAAAAGACCTGATACTAAAATAATAATTGAAAATATTGACTGTGAAGAGAAACTACCATTGGATCCAAATAAAAATACGGCTTCAGTTGTGATCAAAAAGTTATGTGAAGATTTAAAATTACAAAATGGTTTTTCTATTTCAATTAAAAAAGGTATTGCGCTTGGCTCTGGTATGGGTGGCTCTGCGGCTTCTGCCGTTGCGGCTCTCACTGCATGCAATGCTTTCCTTAAGAAACCGCTGTCATTACAAGAATTATCAAATTACGCTCTCCTAGGAGAAGAAGCTGCGTGCGGACAACGACATGCTGACAATATCGTACCGTGCCTCTATGGTGGAATCACCCTCATACAGTCGACCGATCCGATTCATGTCGTTGAATTGCCCGTACCCAATTTACATTGTGTGCTAATACATCCTTACTTAAAGGTCGAAACCAAGTATGCTCGGGGGGTTTTAAACACCAATGTTTCGCTGAAAGAATGTATTAAACAATCTGCAAATACTGCTTCTTTTATTGCGGCACTTTACCAAAAAAACTATGCATTACTCAAAAAATCAGCCCAGGATTTTCTTATTGAACCACAAAGAGCCCATCTCGTTCCTGGATTTTACGAGGTGAAAAAGGCAGCACTTGATTCAGGAGCTCTTGTTTCTTCTTTCTCCGGTTCAGGACCTACGTTATTTGCGCTGGCAGAAACAAAAGAATTAGCAATATCTATTGCTGAAAATATGCAAAAGGCTTTTCAAACTCATGAAATTAAATCTGAATTTTGGATTTCTAAAATGAATTCGAAAAATGCTTTTGTTGTTGAATCTCATTAAGGATTAAATAATTATGCACTATATTAGCACCCGAAATAAAAATAAACTCTATTCTTTATCTGAAGCTTTACAGAAGGGTCTTGCGGAAGATGGTGGATTATTTATTCCAGAATATTTTCCAAAAGTAAATTTAACAGATTATAATTCACAAATGTCTTATATTGATTTTGCTGAAAAACTTTTACAGAATTTTTTTAAAAATGATATACTTGAAAAGAATTTAAGGGAAATTTGTGCAAATGCATTTATTTTTCCAGTTAAAATAGAAACAATTGATAGCAACACACAAATGCTTGATTTATGTCAAGGCCCTACCCTTTCTTTTAAAGACTTTGGAGCTCGCTTTTTAGCAGAATGCTTAAATAAAATTTCGCATAAAAACAAATCAACAATTATGGTTGCAACTTCGGGTGACACAGGTTCTGCAGTTGCAAGTGCATTTTACAAAAAAGAAAATACACAAGTTATAGTCTTGTATCCAAAAGGAAAAATATCTGAAAAGCAAGAAAAACAAATCACGTGTTGGGGAAAAAATATTTTATCGCTAGCAGTGCTTGGCACATTTGATGACTGTCAGCGTCTCGTTAAGCAAGCTTTCAATGAAAATTGGTGGCAAAATGTCATGAATATTAGCAGTGCTAATAGCATAAATATTGGAAGATTGCTTCCACAAATGATCTATTATGCCTATTCAAGCTTTGCTTACTTTAATAAAAATAAAACGTCGGTTGGTTTTATTATCCCAACAGGTAATCTCGGCAATGCCACAGCAGCTTATTGGGCTAAAGAAATGGGTTTTCCAATTCGTGAAATCTCTTTAGCTACAAATGAAAATAGAGTCATAAATGATTATATTGAATCAGGGGTTTTTAGCCCTCGTAAAAGTGTTCTAACCCTTGCCAATGCCATGGACGTTGGAAACCCAAGTAATTTTGAAAGACTTTCTCAGTTGTTTCAGGATTATTCCATCTTTAAAAAAAATGTTTCATCTATAAGTGTTAGCAATGTGGAAATTAAACAGACAATAGGAAATTTTTACAACAATTATAAAAGAATAATATGTCCGCACACTGCAACAGGTTTTTTTGTGAGAAAAAATAAATCAGCGCACAGTTGGATAGTGGTTTCTACAGCGGATCCATGTAAATTTGATGACATTATTGAACCCATTATTCAAGAAAAAATTCCGATTCCTGAACAAATGCAAAACTTACTGAATAGAGAATCTATGCATTGGGAAGTAAAAGCGGAATTAAGTGATATAGAGAAAATTGCAGCAAAATATTTTAACATTTAACTTTAAATAGATACTCTATCTATTTAAAAATGCTGTGATGCTTACGGCAGCGCGGTTCATAACTTTCAATAGCTCCCACAAAAACTGTTTCATCTGAGGGAAAAAGTCTCTGAGTGTATTGAGCATCTTCTGCGCAAACTGAACAAATAGCTGATAATTTTGTCACCTTATTTGCCATTGCTAATAATTCAGGCATTTTTCCAAATGGTCTTTTTCTAAAATCCATATCTAAGCCCGCTATAACAACTCTAATACCCATTTCAAGAATTTTCTCTACGTCGCCTATGATTTCATCTGTAAAAAATTGAGCTTCATCAATTCCTACCACATCAATGTTATCTAAATTATAATTAAATATTTCTGCTGTTTTTTGAATGAGAATGGATGGAATTTTAACTCCACTGTGACTGCATATGCTTTCATCAGAATATCTTATGTCAGATGAGTGTTTGAACACGAGTATTCTTTGTTTTGCAATGGTCGCTCTTTTTAAAACACGGATCAGTTCTTCAGTTTTGCCACTAAACATACATCCACAAATAACTTCGACAGTTGCCCCTGATAACTTATGAGCCACAGCACACTCCTCTTCCATAGCCAATTGTTTGCGCCTTGCTTGGGCTATTATAAAATAACAGTAATTGCAACTTTACATGATTTAAAGTTATTATTTTTTTGTGGTAATAATATGTATGAGGTTCCTATGAATAATAAAATGACATCGGCACATATCGTAATTGTAGGAGCTGGTTTTGCAGGAATTAATGCTGCTAAACAGCTTGGAAAATATAAAGAAATTCAAGTGACATTATTAGATAAAAAAAATTATCATTTATTTCAACCATTATTATATCAAGTCGCTATGGCAGGTTTGAGCCCCGCAGAAATAGCATCGCCTATTCGATCGATTTTAGCTAAATACGAGAATATCAATGTCACATTAGGCAAAGTAACAAAAATTAATTTACAAAATCAAAAAGTTAAAACAGAATTTACCGAATATAAATATGATTATCTTATTCTTGCGTGCGGCGCAACCCATAGTTATTTTGGGCGAGATGATTGGGAAGATTACGCACCAGGATTAAAAAGCATTGAGCAAGCGACTGAAATTCGCAGAAGAGTGCTCACAGCTTTTGAACTTGCTGAAAGAGAAAATGATCCTAAAAAGATAAGAGAATATCTCACTTTTATCGTGGTTGGCGGAGGACCGACCGGTGTTGAACTCGCAGGCTCACTTTCAGAAATGGCTCATTATACTTTAAATAAAGAGTTTAAAAACATTGATTTAAAAAGCACAAGTATCATATTAATTGAAGCAGGTGAGCGTATACTTTCAAGTTTTTCTCCAGAACTTTCGGAACAGGCTAAAAAAGATCTATTAAATATTGGTGTCACGGTTAAAACTGGCACGCGAGTGAGCTCAATTGATAGCCAAGGAGTGCACATAGGCAATGAGTTTATTCCTTCAAGAACGGTAATTTGGGCTGCAGGAGTCCAACCTTCATCTACAGGGGCTCTGCTTGGCAGTGAACTGGATAGAGCGGGCAGAGTTATCGTTACCCCATTTTTACATTTGCCTGAATACAAAAATGTATTTGTGCTTGGTGACCAAGCAAGTGTCTTAGGCAAAGATCATCGTCCCCTTCCCGGCCTTGCACCAGTTGCAATTCAACAAGGGATTCACACTGCTAAAAATATTATGAGAAGCTGTGAAGGCAAAGAGCTCTTAGCATTTTCGTATTTCGATAAGGGACAGATGGCTACAATCGGAAGAGGTCGAGCAATTTCAGAGTTTTCTGGATTTAAAGCTCATGGGAAAATTGCATGGATAGCATGGTTGTTTATTCATATATTGTATTTAGTTGGATTTCGTAATAAAGTTTTTGTATTTTTTCAATGGCTTTGGTCATATATTACATTTGGCAGAGGGGCTCGTTTGATAACGAAACAAGAATGGAAAAATCACGATAATTAAGATTTAAAGTTTTTCAAACATTGAGTTCCCTAGTGATTTCAAGTTAAATGCTTTTGCATCAACACTGTCACTGTGACCAATAATTAATATTCCACCTTTTACAAGTCTTTCAACAAGTTTTCCAATTATTTCTTTTACTTTATCTGGTGTAAAATAAATAAGAACATTGCGACAAACAACAGCTTCGAAAGATGGTGGCAAACTTTGTAATTTTACTAAATTATCAGTAAAAAAACGGGTTTTAGCTTTAATATTTGCGTCAGGTGCAAAGCTATCTTCATTAGCAATTTTTTTCACTAAATTTTGATAATTTGCAGGAATTTTATTAAAATCTTTCATTGGATAAACAGCTTTTTTTGCTAAGTTAACAGAAACAGGATCTATGTCAAAAGCCTGAAATTCAAAATCAAAACCAGGATGCATAGATTTAAAAGATTCGAGCACTATGCTAAATGAATAGACTTCCTCGCCTGTTGAGCAACCACCTGATTGCATCCTAAATTTCTTTGTTCCTTTAAATCTTTCAGACAGTATAGTCTCAAATTTTTTATAATGGGGGAGTTCTCGAAACCATTCTGTTGTATGAATGGTAAATGCACTGAGCAATTGGGCAAACTCTTCATCATTTGCTATGGCTGCTTGTAAATATGCTTGTAAATTTTCTGCCTTTTTAACTTGAACTCTTCTTAATATATTTGAGATAATAATATCTCGTCTATAAGATCCCTGCTGACAGTTTCCAGTCATGTTTTCTGCCATGGCATATATCTGTTCTCTTTCTTCAGGAGTAAACGAATCGACACCCATAGCTCAGTTTCCTTTTGTGTTAAGAAGAGTGCAACGCAGCTTCCGTTTCTAATGCAGTTTTCACTATTTCTTTCACATCATCGGCAGTGAGTCCCATTCTCTTTAGCATGGAAAGTTCAATACGAGTGTCACGTTTATATTCTTTAAAACCAAAACCATAACTGTGCGCAAGGATGTCTGATAAAATCAAGATATCAAGTAATTTTGCAGTTTCTGGTTCAAGATCTTTTCTATCTTCTGGTTTTCTCGAATCATGTAAACTTACAATAAGTTTGACACGGTCAGGGATTTCCCAGGTAGCAAGAGCTCTTGATCCAAGCTTTGAATGAGATTCAAGTCCTAATTGAGACTCTGCTGTGGCAAAATCAATTTTATTTTCAAAACAAAATTTTACCATCATGGTTAAATTTTCATGAAATAAACTTCCCATAATAGCCAAACCCACATCATGCATTAGGCCTGCCATTTGGATATCAGCAATAGAATCTGGACTTATCTTTTTTGCAAAATCAGTACACAATAAGCTTACAAATGAGCAATGCTTCGTAAAACTTTTAAAATCAAAAAACATGGAGTCTTTAAAAACAAAAGTCTCCTCAAGAGCATGAAGGATCATAAGTTGTCTTAAACTATCATGACCAATTCTCATAATAGCTGTATTTAAATCACTGGTTGGCGCGCCTTTTCCTAATAGAAATTGCGATGAATTTGCGAGTTTTAAAATACTTGCTGAAATTCCAATATCCCGTGCTAATGACTTTGAAAGAACACCCGTATCTGCGTTAGGATTATACAAATAAACAAGGCATTCTCTTGCTATTTGAGGCATTGCAGGGAGCTTAAAACCTTCAGGAAGATGCATTTTCATAATAAAGGTCTTTCCTAATTAATGATGATGCGAGCTACCATTACTTTCATTGTCATTTTTTAGTAATTGTCTTAAAGAAAAAATTGCGACGAGAAGCATGCAAAACACACTTACCCAAAGATGTAAGTACAATGCAGCTACGATACTAGGTACCGTTAATACAAGGCTAAAAGCATTGGGAGAAACCGACTTTGATTCTTCATCAGTCCCTGCGATTGAATAAATTAAAGTCATTAAAGGACAAACTGTGATTATTAAAAAAATCCAAGTTTGATCGGGTGAGCCTTTTTGAAAATGGGGAAATAATTTTAATACCCCTATAACAAGAGCAATAAAACTAAATATTCCTGCTAAAATGGAAAAAATATTTTTTTGCATTTTTTTCTCCATAAAAAAAAATAAAGGAACACGCCGGAGCGCGTTCCTTTAATAATACTCTAAATCAATAAAGGTCAGATGTCAGATATTCTCTATCACATCAACTGATTATTTTGCACAATAACGTCAGCTAAATGAGTTGTGCTATAGTTTGGAATTTGATAAGAGAGGCAAGTTCTCTTAAATTTCTTATATGTCACCCAAGCCGTCAATCCCTGTTGCTGGTAAACTTTAAAAGCACATCTGGCATTCATGAATGGATTTTGCAAATCTTTTGCCGACATTTTACATTTTGCCATCCAAATATCATTAATTTGAAATAAACCATGATCTTTGGTGTTATTCGTGTTGTGTTTATTAATCGCTTTAGGATTAAAATTTGATTCAAATTCAGCAATACAGGTGACAACTGGTACTATTTCACGAGGAAAACCAGCACGTTCCAATGTATTGGCCACCTGCTCTTTTGTTAACTGACGATTTGTTTTGATATCTTTTCTTTTTAATGGCATTGCAAAAGAAGAAAAGCTCAATAAAATCGAAAATATAGTAAAAAACAATTTCATTTAATATCCTTTATGAGGTTTTAAAATTGAGTGTTAAATGCTTATAAGCTTAGGAAGCAAGCTTATGCTTATTTATATAGCAAATATTGTGCCATTGATAAAGCTATATTTATATTGTCTTTTAAAGGTAATTTTTCAATAAAACTGTATATACTCTAGACACTTTAATGTTATCTGTCTAAATATTAATCATTGAGAGTCTAAAAGACAACGGTGTTGTCCTTACAATAATTTCTCTGTAAGCTTCAAAAGGTTGAATCGTTTAATTTTTTTTAATTTTCCTGAGTGAAAGAACCGACAATGAACGAAGATCTACTTAAAAATAATGACATAAAATACTATGGGAAAATGTCACCTTTTATACGGGCACAGGAGCGTGCTCTAAACTATTATAATAAACTCAAAACCTTAGACAATCGCTTCGCGCTCTTTCGCCTTATCAGCACCATCACAATTTTAGCAATAGTTGTAAATTATGCTCAAAAATCGAGCTCTACGACGATTTTTACTCTTATTATTCTCTTTCTTTTCTTTTGCTTAATAACTTCATGGGCACACAATGCTATCCAAGCTAAGCAAAAAAAATGGAAAGCTTTAGCATTAAGCTACAATCTATCCGAAGCTAGGTCACAAAGAGATTTTGCATTTATTGCATCTCATAAGTCGCCTTGGCATGATGAATGTATAAAAGTTCCAAATGCCCACGTCTATTCCTCTGATCTTGATATTCACACCCAACTCTATTCCTTGTTAGACACCTGCTCAACTAAAAGTGGTTCAGAAAAGCTATTTTCCCTCTTATTAGAGTCAGGTATTCAGCCTGAAGATGCTAACACTGTTATAGCACGCTCAAATAAAGCTCAAACTTTAACAACAAAAACAAAACTTTTAAGACATTTTGAAGCAATGAGATTAAATGAATCTTTTTTACAAAATTATTATAAATTGAATGAAAAAAAGATTGAAAATGAAAGTGATGAACTAAATAGAAAGTCAGAAAATGATACTTTCTTTTTAAATTCATTTCGTATTCTTTATGCACTTGGAAGTATTCTTGCATGGTTTGTCATTCTTTTACCTTCTTTTAAGCAATTTTTAATGACTGGGAATACCGAAGCATTTTTAAATCCAATTTTTCTCTATACTGGATTTCTTATTTTTGGAGCAATAATATTTTCTCCCATAACTCAATTAGCAACAAAAGTTTCTCAATCCTCAAAAACAATTCAAGAAATAATAGCAAACTTAAATAAGAATGAATCTCTAGCTGAAAAATTGCAATTTTCATTTCTGAAAAAAAATGCTAAAAGACAAATAAAATCCTTAAATCTATTACTAGATATTGTTTCATTACGAGGAAATCCTATTTTTTGGGTGACATTACATATTTTTCTCCCTTTTGATGCTCTCGTCTGTCTTATTTTACAATTTAAAATTAAAGATTTCATTGCTAAACTTAAATTATGGGAAAATGAATTGAATGATTTTGATCTCATAGCAAGTTTTGCTCGCTTAGCAAGTGAAAATCCAAAAAGCCGTTTTCTCTCATTATTTGAAAGAACACAGGCAAATAATCAGCAGATTGAATGCGAAAATATTGGACACCCTTTAATTGCGACTCATAAGCGAATTTGCAACTCAATAAAATTAAATAAAAACTCTCCTGTAGTATTGCTCACCGGTAGTAATATGGCTGGCAAAAGTACTTTTTTAAGAACTCTTGGCACAAATATTGTTCTTGCAAATATGGGGGCTCCTGTCTTTGCTGATAAATTCATTTTCCCTGCCTTTCGACTTCTCTGCGCAATACGCATTGATGACTCTCTGTCCGATGGTACGAGTTATTTTTATGCAGAAGTGAAAAGATTGCATTTTATTTTAAATTCTCTTACAGAAAACAATAAAAATCCTGGTTTTTTCCTAATCGATGAAATTTTTAGAGGAACAAATAACAAAGAACGTTATATTGGCAGCTGGCATATAATACATGCATTATTTGAAAAAAATTCATTTGGTTTTATCTCGACGCATGATTTGGCTTTAACAGAACTCGATAAAAATGATAATCGTTTAATCAATATGCACTTTAGAGAACATATTGAGGGCGAAGCACTTGCATTTGACTATCTAATTAAAGAGGGACCATGTCCGACAACAAATGCCCTCTTTATTATGAAACAAAATGGTTTGCCTGTTCCTTAACAGTCAAAATATTGATTAATAGAACTACAAATATCCAACTTTTTAATATTATATTTTTTTGTTAAAATAAAATATTAAAAAATAGGATGTTTTATGAAAGCATACAAAGTTTCTTTCACGCTCATTAGCTTAATTTCTTTTTCTTGCTTTGCCCAAAATTCTTGGGATTTAAAAAAATACCCACTTGGAACAAAAATCACTCAATTTGCAGAAGCTAAAAAACTTATTGAAATGACTGAGAAACGGAAAAAACAAAACTGGGTTGAACCGAATAAAAATGATATTCCAAAAGGAAAAGAAGGCGAGCTCATTCGTTATGGTATCAGTTTAGTAACAGATACTTCACAATTAATCGGACCAAACGCTCAAAATAAGAATTTAAGAATTTCTGCAAATAATTTGAACTGTGTGCACTGCCATCAAATAGGACCAAGTGGCTTACCTGGCACTAAAAAGTTTTCAATTCCTTGGATAAATAGTAAAAATGAGTTTCCGCAACTTGATATTAAATCGATGACTGTAAAATCCATTGAAACAATTATACGCGGAATGCTTGGAACAAACCCACAAAAAATGCCAGATAATTCGAAAGAAATGGTTGCTATAGTCGCATATATAAATTGGCTTGGAACGAAAACAATTCCAAATATGAATATGAACTTTACTAAGTTGGATAATAATATTCATTTGCCTAAGAGAGCAGCAGATCCTGTGAAAGGCAAAGAACTTTATAACATGCACTGTTCAAGCTGCCATGGTTCTGAAGGTTTGGGCATTAAAAAACCCAATTTTGACAAAGGCGAAGGATATATATTTCCACCGATCGCTGGCAATGATACTTACAGTGATGGTGGACATATGTATATGATTCCACTTTTAACTTCTTTTTTATACACAAATATGCCAAATGGTGCGACGCATGAAAACCCTTTACTTAAAATAGATGATGCTTACGATATATCTGCATATGTAAATCATAGTTTATCACGAAGAAAAGAAAAAAACCGAGAATTATTATATCCACTTAAAGAATTTAGACCAGAAGGATTTGCTATTCCTGAAAATTTTAAAGACAAAAATGAGTATAGCAGAGCCAAATTTGGCCCATTTAAAACTCGTTTTTGGTGGTAACTTATAAACTTTTTTGTTGTATCTTAGCAATTTTTGCAGGAACTATTTTTATATAATCGTGACAAATATCATTTAATAAATCTTTATGTAAGTTTGAAGATTTTTTTGCTAAAAAATCTTTGCAAATTTTCTTATCGAATGGGTTGCCATCTATTTTAACTTTAACATCCATTCTTAAGTTAAGGAGAGGTGAAATATCAATAATATCATTATTTTCTGCTGTAAAAACTTTCATATTTTCGAGTTTTGTTATCGCATTTATTTTTGTGATATGATTTTGATTTAAAAATACCCAACGAGAATTTTTTAAATATTTTATCGATTGAATACTTGAAAGTTTATTATTTGATAAGCTTATAACAGATAAGTTTTTTAATGAAGTCAAAGGGGTTATGTTCGAAATTAAATTATCATTGAGCCAGAGGGCTCGTAAATTTGTAAAACTCCCTACAGGCGAAACATCAACAATTTTCTTATCAGCTAAATTTAACATCTTTGCTATAACTAAGGACTTTTTAACAGAATAATCATTGCAACACTTCACGTGAAGAATATCTAGAATTGCATCTACAGTCTTTTTGATTTCAAAACTTGAAGTGTCTTTTTTTCTACACCATGAGCGAAATGTCCTATTTAAACCAATCCTTAAAAATACGGACTGCTTTGTTTTATTATTTGTAATTTTATATTTACATTGAGTATAGGTTTCTAATAATTTATCAGGATCATGAAATGATATCGTTTTTTTATGAAATTCAATTGCTTTATCACAAACCTTAAATTCTGATATATTTTCTATGCGGACTTTAGAATCATCAAGGGTAAAATTTTTATGTTCAGAAAAAACAGCAAAGCTTTCTCTGATGGTTTCTTCATTTACTGGCACAAGAAAATCACTCTCTGATTTTTCTATGAGCACATTTTTATCATTAAAAAAAACATTGATTAGAATATCATTCGTCTTAGCAAATACAGGTAAACTCATTAAAAATAATAGCGCGGTTTGAATCCTGACTAATTTTAAAATATTCCGGTTACTTATTTGATCCACTCCAATCATGGTTCTTCCTTACTCAGTAAATAAGACAAATTTTCTATACGACAATAGATTTTTAATTACAATTTTGATTTTGATTGTCTTTTTATTTGACAGTAAGCAGAAGATCATGAACTCATTCATAAAGTCATGATTTTAAAATCTTTATAGTTTTAATCAAATAATTCAAATTTTTTGATTGCAGCTTGTAGCTCTTCATTCGTGTTTTTTAAATAAATTGCAGTCGTAGTCACTAATTTATGATTTAAAAGATTTTTTATTTCTATTATGGGAACACCATTTTGATGTAAAAGCGATGCAAGAGTTGCACGGCAACTATGTGGGCTCATTTCCTTAGAAATTCCGGCATTTTTTACACTAATTTTAACCATATCATAAATTGATGAACGACTTAATCTTGTCAATTTTTTAGTTGCCTGTGTTCTTATCAACAGGGGCTCATCATATGTAGCTCCAGAACGAAATTCTTTTATATAATCCATTAAAACAACCGCTGTTTCAGAATGGATAATGGGACTATGTTGGATATTTCCTTTTGCTAACATATTTAAACGCCATACATCTCCAATTTTTTCTAAGGAGTTTATTTTTAATAAGCAAAGTTCATCAACTCGCATTCCAACAGTGAACAACGTATATAAAGCTGTATAGCGTAAGCGCCAATTTCCATAAAGGCGAAAATTTTTGTGTTTGTATTCAGAGCATTTTGAATGAAGGTGATTTATGACTTGTATGACTTCATTTAAAGTCAGTATATTTTTTTTACTTTCTTTACTTACATTTGATCTCTTAACTAATATCATTATATTTCTATCATAAAATTTTCTTTTGACTAGAAAATTAAAAAACGAAGACAGTGATGATAATTTTCTTCGTACAGTCGCAGGTTTTAATTTTGATATATCATATTTCCACAATAAGATAATCCGCTCTGTAATCTGGTTTAATTCAATTATTTTGCAATTTAAATTAAAAAAGCAGAAATAAAAAAAATCTTGCAGATCATTTTCATACGATTCTCTCGTATTTTTACTTCTAAAAGTTGAGAGGAACCAAATTACTTTTTCATATATATCTTCACCAATAATTTCTTTTTTTTCGCTTGTATCTTCTATTATATCTAGCAATTGAAAATATTCTCCAAAATACCAACCTATTGCAAAGGAGGTAATTTATTATTGATTATTTTTATTATTTTTCCATCCTTTATGAATATCTCAGATGGAAGTTTTCTTAAATTATAGTTATTAGCCATAGAACGACAATATGCTCCTGCTTCAAAAAATGCAATTACGTCATTTTTTTTAAGATCTGGTAATAATGCATCACTCGATAAGAAATCACCACTTTCACAAACAGGTCCAACAATTTTCCAATGAACTTTATTTTCAGTTTTTTCTATTTCATGAAAATCGATCACTTCACAATGATGTTTTGCATTATAAAGACTTGGTCGTGGAAAATCATTCATAGCACCATCAACATAACAAAAATGATGAGCTTCAGAATTATGCTTCGTATATAGCACTTTAGTTATGAAAACAGTTGAGCTCGCAACGATGCTTCTTCCGGGTTCGAAACATACATTGAGGTTTTCACATTTTTTACCCCATTTATCTTGTAATATTTCATATTTTTTTATATTATTTACTAAAATTGTACTAAATAATTCGATATGTTTCTTAATATCATCTCCGCTAGGATGAACCCCTTCGTATGGAACTCCAAGCCCTCCTCCCAAATCCAAATGCATAGGATGCATATTTTTTGAAAACATGAAAAGTGCGCACTCAAGGACTTTATCAATAACTAAGGAAAAAATTTTATTTTCCATCAGCTGAGAACCTACGTGCACATGAATTCCCTTTAATGGAGAAAGCCAATTTGCAAACTCATGTTGAGACGAAAAATTCTGTTGGACAGTGTTTATCCAGTTTACAAAATGCTCAAACAAAATGCCAAATTTTGAATCAAGAGCACCTGTTTTAAGATGGGGATGCGTTCTGACTTCAACACAAGGGTTTAAGCGCAAGGATAGAATAGGAAGAGTCGATAAATTCAATTTATTTGTGGATATGTAATTAAGAATATCTTGAAGTTCTGTTAAATGTTCAACATTTATATACCCAATTCCTCCTTCGATAGCTTCTATCCACTCCTCTTCTTTTTTACCAACTCCCGCAAAACAAATTTTTTGGGGAGAAAAGCCTGCATGCCGCGCAGCACGCCATTCTCCAATTGAAACAATATCAACCCCAGCGCCTGTTTCTTCTATATGCTGCAAAATCGTTTCAGCATAATTTGCTTTCATTGCATAAAAAATAGAATGATTTATAAAATAATTTTCCAATGATTTTTTATAAATGCTAATTCTTTCTTCTATAGCATTTAAACTTGTGACATAAACAGGAGTTGTGCTTAAACCTAGAATTTGTGACAATGGAACAGAGTCTATGAAAAAGCCTTGACCGGAAGTCCGTTCAGAGACAGCTTTGAGATTAAAAAAAGGACGCATTTTTTTACCTTTTTCGATTTGAATTAAAAGTAAACTCATCTTGAGTCTATCCATCCACATTTTTAACAGTATGCATTTCTATGTGTCCAGTCTAAAGGCGAATATAGTATCTAGATTGGGGTTATAAAATATAGATATTATATCTTTTTGAACATTTTAAAGGTTTATTATTCATGATTACCAATTAATTTTTCTATAAATTGAAAGTATAAACCATATAAAAAATATAAATTATTCTTGATGAGAATTAAAAATTTTGCTAATAATAAATGACTCACTGATGCTAAAAATCATATGAGCTTCTTTTTTTGGCAGGATTGATTGATAAAAAAAGGTGAGAAAATGCGAGAGAGACAATGCTAGGTAGGTGTATTAATTGATAAGAGAAGCTCATAAATCTTGCAATTAATATGCCCTCTCATATTTATATGAACAAGCTTTGCTACTTCTGTAAAAAAAAAAGACATTTGGTAATTTCATAATAAAAATTTGATCACATTGATTTTTTATGCGATATTAAATCTTATATAGCCTTTATCTTTTTAAGGCAGCAATTAAAAAATATTTTTAATATATAATTGTCTTGATTTCAGACAGAGCGAGCGACAAAATTTTGTTATGCGGCTCTCATTTTTGGATTCTGCGCTTCTTTTTTCAACTCTTTTTCTTGTTCAGTTAAAAACCTAATAATCATTAGAGCAATATCATCTTTTTGTGGAATACCTTCAAAAAATAAATAAGCATCATGAATGATACTTTTGATAAATAAATCAGGCTTATTCGCACAATGATTTTTCATCGACTGTTTAAATTTTTTCATTCCATATTCTTTTGCAGATGAATTTTCTCCTTCTATGATTCCATCCGTATAAAAAATAATCTGTTCGCCTGGAAGAAATGGAAAAGCCTGTGTCTCATATTTCGCTCCCTTTTCATAGCCAAGCCTTGAGCCGAGTTTAGGATAAATGTATTTGACTTCTGGTTGTCCTGAATTCAACGTAATCAAAGCTGGAGGAGTATGCCCCGCCGATGCTGCTATTATTTGCTGTGCACTAAAATCAATTAAAGCGGAGACCATAGTCATATAATAAGTTTTTCTCCCAGTCTCTGTTATACACTCATTGATAAATTCGAGCACATGTCCAGGTAATTTCTCATCCACTTTCATGCTACCCGATAGTATAAACTGTTTTATTATATCAGCAGCCCCGCGAGTGACAGCAGTGATCAGAGCTGCCGGTGTTCCATGACCTGTGACATCGCCAAATAAAACGAGAATTTTATCAGGCGCAACTTCATAAACTCCATACCAATCTCCACCACATTGACTGGCTGTCTTATAAAATGTTGAAAAGTCAAAATGAAGTGAATCTGGAATTTCATTCGATAAAATTGAATCTTGCACAGCACTCGCAAGTTCAAAGTCTCTTTCAATATTCGCTCTTTCTTTTTCTTTTAACACATGCCAGTAGTTTTCAATCGCTGTTGATAAAGAAACACCTAACCCTTTTACAATTCTATTTTCTTCTTCCCCATATTTGAATTCAGACAACGAAAATTCAATTTCAATGAGTCCAAGCATGACACCTTTTGAATTTAAAAGAGGAATGACAATTTTATTATTTTTTTCTTCGTTTTTAATATTATCAAATTTATCATGAAACTCTTCAACAGATGTAAGAATAAGTTTTAGGATAGGATCATTTTGTTCAAGCTCTTTGTCATCAGAAAGTCGTCTCATTCCGCGAGCAGCGTTGGATAATGCATTGCTTGTGTCGAGCCACACACTCACTTTCTTAGCGAGAATTAACTTTTGACAATAATTGCTATATACTTCCGATATTTCTTGTAAATCTTTACATTTTACAATTTCTTGAGATGCTTCAGAGAGTCCTCTGATTAAACTCAAACTATTTTCAATTTTAACAATCATATAATTAAAATTTTCTGTTAATTTATTAATCTCATCTTTTCCTTTTGTTGTTTTAATCTTTGTAAAAACTCCGGATGCTACGTTTAAACTGGCTATCATAAGCTTTCGAATAGGAGTGATAATTTCAATTTCTAGATAAGCATAAGTTAATAAAATAATAGAGACACATAAACCAACCGTTAAATAAACAAAACCTATCTTTTGTTCGTTCAATCTCAAAGCAATAAATTCTGTCGAAAAATGCATGATGGCTAGACCCAAAAATCGGGGTTCTGAAAACTCTGTTTCTTTCCACCATAAAGATCCTGTAATTTCGTAGGTCGTGTCTGTTAACTTTTCAGGTTTAAATAGAAGTTTAGAAGGGATAATAGTGAAAGGCATTTTTTTTGAATTTATTTTAGAAATATCCATGTTATATATTTTTTGAATATTTTGTGCATCAATTACTTCAATATCATTATTATTTCTATAGAGTCCATTAAATAAACTCCCAGTGTAATCGAAGATTAATATGTTTTTTACTGTACCTGTTTCAAATAATGGCTTCATACCTCGAATAGATATATCTTTATCCAATTCCCACAGAGATTTGGATAAAAACCCCAGAGAATTTGAGAGCATTAGAGAATGATTTTCTTTTGCATCTTTTATAAGTTCTTGCTCCATATTTTTAATTTGAATAATACTATAAATTGTCATAACCCCGAACGTAACGGCAAGTAAAAGTATTATTATTTTTGGAGCCAATTTCATGCAACTTCCCCAAACTCAAGCACATTTGGACAGAACATATTCAATTTCCCTTGAATACGGTTCAGGCAGGTATCGGAGTTTTATATGGGAACTTAAAATTTGCGCTTAGGAGGCATTTATTTTGGGTAACACACTAAAAAAACTGAGTCTTTACTGAGCTTCACTTTAAAGTTTTTGCCTGCTGAAAGGTATAGGCATTGACCAACTTCACAGGAAAATTCTTCTGAAATTTCGTTTATAAGTTTAATTTGTCCTTTTAGCAAAAACAATATTTTATAATCGTCGTTCTGTAAAAAATGATAGACACAATCCTGTTTTACAGTCACTCTTGTTGAGTCAAATTCATTAAATGAACAAACAATTTCTTCTAAAAATTTATCATTATTATCAATGACTCTAAGTTCAGAGCACACAGGAGGAAGGACATTCATAATTGAAATGGCCTCTACAGTATCCCATGTTGATTGAGTTAAAACCTTTTGCGCAAAACTTATAATTTTACGTTCATAGGTTGGTGTTTGAAACTCAATTACTTTGACACCATGTTGTAAGGCATGCGGAAGATAAGTTGGCACACAGACAACATCACCGATATTTAAATTTAGATATCCAACAAAAGAATCCATTTCCTGACGAAGTTTTCTTTCTATATCAAGCATATCTTTTGGAATTCTCTCTTGCCAAGATTTTATTTTATCGGCAGATATTGGTAAATTCAATTCAATACCTTCATCTTTACGAAAATCATCGAAAATTGCATCTATATCCCGTCGAATTGCTTCATATTTTTTAACACTGTTCAAAAATAATTCTTTATAATCTTTAGTATCCTTAAACATTTTAAGTTTATCAGGGTTAGCCCCCAATTTTATCCGACCACTTTCCGCAGAAATTTCTGTGACAACATAAACTTCATTTTTCTCCTCATGCAATTCAAAATAAAGATCACCAAAAACTTCATCTGGCAGAGGGTCAAGTATTTTCACCAGAGTCAAGTTTTTCCCTGCAAATCTTGTCCCTTGTAGAGTTTGAGGCATAGCAGAAAAAACCCAAGGTAAAGGCAGACTTTCATCCCGATTTGCGAAAGGTCGGATACAAGAAACACCTCTTTTTTCAACCCCAGTAAACCATATTTCTTGTCCCCAAGGTTTTTGGATTGAGACTGGTTCAAAGATAAATGGTTCATTAATTTTAAAAATAGCATTATTTTTTTGAGTAATTGTAATTTCATCAAACAATAATGAATCACAATTTACGGTTATGGTATTCTTGAAAAAATCCTCCCCACACTCAAACTCATAATTTTTATGTGAATGAAGATCTTTTATAAAAAAAGTCGGTGATAATTCTTTGACAATAAATGATTCGATTGTTAGCTGATCTTTATAATTTACAAGCGAATATATAATAATCAAAGATATAGAATTATTTTGCCATGGTTGCTCGAGATTAAAAGGAACAACACAATAAAATTGTTTTAAATTTTTTACATTAATTTGCTTATTTAAATAGTTAAGAACATTTTGAGCCGTTCTTTCTGGATCTGTACTTAAATCAGAATAAAGAACAGCATATTCCATATTTATTAAGGGTGATTCGTAATTCATATAATCCTTACTTTAAAATTGGCAAACAGGACAAAACCAAGAACTGCGCCCACTTTGAGCAATTCTTTTTATATATCCTTGACACCCACTCTTTAAACATTTTTCATTTTCTCTTCCATAAACTTTATGTAGATTTTGAAATGAACCTTTGTCACCTTTAAATGATCGATAAGTTGAAATACTAGAGCCACCTAAATTAATTGCTAGATTAAGTATGATTGGAATTTCTTTAGCCAAACTTTTCCATTTCAAGATCGATAAATCTACACAACGTGTCGTTGGCAAAATACCAGCAAGAAAAAGAGCTTCGAGTGCATAAATATTACCAATTCCACCTATTAATTTTTGATCCATAAGCATATCTTTAACAGAAATATTTTTATTTTTGACAGTCTCAGATAAAAATAACTTAAGAAGATCCTTTTCTAAAAGAGGATCACAACTTGTTTCTTTCTGCTCATTTGATTCACATATTTTCCAGAAGCCAAATCTTCTTGGGTCAACAAAGGCAAGAGACTCACCATTTTTAAAGTTTAAAGTAACATGTTGATGCTTTTCGACATCACTTTGATTTGCTGCTTTAAATGCGCCTGTCATACCCAAACTGACCTTCACAGCTCCACTTGATGTTTCAAGAATAATTTGTTTGCCTTCGCGATAGCAATTTAAAAACTCATTGCCACTGGCAAAAATTCTCTCTAATTTTTCCTTTTCAAATGGATATCTTAAATTGTCTCTATGAAATACAATATTTTTAAATTTTTTTCCTACATAATTGGAATGAATGGATTGAGCAAAATTTTGCACCTCTGGTAGCTCAGGCATAGGATCTCCGTCACAAAAACTTTATGTTATGAGAGCTCAATTTAAACAAGAAAAGAAGCCCATTCAATGGGCAAGACTAAGCTCAGAAGAACTGAATTTCAAGTTCTTTCATTGGTTACAACATATTGATTTCAAAGTGTTTTAAAAATCATACAAAGGAAGATTTTTCACAGGCAGAGATTGACGCCTTCCCATTTTTAAAAACAAAAGAAATATATGCTGTTTATAAGAGCAGTAATCAAACAAAAGGAGAACAGATGAGCCAAATATTCCGCACCGCAACAAGTCAAGCTATCCGTGAAATCATTGAAGAGAGTGGTGTTGAAGGCCGTTTTGGCCTCATATTAACAGAAGACAGTCTCGAAAAAATAACTCATAGAGTTGTTGATTTATTCGAAATGACTCTAGAACTGAGAGCTAAAACTCAAGAAATATTTGGAAATTTAGGTGCAACTGCAAAACCAAAATCAGTACAAGCAAATAAAATAGATAACAAAAAGAAAAATACTTTTTTCGACGAAGATTCACCATTTCCGAAAACAAAAAATGCATCTGAACTTTTGGATTATGGTTCTCATGATTCTATTGGAATTGATAAAATTCCAACCGCACCAGCTCATAATATTAAATTGCCTAGGAAGAGATTTGAATTGAGCCTAGAAGAAAGAGAAAGAATCAGTCGTAAATAAATTTATCTTTTTTCCTGCAACCAACGGGCAACTGAAGCTGCAAAACTTCTCGGCAGGAGCTTAGCAGAAAACGTCCCAATCTTATTACTTATACCTGGGATTACAACACGTTGAGAAGACAGAAGTCCTTTATAACCTGCATATGCCACGGTCGAAGAGTCGGCTGTCATGGTCGAATGGAATAATTTTAAATCATTACCCATCTTTGCTGCTGCCTGAAACCCAGATTGAGTAGGCCCAGGGCAGAGCACAGTGACTGAGACTCCCGTACCAGCTAATTCATTGGCTAATGCTTCTGAAAATGACAGAACATAAGCTTTTGTAGCATAATAAACAGCCATAAGAGGTCCGGGTTGATAAGCGGCCGTCGAAGCGACATTTAATATTTTCCCTGAACCTTTTTCGAGCATTGGCGTCAAAAAAAGCTTTGTCAATTCTGTCAAACTTGTAATATTTACTTGAATCATATCAGATTCAGTTTTTAACTCAATATTTTTAAAAAAACCATGTGCCCCAAATCCAGCATTATTTACAAGAATATCTACTTTAATTCCTAAAGTTTTTGTTCGTTTGTAAATTTCTTGAGCAGCTCCTATTTTTGCAAGATCACAGGCAATTATTTTACAACTAATTTTATATTTTTCGCTTAATTCATTGGCTAAGTGCTGAAGTTTATCTTCACTCCGCGCAATTAAAAGAAGATTATAATTTTCCTTTGCAAAAATATGAGCAAATTCAAGGCCAATGCCACTCGATGCGCCCGTAATAAGCACATTTCCTGCATTGCCAACGCTATTGATTTCGAGATTTTTCATACTCCAGGCTTAACTCCATTGCGTTTTAATAAAGATACCATTTTTAAAAATGCTGCAAGATCACCCGTGATTGTAACTTTACCAGTTACAAAAGCAATACGCGCCTTCAAAGTTCCTATTAATAATTTATGCAATGTTAAAGAATCCGTATATATTGTTGAACGGGATGATCCCATAATGACGTTATTAATTTGTGAAAGATCTACTGGCCAAGGGCAATTTTCGTCGACAGTAAAACGTACATGTTTGTCGTCGTTGGTCAATGCAACGGACCAAGAACCGATTTCATCTATCATGACGATAAATCGAGGTTTATTATCAACAACAAATAGATAATCCCCTCTGAGTGATATGCGCTCTGAAAACTCAAGATTTCTGAGTTCAGAACACACCCAAAAACGAAATCCATCTGCAATTTTCCAAAGACGTTGCTCTTCTGTCAGATGATTTGCTTCAGATTCAAAATTCTGTAATAATCCCAAAATATATTCCTTCCAATAAAACTATTTTTTAACGATTCCAAGAGAATTTGATTTGTACTTCCCCTGAATTCATTGTGAAGACAATAGTTCTATCTCCGTTTTGAGGCAAATTCCTTTTCCCAACATTTTGTTCTGCAGAAATCTCATCAATCACATGTGAAGGAAGTTTAAAAATTACTACATAAAATCGACTCCAGTGAGAGTTATCAGGAAAATACGAGGATAATATATCTTTATTTTTGTAAGGTATCACGCTTTCAGGTGAGTAAGATTTTCCATCTATAAAAAGTTGTAAGTTCCATAACTTATTATCATATAATTCTAATAAAGCCTTAGTTTTAATAAAATGGTTAACCACTATTACGAATGAAGTTGCATCACCCATAATATTTTTATCGATTTTTACTCCGACACCTTGTGTCTCTATTAATCTTTTTTCATAAGCTTCTTTCATTTCGGGAGACATCAACGTGGCGGAAGATTTAAAGAGCATCTCTAAATCTCTATAAAT
Organism: Fluviispira vulneris; assembly: GCF_014281055.1. Taxonomy (NCBI): domain Bacteria; kingdom Pseudomonadati; phylum Bdellovibrionota; class Oligoflexia; order Silvanigrellales; family Silvanigrellaceae; genus Fluviispira; species Fluviispira vulneris. Next base: position 223,442 of record NZ_JACRSE010000001.1, on the reverse strand, counting down.
TGAATTTTCCCGATACCATTTTGCTAAAATGGAACCATATTTTTTGTCTTCAAGGGGGGGCACGGAATATGTAGAATTGCTTGAGTCTTGATCTTTTAAATCTATAGAATTACAAGCTATACAATTAAATAAAAAAAAGATAATTATAAATCCCTTAAAATGGGATTTTATTAATTTGGAAAGAAATGGTAAAATTTTTAAATAAAACACGTGTGCTTAACCCCTTCATACTAAAAACAATCACATAGATATCATGGGGCTTTTTGCATAAATACGTCAAGAAGCTGGAGAAAAAAATGAAAGCTCTAAAAACCTTTATAATGGAGGATTGGCTTGAAACATATCGGTTTAATGCGCCATTTAATCTTGGAGAATCAGGTGGTTCACCTCGCTCTGTCAAGGATTTGCTCTTAGGTTCAGGTGTATCAGAAGAAAAATCTTCTGAGATTTTTTTAGGCACTGTCTTAAACGACAGCCCCAATCGTGGCAGAGAGGACTTGCGCAAATTAGTTGCTGATATGCATCCTGGCGCTCAAATAGACAATGTTTTAATTACAACTGGTACGAGTGAAGCACTTTTTTTATTGTTTCGTTATCTATTGCCTAAAAAAATAGCATTACCACTTCCAGCATTTCAATTACTTTATGAAATTCCAAGTGCTCTTGGCGCACAAATCATTCCGTTGCCAATTCGTTTCTCTGAACATGGAAAACCATTTGCAGATATTTATGAATGGAAAAAAATAATAAAAGAAAATAATCCAGATTGTTTACTTATAAATAATCCTCACAACCCATCAGGCTTGGTTTTAGAAAAAACTTTTTTACTCGAACTCAAAAAATTAGCTAAGGAAATTACTTGTAATATAATTGGAGATGAACATTATCGCTTTTTATCATCCGAATCAGAAACTTTAGGGGAAACTCTTTTTGATACAAGTGAAAATGTATTTATCACGGGTTCTTTTATTAAATGTTTTGGCGTCCCTGGCTTACGCATTGGCTGGTGTGTGGGCAATAAAAAAGTATTAGACATTATGCAAAATGAGAAGAATTACACAACCCATACGGTCAATCCAATTACAGAATGGATTTCTTATGAAGTATTAAAAAATAAAGAAAGTTATTTATTTAAAACTGTAAAAGAAGAGTGGATAAAAAATAAACAAATTTTAAAAGATTATTTGGCTATTTCACAAACGGTTTATGGTGCCACTCCAGTGGGTGGACTTGTAACTGCATTGGGATTTAAAAACGTACATAGTCAAGAGGAAGCTGATAAACTAATAAAAAAAATAATAGATGGTGGTGTATTTATTTTACCACTATCCAGCATGGAATTTGGACGCTTTTCTTTTCAAAATGAGTTTGAATATAACGGTATTAAGCTTTCTTCAATAAATAAAGGATTCGGATTTCGTCTCGGACTTGGCTGCGCAAGTGAAAAATTCAGTCGCGCACTGAAAAGCATAGAGCATATAATACACAGAGCTGAATAAATCGATTTTAATCATAAAAATAATAATTTAAATTATTATTATTTTAAAAGATAATTCTTTAAACATTCTAAGACACGATCGATTTCGTCTCGTGTTGTGCTTGTTGACAAAGATAAGCGAATCGCATTTTTTGCAACAGTATTCCCTTTTCCGAGTTCCAATATAACTTTTGAGGGTAAATTAGCGCCACTGCTACAAGCTGAACCCGAGCTTGCGCAAATTCCTTGCATATCAAGTTCTACCAGCAAATCTTCACCTCGTAACCCTTTGTCACTGACTGAGAAATTGATAGTATTTGGCAATGCATTTTCTGCGGGTGAGTTCATAACTATGGAAGATATTTTTACAAGCTCTTTATAAAAATTATTTTTTAACTCTTCCATTCGAGCGATACTTTCCCACCAATGATCGGATAAAATATTTTGTGTCACCATTCCAAAACTCACAATACCTGGAAGATTCTCGGTTCCAGCTCTTCGATTTTTTTCTTGTGCTCCACCTAAAATAAATGGCTTGAATTTTCTCCCACGTCGTAAAAACAAAGCACCAATCCCTTGCAAAGCACCTAATTTATGTGCAGATAACGCGCAGGAATCTATACCTAACGAAAACCATTTTTCTATTTTTAATTTACCAAAAGCTTGAACCGCATCGACGTGAAAATGAATGTTTTTTAGGTTTTCAGATGTGACTTCACTGCTGAGACTAAGACTTAATTCTTCAATTTTATTTAATTCTGCAGAATCAGGCACAGTTCCCCAACGTTTATAATGCAAGAAATCACCTAACAATTTGGTCGGCTGGATAGAGCCTATTTCACTGTTTGCAGCCATAAGAGTGATCAATCTTGTCTTGTTATTTATACTTTTTACGATATCGTTTGCAGAAACAAAACCATCCACACTTGCTTTCACCCAACTGAGGTTTAACCCCTCTGCATTCTGGAGATACTCCAATTGCTCACGTACTGCAGGATGTTCTATTCGGCTAGCAACTACGTGCTGATTTTCAAAAGAGATATTATTTTGCCGCAAAACACCTGTGACTCCGAGATTGTCAGCCTCTGAACCTCCAGAAACAAAAAGAATTTCTGCAACATCGACTTTTAAAGCTTGAGCAAGACTTCTCCTTGCTTCTGTGATTGCAACTGATGCCGAGCGCCCAACAGAATGCGGACTCGAAGGATTGCCTGAGCACTGAGCTAATTTTGTCATTAACGATTGTAAATGCTCTGCCGTTGGCGGGCTTGTTGCATTGTGATCTAAATAAATCGTCTTCACTTGTAAGTCCTCGTTGACTTAGCTCGCGAAACTTTAATAACTTTTCTATTATTTTCCTGTTTCTTTGGTGCTGACTTGTTCTTTATTTTCTTATTCTTTGCAAATGCAATCGACAGCACTTCATTTAATGTAGATACAGGCATAACTTTCATTTCTTTTAGCACTTCATTCGGTATCTCTTCAAGATCTCTTTCATTCTCTTGAGGAATTAAAACCTTTTTAATTCCATATCGATGCGCAGCAAGTAATTTTTCTTTTATTCCACCCACGGCTAAAACATCACCTCGCAGTGAAATTTCTCCCGTCATAGCAAGATCGGATGCGATGGGTTTCCCAGTGAATTGACTGACCATTCCTAAGAATGCCGCTACCCCAGCACTTGGCCCATCTTTCTTAACAGCACCTTCAGGAAAGTGAATATGAAGATCTTTTTTAATCACACTATTTGAATTGACTCCACAAAGCTTTGCATTTGAACGGATATATGCAAATGCTGTCTGAACTGATTCTTTCATAACATCTCCAAGTTGGCCTGTCAGACCAAATTTCCCTGAACCTGGAGCACTTGAAGCCGTTTCGATGTACAAAACATCACCACCATTTGGGGTCCAAGCGAGACCTGTTGCAACTCCTACCGGTAACTCCGGTGGCCGTTTTTTATCTGAAAATATTTCGGGTCCTAAAAACTTTTTGATTTCTGCGAGAGTAATAAGCCTTTCAGTACGTTTCATATCAGTTAAAGATTTTTCCGATTTTTCTTTTACTTTATCATACCCAGCTTCAACATACTCTCGTGCAATTGAACGAATAATTCCTGCCAATTCACGTTTTAATTGTCTCACTCCTGCTTCACGTGTGTAAAGATGAATGAGATTTTTCATCGTTTCTTGATTGATTTTAACATCGATTACATTGGCCATACCGTGTGATTCAATCACCTGCGGTAAAAGATGTTCAAAGGCAATATGTGACTTTTCCTCTATTGTGTAACTACTCAATTCGACAATTTCCATTCTGTCACGCAAAGGAGCAGGAATAGAATGCAAGCTATTTGCAGTCGCAATAAAGAAAACTTTACTTAAATCAAGGGGAACATTTAAATAATGATCTGTGAACGTGCTGTTCTGTTCTGGATCAAGAACTTCAAGTAGAGCACTTGAAGGATCACCACGACCATCATTGGCAAGTTTATCAATTTCATCAAATAAGATAACAGGATCCATCGTTCCTACTTTTTTCAATGCATCAGCAATTTTACCTGGCATACTTCCGATATAAGTTCTTCTGTGACCACGAATTTCAGCTTCATCACGCACACCACCAAGCGCAATTCGAGCAAATTTACGCCCCAATGCTTTTGCAATAGATTTGCCTAGGCTTGTTTTTCCAACACCTGGAGGACCAACAAAAAGGAGAATTGGGCCTTTTAAAGAATCTTTCAAGGCACATACAGCTAAAAACTCTAAAATTCTTTTCTTAACTTTATCTAAACCATGATGATCTTGATCTAATATAGATTTTGCTTCCTTTAGGTTGATCTCATGTTGAGTATGAATTTCCCAAGGAATATCGAGCAGCCACGTGATATAAGTGTGGCTGACCATGAACTCAGGGGAACCAGGCTGCATGAGCCCCATTCTTTCCACTTCTTTCAAAGCAATTTCACGAACTTCAGGTGACATTTTGCTATTTAATATTTTCTCATGGAGATCGATTGGATCGCTTGAACCATTTGTGCTCCGCCCGTCCAGTTCTCCAAGCTCTTTTTGCAAAAGTTTAAGCTGTTCTCTCACGTAATATTTTCTCTGCTGTTTGCCCATTTCTGAGCGTACATCGGAGTTGATTTTTTGTGAAATTTCTAAAACTTCAATCTCACGCATAAGCAGCGTATGCACTTGTTTAAGGCGTTCTTCTAACTCTTCAATTTCAAGCAATGCTTGCTTGCTTCTAAAATCAACGCTTAAATAAGGTACAATCAAGTCAGCTAAATATGCAGAATCTTGAACATTATCTATAAATAAGCTGGCTTCATTGGGAATGTTGGGAGAAAGGCTAATTGCTTTTTGCACCAACTGCTTTAATGCACGGCCAATTGCAATTGCCTCTATATTTTCTTCAGCAGGTTGGAAATCAGGAATGTACTCAACCTCAGCAGAAATGCGATCCTTTTCAGTGCTGATGAAATTGCGAATTTTAAAACGCCTGACTCCTTGGATAACTGCACCATATGTATTATCAGGAAACTTCATTATTTTTAATATTTTAGCCTCTGTACCAACTGTATAAAGTTCACTTGGTTCAGGCGAATGCGTGTCTGGGTTTATCTGTGCCAAAATCCCAATTTTTCCACCAATTCGAATAGCGCGGTCAACAGATTCAGTTGTCCACTCTTTTCCAGCTGTAAACGGAAGAACATTGTGAGGAAATAAGACAATATTTTTGACGGGAACAATTTTTAAAATATTTTCTGAGGAATCATTTTCGTCCGATTTATCTAATACTTCTTTAGCTTTACCTGGAATAACTTTAATTTTTTTATTAATAACTACAGGTAGTTTCTCAGAGTCTTGCTTTATGACTGGCTCTTTTGCTTGTTTTTTATTTTTATCGTTCGGAGATAATCTATCGCTTTTTTTGTCTTCCATGATATCCTCTTACCGCCTTTGATAGCACTTACCAAAGGAATTTATTTACGTTCTGTGCAAATATGGACGCAATAGGGAATCTGTCAATATCCCAAAAGAATCTTATGCGCATGCATTGAAAGACTCTTGCCTCCTCTTAGAATATCTGCTACAGCCTTTAAGCTTGCGACGACTTCTTGGGGTTTTATACTTCCATTAAGCCAGTTGTTAAACTCATTTTTTGAAGAAAAAACTCTTGGAGGTTTTGCTATGTCACGTGTATGTGAGCTTTCTGGTAAAAGCGGTCTTGTCGGCAACCGCGTTTCACACGCTAAAAATAGAACTAAAGTTCGTCTACTCCCAAATTTACAAGAAAAGAAATTTTATGCTCAAGGTCTTGGCAAATTTGTGAAATTTCGCCTTAGCACAAGCGCTTTACGTACTGTAAATAAAATTGGTATTGAAGCTTATTGCGCTAAAGAAGGCATTAGACTTGGTTAATTTCAATCTACTGCAAAATAAAAAGGGTGGCTTCCAACTGCGAAGACCACCCTTTTTATTTTTTAATAATACTTTTGAATAATACTCGATATTTTTCCAGATTTTTTTGCCTTCAAATAATTTTTTTCAAATTCATTTATTATTTTTTCTGATTCAGGAAAATTTTTTCTTAAGCAAAAATAAAAATGAATGCTCGCAGGTTGTAAAAAATCTATCGATCTAAATTTTAAATTTTTGAACGCATGCCTTTTTGCTAAGTATTTATCAGCTTTTTCATTGCTAGAGACATATATATCCGCAGAATTATCGTCGACCATTTTTAGTACATCGACTAAATTTGCCGTTCTATAAAACTTTACATCTTTATCATCATGAAATTGTTCTTTAGCCCAACCATCTCCGATATATCCAACCATTTTAAAATTATTTAATTCATCTTTTTTTGAGATTTTAAGAATTTCTTTAATCTTTTTATTATCTTTAGAAAAAACCAAAGCTACATTTGAACTTATAATTTCAGTATTCTGAAAAAGTAGAAATTTCTCTCTTTCAGTCGTTTTGGCAGTTATATGTGAGTCAAATTCAGATTTTTTAACCAAGTCTTGCGCACGCCCCCAAGGAAATGAATCCACTTGCACCTGAAATCCCATCATATCGTGTAAAATCAACTGAGAAATGTCGATAAAAATACCTTTTGTTTGGCCATTTTCTTTAAAAGAAAAGGGAGCAAAGCTGTCATAAAATGCGATTTTAATTGTTTCTTTTTTAAGAGAGAAAGCTAATTGTTTAAATTGAATCGAAAAAAACACTAAAAAAATGAGAAAAAATTTCTTTTTAAGCATTTTTAATGGACTCCATGAATTTCCTTATCCAAAGACGCTATTTTATTCTTCATGAGAGTATGAGCATTATTAACAATATTTTCAATATCTTCAACATTGACATCCTTTGTTGGGATCGGATCAAGAACTTCAACGAGGACTTTACCTGAGTTCCATTTTGAAATGTCAATAGCATTTCTAAATGTACTAGAAACAATGGGTTGAATATTTACTCTGTTTTGAATAGCTGCATAAAAAGCACCTTTTTTGAAGCCGTTGAGACCACGTCCATGACTGCGAGTTCCTTCTGGAAACATCCAAAGTGAACGCCCCTGCTGAATAGCTGTGTCAACGACCTTCATCGTATCCATAGCTTTCGCATGATTTTTTCGATTGATAAAAAGGTTTCCACCTAAAAGAAAAATCCACCCAAAAATTGGTAGCCAAATAAGAGATTTTTTACCCATAACAACCGTTTGGTTGGGGAAAATCCCACCAAATACCACTGAATCAAAATAGGATTGGTGATTCGCAATCAAGACCGAGGAATTCATAACTTTGAGATTATTTTTTCCTCTATACTCAATTTTTACCCCGAGAAGTCTAATAAATACATGCGAAAGTATTCTTGAATATAGATAATTATTGTTCGGATTTTTATATCTGAAAATAAAAAAAATGAGACAAAATATATTGATTAATGTAAAGAGAATAACGATCAATGAATAACGAAGAATTTTAATTAAGAAACCAAGCATAAACCATCCAATCCTGAAAAGAACACTTGAAAAATATACGATTAACTTAACCTTGTAAAGACCTAAAAATATCAACAGAATACAATTAATTTGACATATAACTCCGTGTCATTTACTCTAAAATGAAAACCTTAAGAACTAAAATATTATGGATCTCCTGATATGTTGCAAAGTCAACTTAATCTATTCGATTCTTATACAAAACGGTTTCCTGGCCCTATTGCGGACAGTGTGTCGTTCAATTTTGGCCGCTATAATCACCACATCGTGTTTGGTTGTCTTATCCATGGTGATGAAGTTGGCTCATTACCAGCAATCAATCGGATAATTCAAGAATTATCAACACAAAAAATAAAATATGGAGGTATTGTTACTTTCATTTTAGGTAACAAGCAAGCGGCACTTCAAGAAAAAAGATTTCTTGAGTCAGATCTCAATCGATCCTTTTCAGAAAAAAATTCTGAACAGAATAATACTTTTGAAAAAAAACGTGCATTGGAAATCATGAAGGTTCTTAATAATTCAGATGTCTTTATTGATTTTCATCAGACCAATCTCCGATGCAAAAAACCCTTTTATATTTTTGAAATGCATTTAAAAAGTTACTTATGGGCACGTTCGATTGGCTTGACTGAATATTTTGTAACGCGGAAAAAAGGCGAAGCATATAACCCAGCAGGGATGTGTTCCGATGAATATGTCCGAAAACTTGAGAAAGTCGGAATCACATTTGAACTTGGAGTCAAAGGTTTTTATAAAAGTGCAGAATTAAGTTGTTTAAAAGCAATTCATAAAAGTTTATATCGTATGGATCAAATCTATTTATTCGGTAAGGAGATTAAAAATATTGCCAGAAGAAATTCTGACTTTACATTTTTAGAACGCAGATATTCTGAACCTTTTTCATCACCCAAAAAAATATTAATGGATGGTTTTTTTAATTTGCAAAAAATAAAAAAAGATCAAATTCTAGGTTATGATGAATTGAAAAAACCATTGCGCAGCCCTTACAACGGTTTCATTATATTTCCGCAATATCCGATCAGAAATAGCGAAGGAATTTCGATTGAAAAAAATGATCCCTATCTCTATTCAATAGCTTGTAAAATTGAGGACCCCAAACTTTTTATTTCTTAATACCTTGCTTTTATAGTCTCCCCTATGATTTACAAAAGATGTTAGCACCCATATTGGGTTTGTCTTCATACCATCGATGAGGTGAGCATGACACAATTTGCCAAAGTACAAGCTTCCCGATCTGCATTTTTACGCGCAGACATAATTGTTGTTTTTATCGCTATAATTATAGGCATGGGTTTTACAAACTTTTTATCAACCGGAAGCTCACCATTCATTGAGCAAGTAAAAATAGACACATCTATTTCTGCTTTGCCAAATTATGCACTTCTTTCATTTATCCGTAGTATGCTCGCTTTATTTTTAAGCTATATTTTTGCAATTATTTACGGAACACTTGCAGCAAATAATAAATCGCTTGAGCGCTTTTTAATTCCTCTTCTCGATGTTTTACAAAGTTTGCCTGTTCTAGCATTTCTTCCAGGTTTTGTCCTTGCCCTCATCTCAATTTTTCAAAGCAATCGCTGGGGGCTCGAGTTAGCTTGTTTACTTACTATTTTCACGGGACAAGTTTGGAATCTTGCCTTTGCTTATTATGAGTCACAAAGAACACTTCAACCTGAATTTAAAGAAGTCTCGAAAATTTATCGTCTCTCTGTTGTACAAAAATTCTTTTTTGTTGATCTCCCGAACGGATATCGCCCTTTAATTTATAATGGAATGATGTCTATGGCGGGGGGGTGGTTCTTTTTAACAACCTGTGAAGCATTTACATTAGGCAACAAAGATTTTCGTCTTCCGGGTCTTGGCAGTTATATCTCAGAAACTTTTACAACTGGAAATTATTTTAATTTTTGCTCAGCACTTTTTGTTCTTATTGTTATAATTATTGGTACAAATTTATTTCTTTGGAAACCTTTAATTGCATGGGTAACACGATTTCGTGATGGTGATGATGGGAAAAGCACTGCTGTAGATGAAAGTTGGTTTTTAAATATTATTCATCAAACAAGTATTCCAGATCTTATTTCCACTGGATTTAAACGCACAGTTTTATTTCTATTTCCAAAAGCAGATATTGCTGAGAGTGGCGCCACCCGTAAATATTTAATAGATAATATCGAAAAATGGGGCACCGTAATCAGTCCGGCAAATTGGATAAGCACTGATAAAGTAAATAAAATAAAACATTCATCTTGGCTCCCTTGGCTTGTTACCTTTGCTGTAGGAGGGCTTGTTTTTTCAATTCTTCCTAAACTTCCTTCTTTTGGTCAATCGCTTGCTTCTCTTTCAAATAAAGATTGGTTTACGTTAATTCATGCTGTTTTTTTAACAGGCTCAAAGGTATTTTTTGTAATTATTATTAGCACAATTTGGACAATACCCGTTGGTTTATGGCTTGGCTTAAATCCACGCCTTGAACGGATTTTCCAACCCATCATCCAAAACTTAGCAGCATTTCCTGCTCCTGTTCTCTTTCCATTTTTAGCTCTTGCGTTGAGTTTCTTAAAATTACCTAGTTTTATCAGCGCAACTCTTCTGATGTGTGTTGGTAGCCAATGGTATATTTTATTTAACGTCATTGGTGGTGCATCGAGAATACCTGCAGAATTAAAACTTGTAACTCAAATATATAAATTTTCTCTCTGGCACCGCTTTAGCAAGCTCTATTTTCCAGCTATCTTACCTTCACTGGCGACAGGATGGATCACGGCAGCAGGAGGGGCTTGGAACGCAAGCGTTGTTGCTGAAATAGTTGAATACCCAGGCGGTTCGTTGCGTTCAGAAGGAATTGGTGCTGAACTCGTTCACGCAACAACTTCAGGAAATTATCAAAAACTTATTGCAGCAATTATCTGTATAGTCGTTGCTCTTGTTATATTAAATCGCACAGTTTGGAGAACATTATATATATTTGCCGAACGAGTTAAGGATTAATTTATGAAAAAGAAAAAAGTTGTGCTTTCTGTGCGCTCTCTCTGCAAAGATTATCGCCGACCTAACGGAAATATGTTTACTGTTCTTGAAGGCATTAATTTAGATATTTTTGATGGAGAGTTCCTTGCTTTGGTAGGACTTTCGGGTTCCGGTAAGTCAACTCTCCTACGCTGTATGGCGGGATTATTAACGCCAGACAGGGGAACAGTGAGTTATGCGACCCCCTCACCAGAAAATATGCAATTAGGGGCTTTTGTCTTCCAAAGTTTTGCCTTATTTCCATGGATGACAATTCGTGAAAATATAGCAGTTTCCATGCCCAAACTCAGTCGTAATGAACAAAATGAAAGAATTGATCGCATTATACAAATGGTTGGTTTGAAAGGTTTTGAAGATGCTTTTCCACGTGAATTGAGTGGTGGAATGCGACAAAGAGTGAGTTTAGCGCGCGCTATGGTTTCTGATCCCATGATTATGTTCATGGACGAGCCCTTTTCAGCGCTCGATCCATTGACAAGCGAATCTCTTAGAGCTGAGCTCGTACGCATTTGGTCGCAACCTGATCGCAAAATCCGTTCAAGCGTACTTGTCACACATAGATTTGAAGAGGCCTTACAGCTAGCAGATCGAATCCTTATTCTATCCTCAAATCCAGGAACTATTTTCCGTTCAATTGAAATAAATTTACCTCGCCCACGTATGCCAAATTCTAAAGAATATAAAGAAATAGAAGAACAACTTGAAAAGGCATTTGGCCTCTTGCACCTTGATAAAGTAACAGATGAGCACGATTACGAAACTCTTGTGCCTGACATAACTCCAAATCAAAAAACGAATTTGACTCAAGAACAAAGCTCTGTAGTTATAAAAAGTAGCGAAAAACATCCTGCAAGTGAAAATAAAAAAGCAAAAGAGACTAGCCAAACAAAACAGAAGAGAGTGAAGCCCCTTATCAATACAAACCTCACTCTCGTTGAAGGTCTGGTAAGCCGTTTGAGCACAGAAGATGAAGAAACCGATCTATATGATTTATGTGAAGAAATGGGACAAAGTGTCGACCAAGTGCTACCAGCTGTTGCTGCTGGCGAAACACTTGGATTTATCACAACCCCAGGGATTCGTGTTGTCTTGACTGAACAAGGAAGGCTCTTTGCTACAGAACATGACACCGAAGTGCGCAGTGAAATGATGCGCAGCGCAATTTTGAAACTTCCGGTTGTTTATTCAATTTATGCTCTCGTCAAAAATGCCGGACAAGAAGGTCTCGAAGCTGATATAGCCATTGAACAAATCGTAATGATGCTTCCATTTGAAGACCACGACGTTCAATTTCAAACACTTCTCAAATGGTGCCGCTATGCCAATTTATTAATTTACGATTCTGATGAAGAAAAATTGTTTATACCCGATTAAATTTGTTAGGCTGTGCAACAACGCTTTGGGTAAAAAATCTCTAAGCCAATGATTCCTGAAATTCTGTTTACTTTCCTGATAAGGACTTGTGGAAATTATGAGTGGTAATTTTAATTCTATTTTTCAAAATAACGCTGGCTATGTTGAAGAAATGTTTGCTCGTTATAGTTCGGATCCAAACTCTGTTGGAATCGAGTGGCGAGCCTATTTTGAAGGCTTCAATGAAGGATTTGGAACTGCTTCAGCTCTCGCTAATGATACCCCTCATTTTCAAGAGCTATTAAAAAATGTCAGTGAAAAAACCCAAGTTCAAGCGAATTCTAAAGCTGCAGAATCTGCAGGATCCGAGGCACTCGCTTTTGAAATGAAAGTCGCTGAATTTGTTCATGCCTGGAAAGCAAACGGTCATTTACAGGCAACGACAAATCCACTCCCAATTCCACCTAAAAAATTTCCCATTTTAGCCCTTGAATCCTACGGTTTGACCACAAATGATTTAAAACGCGCAACACATGCGGGCGCTTTGATAGGCCTAGGTTCCATGAGCCTTGAAAAACTCATGATTGAACTGGAAAGAAGATTTGCAGGCACTGTTGGTGCAGAAATAGAACACGTTGATTCCGATGAAGAACGTAGATGGCTACATGCTGAGTTCTCAAAGATCTACAATCCAATTTCAAAAGAAACACAGAAGTCAATATACTCTGAATTAGCAAAAGCTGATTCCCTCGAAAAAACCATAGCAACCAAATACATTGGTAAAAAAAGATTTAGTATTGAAGGTGCTGACGCTCAATATCCTGCAGTCGAATCTTTTATCGATGAATCGACTAAACTAGGTGTTAAAGAATGCACTGTGGCCATCGCCCATCGTGGTCGTTTGAACTTTTTAGTCAATGTAATTGGCAAGCCGCTTGAGAAACTCTTCGCAGAATGGGAAGGATACTATCATGATGGATTACATGGTGACTGCGATGTAAAATATCACTATGGTTATGAATCCGAACGCAAATCTCGTACAGGGAATGAAGTTACTGTATCAATGCCATTTAACCCAAGTCACCTTGAATACGTCGATAGTGTGGTTATGGGAGACACAAGAGCCCGCCAAGCAATGTATCACAATGGCGATACCTCTAAAGTTGCTTCGATTGTTTTACATGGAGATGCAGCATTTTCTGGACAAGGCATTGTATTTGAAACAGTGCAAATGATGTCCTTAAAGGGTTATAATGTCGGTGGGACAGTTCACCTAGTAGCAAACAATCAAGTTGGCTTTACAACAGATCCAAAAGATTCTCGTTCTTCTACTTATTGTACAGACGTAGCTAAAGTAACGGGATCACCTGTGTTCCATATCAATGCCGACAACCTTGATTCCCTGCACAACCTTATGGTCTTAGCAGCAAACTATCGAGCTAAATTTAAAAAAGATATTTATATTGATCTTGTTTGTTTCCGTAGATATGGACACAATGAAGCAGATGAACCCGTTTTCACTCAACCACTTTTATATAAATTAATCAAAGATAAACCTGCACCATATGAAGAATATGCAAAATATTTATCCTCTGCACATGGTTTTTTAGAAGGTGATTTAAAAAGTGTGTACGACAATTTCCGCTCAGAAATGAATGCTACTTTTGATAAAGTAAAAAATAGTCACGCAAAAATTGAGCAATTCACTCCACCAAGAGATGCGGGAGAACTTAAACTTGCTTCAGAAAAAGACATGCTAAAAGCAGTAAAAACTCAACTATCCCTGAATAAAATTAAAGCTCTTGCACAAAAAATCTGCACAGTACCAGAGAGCTTCCGTGTAAATCCAAAACTCGGTCGCATTATTATTGCAGAGCGCAAAGAAATGGCTGATGGAAAAAAGAAAGTTGACTGGGGTATGGCAGAATTACTCGCATATGCAAGCCTCCTTGAAGAAGGCTATAGCATTCGTCTTGCAGGTGAAGATGCACAGAGAGGAACTTTCTCACACCGTCATGTTACTTTAGTAGATTCTGAAGATGCGAGTCTGTATACTCTTCTTTCTCCATGCGCTTCTGAAACAGCAAAAGTTGAAGTCATTAATACACTTCTCTCCGAAGAAGCAGCCATGGGTTATGAATATGGTTATGCTGTGCGCCAAGCAAAAGGACTCGTCCTATGGGAAGGACAATTTGGTGATTTTGCTAATGGAGCTCAAGTTATAATCGATCAATTTATCGCTGCAGGCGAAACAAAATGGTGTCAAACACAAGGTCTCGTTCTGTTACTTCCACATGGTATGGAAGGACAAGGAGCAGAGCATTCAAGTGCTCGTCTTGAAAGATTTTTACAACTGTGTGCCGATGGTAACATGCAAGTTTGTTACTTTACAAATGCAGCGCAAATATATCATGCATTCAGAAGACAATTGCATCGTAATTTCAGAAAACCTCTTATTTTAATGACGCCAAAAAGCTTCTTGAGAAGCCCACGCGCTTCAACGACTTTAGAAGAATTAGCTACAGGTCATTTTGAAGAAATTCTTGACGACCTACGCATTGGTAAATCAAACAAAGTTGAACGTGTATTATTCTGTACTGGAAAAATATCACTTGATCTCTTTGATGCCCTTGAAAAAGATGAATATAAAAACAAGGCTGAGACAACCGCTATTATTCGTATAGAACAACTTTATCCATTCCACATGGAAAAAGCTGTGAGCATACTCTCACAATACAAATCTGCAAAATGCATTGCTTGGGTCCAAGAAGAGCCTGCAAATATGGGTGCTTGGAGCTTTATTCGTCATGAACTTGAAAATGTTCTAAAAAAATCAGGGATATCAAGCCATCTAGAATATTTCGGCCGAAGAAGACGCGCAACACCAGCAGTTGGTATTGAAAAATGGCATTTTATTGAACAAGAACAAGTCATAAAAGCCGCTCTTGAAGCAAATACAAGCACAGAAGTGTGATTTTCTTATTCAACTTTATCCACTGAAATAGCTTTCCAGCCTGACAATTTTATCCGTCAAACTAAGCGCCATCGTCACATTGATGAATGGCGATTTTTAGTAAATAATTATAAATATTCAAATAAAATTGAACGAGGAATCCCATGGCAAAAAGAATCACCTTTACGCTTGTCGGTCTTCTTATAGTTTTTGGAGGAATATTCGGTTGGTATATTATGCGTCAGTATTTTATGAAAAAATATTTTGCGTCGTTTGTTCCTCCCCCTCAAGTTGTTTCCGTTGCCATTGCAAAGTCAGAAACATGGCAACCATTTTTATATTCGGTTGGAAATTTAAAGGCGGTAGACGGAGTAGAAATCAGTTCTGAAGTCTCGGGGCAAGTAAAAGCAATTTATTTTAAATCTGGCGAATTTGTGAAACAAGGACAGGCGCTTGTGCAATTAGATGATGCCAGTGAACAAGCTCAATTAAAAGATATCAGTGCACAATTGCAATTAGCTAAAGTAACAGATATGCGCACAAAAAAATTATTCACACAAGGTGCGACATCACAGGCATCGGTTGATGACTCATCTTCAAAAACAAAGCAACTCAAAGCAAACTATGAAAATATAAGCTCTGCAATTGCTAAAAAGTTAATTCGCGCTCCATTTAGTGGAAAAATTGGAATAAAACTTATTAATGTTGGACAATATATTTCTCCAGGTTTATCTTGTGCCAGTTTACAATCTTCGCATATTTTAAATGCACATTTCACATTACCACAACAAGAAGTGAGTAAAATTGCTTTACGTCAGGAAGTCATCGTTGTCAGTGATGCATATCCTAATTTAAATTTTAAGGGAACGATTACCGCAATTGATTCTAAAATTGATGAATCAACCAGAACTATCGAAGCACAAGCTACAATTGAAAACATTGATAATAAATTATTACCAGGCATGTTTGTAAATGCAAAAATATATTTACCACCAATTCCAAATACGATCACTTTACCGCAAACGGCAATAACTTACACTCTCTATGGAGATTCTGCCTTTCTAGTCCATCTCAGCGATAAAAAGTCAGAAACTGGACAAGAATTAGGAACAGTCAGTCGTATCCTTGTTAAAACAGGGGAAAAAAGAGACAACACTGTGGTCATTTTAGAAGGAATTAAAGCTGGTGATATGATTGTAAGCAGTGGACAGCTTAAACTTGTTGATGGTTCATCTATTGTTATTAATAACTCTGTAAAATTATAAATTTTATGTGCAGAGGAATAAAATGAAATTCACTGATATTTTTATTCAGAGACCTGTTTTATCTACAGTTGTAAGTCTTCTTATTTTTATAGTCGGTTTAAAATCTGTTTTTAATTTGGATGTGAGACAATATCCTAAAGTTGAAAACACTGTGATAACAGTAACGACAACTTATCCCGGTGCCAATGCACAACTTATGCAGGGATTTATTACTCAACCGCTTCAAACTTCCATTGCATCGGCTGATGGGATCGATTATATAAATTCAACGAGCAGCCAAGGTGTGAGCACAATTCAAGCACATTTAAAATTAAATTTTAATTCCGCAACTGCATTTGCTGACATTTTAGCAAAAGTAAATGCAGTGACAGGACAATTACCTCGAGATGCGAATAATCCAGTTATCACAAAAACAACTGGAAGCTCAATTGCGTTACTTTATATAAGTTATTCTAGTGATAAAATATCGAGTCAGCAAATATATGACGTTTTAACTCGAATCGTTCAACCCAATATTCAATCTGTATCAGGTGTCGCCAGTGCAGATATTCTTGGAGGAAATCCTTTTGCAATGCGCATTTGGTTACAACCTGACAAAATGGCAGCATTAAATATCACTGCAGATGATGTGAATAAAGCTCTCACATCAAATAGTTATTTATCTGCGGCAGGTCAGCTCAAAGGACAATATACCATCACAAATATAAAAGCAGAAACTGATTTACACAGTGTAGAAGAATTTAACAATCTCGTGGTTAAAGAAACAAAAGGTAAACTCATACGGATGCGAAATATTTCAGAAGTTGAACTGGGTTCAGAAAACTATTCTTCTTCTGTTACTTTCAATGGGAAAAAAGGAGTTTTTATTGGAGTCAATTCTGTTCCAACAGCAAATCCCCTGACCGTTGTGCAAGATGTAAGAAAAATATTACCAGATATTTTAAAATCACTCCCCCCTTCTCTCAATCAAGTCGTTGTGTATGACTCAACAGAATTTATTTCAGCGTCAATTAAAGATGTTATTAAAACTCTTGGTGAAGCAACAATTATTGTCATAATTGTTATTTTCTTATTCTTAGGCTCACTCCGCTCTGTCATAATCCCAATTATAACGATTCCGCTTTCTCTTGTCGGTGTCTGTTCCATAATGTTTTTACTTGGATATACAATTAATTTACTCACACTTTTATCCATGGTTCTAGCAATTGGACTGGTTGTTGATGATGCCATCGTTGTCGTAGAAAATATCCAGCGTCATTTAGAAGAAGGAAAAAATGCATTTGAAGCCTCTTTGATCGGTGCAAAAGAAATAGCATTACCGGTTATAACAATGACCATCACCCTCAGTGCAGTGTATGCACCTATCGGATTAATGGGTGGGTTAACGGGTGCGCTATTTAAAGAATTTGCTTTAACTTTAGCTGCTTCAGTCATCGTTTCAGGTGTGATTGCATTAACATTATCGCCCATGATGTGTTCTAAAATTTTAACAACTGGTGACACAAGCAAAGGCTTTGCCCATTGGATAGATCATAAGTTTACTGATCTCCAAAATTTTTATGAAAAAAAATTAAAATCTATACTAAATTTTAGACCTGTGGTCCTTTTATTTGGAGGAGTTGTACTTATCAGCGTTTTCTTTCTTTTTATTTTAACACCTAAGCAGCTTGCTCCGCAGGAAGATCAAGGATTTTTATTAACAATTGCGACAGCACCAAAATACGCAAATATCCGATATTTAGAAAAATACACAGATCAAATCAATAATATATTTAGTAAATATCCAGAACGAGCAGCTCACTTTATTGCAAATGGCAGAGGCAGTGAAACCGATGCTTTTGCAGGATTTGTATTCAAACCATGGAGTGAACGACAAAGAAGTGCTAAAGATTTGCAAACAATTATCCAAAATGATTTGAATGAAATATCAGGTATAAAAGCGTTTATCTTTGCTTTACCTGATTTGCCAACAGGTAGCTCAGGATTTCCTTTGCAAATGGTACTTAAATCAACAGATAATTACACAAATATTTATTTAGTCATGGAAGAACTAAAGGCTATTGCAAAAAAAAGCGGACTTTTTATAGTTGTTGATAGTGATTTGAGTTTTGAAACTCCACAATTAAATATCGCAATCGACAAATCGAAAGCAGCTGATGGAAATATATCTATGCAGCAAATAGGCCAACAATTATCGACATTTTTAGGTGGTAATTATACTAATCTTTTCAGCATGGACGGAAGAAGTTATAAAATAATTCCTCAATTAGCAGATAATGATCGCTACAATCCTTCTGATCTTAAGAAAACTTATATAAAAAATAATTCTGGATCATTTGTTCCGTTATCAAACTTTATTAATTTTAATATCAGCTCTGAACCCAATTCACTAAATCAATTTCAGCAACTCAACTCTGCTACATTTTCTGCCGTCATGATGCCAGGACAAACAACTTCAACAGGTATTGCTTTTTTAAAAAAGGCTGCTGATAAAATTATGCCCTATGGGATGACTTACGATTTTTCTGGTGATTCTAGAACAGAACAGCAGGAAGGAAATGCACTGATTCTCACTTTTGGTTTTGCTTTGATCATTATTTTTCTAGTTTTGTCTGCTCAGTTTGAAAGTTTTAGAGATCCACTTATCATCATGATCAGTGTGCCTATGGCAATTTGCGGTGCACTTATACCACTTAATTTAGGTTTTGCTACCATTAATATCTATACAGAAATTGGTCTTATTACACTTATTGGTCTTATAACGAAACATGGGATTTTAATGGTTGAATTCGCCAATCAATTGCGTCTTGAGCAAAATTATGACATTCGCACAGCAATTGAAAAGGCAGCTTCAATTCGCTTACGCCCAATACTGATGACAACGGCCGCAATGGTTTTAGCTGTAATACCTCTTATAATTGCTTCTGGTGCAGGTGCTGCAAGCAGGCATGATATCGGAATTGTTATAGCATCTGGACTGACAATTGGTACCTTATTTACGCTCTTTGTCGTACCAACTATGTACACATATTTAGCAAAGCAAAATATACACTTGAAAAAACTAAAAAATGAAAAAGAAGAATCTTAAGTTTAATACCTAGGAAAAAAATTTCTATTCTTACATTTTTTTGAAAATTAACATTTAAAATTCAACCCTTATATATATTCATCCGATTTATAGAGCATTGCAGGAATAACTCGGAGAGTATTTTCTAGTGCATATTTATTTGAGTTTCTACAAATTAATTATTTATATTATTCTATTTATTTCTTTTTCATTTAAATTGCATGCTTTTGCTGAAAGTAATTTCGCCGAAAATTCTCAATGCACTCAATATGAAGTGAAAGATAAAGAAACAATAATTCAAATACTCAGAAAAAACTCACTCATCCCAGTTTTCGGCAAAGAAGGCTCACTGCAAAAAACTTATGAAATAAATAATTTGGATAAAAAAACTCGAAAAGAACTCATCCATGCGGGAGATAAGTTATGCTTGCCAATTCGTATACGATTTCCAAAAGACTTTAATAAGCAGATAGTTAATGATAAAGATAATGTTAAAGTGAGTAAAAAAACAGATGAAAATTCTAATATGGATGCATTAAATAATGATGCAGAAAAGGAAAATTTAACTCAAAAATTAGAAATAGAAAAACATAACAACAATAAAGAAATTGACAATAAATTCAATAACAAATGTACTACATATACTGTTAAAAATGGTGATACAATTATCCAAATTCTAAAAACCCATAAACTAAGACCGATCTTTGGCAAAAATGGCAGTTTACAAAAAACCCTAAAAATAAATAAGCGTGAGGGAAAAAAAGGATATCTTATTCGTCCTGGAAATTCACTCTGCCTACCAGACAAAACAAATAATTATAATTTAGCAGATAACAAAGCTGATAATCAAGAGAAAAATGAAGACATTCTTAAAGAAAATAAAAAAATGACTGAAGAAATATTACATTTAGATTCTTCTTTACCTATTGTTTTGCCCACAGAGGATGATGGAAAAAACACAGATAAAAATATTGATTCTAAAGATAAAGTCATTACTAAAAATAATGATAAAATTGATTCTAAAGATAAATATAATAACCCAAATAATGAAGATTTAGAAGAAGAAATTAAACAAAATCAAGACCATCAAACGAATGTAGATGTATCAGAAACAGAGCAAACAAGATCACCTATGAAAATTGAGGAGAAAGAGAAAATAATAGAAAAACTAAGTGATAAAAATATACCCATAGCAAAATTTGCAGAAAAAAAAAGAAATACAAAAATAAAACCTGAGAAAAACAAGAAAAAAATTGATAAAGAAGATATCAATCCTGCAGTCCAAGCTGAAATTCAACAATGCGATAAATATACAACAGAGAAAGAAGAAAATATAATACATATTTTAAGAAAAAAAAATATGATTCCTCTTTTTGGTGAAAATGGATCTTACCAGAAAACCATAGAACTCAATAAAAATCTTGCATTTGATAATGCATTCTTAGAAAAAGGCACTACCATATGTCTGCCAAATATGCCAACAACTGTCAATAATAAAGAAAAAAAATTGCTTGCTTCTGATAATACAATTGAACTTGAAAAAAATAAAAATTTTGAAGAAAACCCTAATCTTTTTTATTCAGAATTGGGAGTTAAATATCTACGCCTTAAAGGCGAAAATACAGATAATAATTTAACATCAACTCTTCTATCTCGCCCAATAATTTTTACTGAAATTGGTTTAACTCAACGCTGGAATAAAGATTTGGAAACATACTTTGGAATAAATTTATCAGTAACACAAATAATGCAATCCGATACAAATGTTGTCATCGGTGATAGTATTCTAAGATTAACAAATATTCTTGCTGGTATAAAATATAATTTTTATCCAAATTTATATGGAAATTTTCAATTATCTTATGGAGATTTTGTAGTTTTTCGCTCAATAAATGATACAACGCTACAAGTTGAAAAAATGTCCACAACACTTTTGCGCAGCACAATTGGCTATACTTTCCTAAGTTATGATAAGTTGTCATTTCAATCGGAATTAAGTTATTTACTCAGCACACCATTTACGAATGAAGTTTATAATGCATATATTGGACAAGGTTATGAATTAGGACTTGTACAGTCATATAATGATAAAGGTTGGGGTTTTAAAACGAAGCTTTTTTACCTAAGAGATTATACTTATGTGCCTCCAGTAAAATTCGATTACACTGAGATAGGTATTCTATTTAAATTTTTTGGAGAGTTACCTTAATTTAGATATCAAAAACTCATACCAATTGGCCCAGAAAATGCCACTCCCGAGCCTGTAGATAAACAACCACTTAAAGATCCATCAGTGATGGATATTTTGCATTTAATGACTGTATTGCTTCCCCAATTTGCTATATATAATGTGTCATTTATAATAGCAACTCCCTCAGTGCTACTATATGAACCTGAGGAAGGAGGATTCACAGTTGAACTTGTCGCTATGCCGCAACTCGTTAACGAACCATCACTCACGTTCACAGTGCATTTAACAACTGCATTTGAACCTGCATTGGCAATATACATATAATTATTAAATACAGCTATTCCAGTAGGCCCCCCCAATCCAATTCCACCGTAGGGAGTGCAAGGAGTGATAATATTTCCGGTTGCAGTATTAATACTGCATTTATTAATAGCATTTCCACTTCTGTTGGTAACATAAAGATATGGAGTGTTTAAATAAACATATGACAGACCTTGTACCTGCATACCAACTAACGTAGTTGCAGTGCAACTAGTTAATGCCCCAGTGCTTGTATTAATCGTACATTTAGTGACTGTCGTTACACCCCCAACATATAAGTAAACAGAATTTAATCCTTTACTTATCGTAACACCATAAGATGAAGTTGGCATCGCTGTTGTTACTGAAGTGCAAGGAGATGTCATTGCACCTGTAACTTGATTGATTACACAGACAGAAATTCCTGCGCTGGAATTATTTGTTACATATAAAAAATTATTGTAACGCGCTGTTCCAACAGGTGTAACAAATGTTGGAGTTCCCGCCACACATCCAGATAATGAGCCATCGCTCAGAATATTGCATATATTTGCTTTTGTTGTTTGACTATTGCCTATATACATAAATTTCGGATAATTTTGTAAAGATGAACCTAATGTAGATTGAAATGCTCTTCTGACAGTTTCCATATTTAAAAGACTAAATGCATTAGTAGTCCAAGCTGCTGCCATAGCCATATAATCTTGCAAACCTGTTCCAGCTGTATTGTTAAAAGATCCTAAAATTAATCCTCCATTTTTTGTGGATGACGATGTATCTGTATGTTGAAATTCATTTACTTGCATATTCAAGGAAGTGCCATTTAAAGAAACAGCCCAATAATCAAATCGAGAAGGTGCAAATGGATAACTTATCACAGAAGGATTAGAGGAGAAATTTTCAAATTTAATTGATGAGAAGTTTCCACCATAGCCAAAACTATTATTTGTAGAAGATCCTGTATAGCCAATTATACCTCTATCATTTGCTGTCGTTGTAGGACTTCGTGCTACTGCTATTAATGTTGATGAACTGCTACTAAATAAACTTGGGATTGTTGCTAGACCTGATGAATTGGAAATTATTCCTCCTGTATTATCCCAAGTCAATCCAGATGCTATGGTACCATTATGCAGGTCACAATATAAATCAAAAATTTTTGTCCCAATTCCTGCATTTTGACTTGCAAGCAAAGGATAAAAAACATCGGGTATAGGGATTTTATTGGTTATAATTTGATTTATGAAGCTTTTTATTTGATTTTTCCCAGTTATATTTAAGGTGTTTCCACCAATCAAACTGACTCGATTTGAATAATCACTAAGAATTGCTGTTGTGTTTATTCCAACACTGTTATCAGGAGAAGAATTATACGCAGTGTTTGATGATATTGGATTTGTACATGTTACACTGAAGGAAATAATTTTACAAATATCTGAGCTAGTCGTCACATATGTTACGTTTGGATTTGTTGCACTAATTGAACCCGTTGCGCCAGAAATGGCAATCATATTTGCATAAAATTGATAAGTACAATTACTCGTATCAGTCCACGTACCAATATTTCCAACTAAAGAAACACCAGAGCCAGATACAATTCCAGAACCAGAAGCAGGTCCATTTGTTATTGTTGGAGAAGCCGTAATTTGTGGAGCATCATACTTAAAACTTGTCGATGGACTTGAAGGTGATGAATTTCCAGAAGAATTACTTGCTACAATAACAAAATAATAAACTGTGCCAACGACTAAACTAAGACTTTGTACTTGATTGTTCGTACAGGAAGTTCGAACAGCGTTATTTGGTAAAACAGTGCAAAATAAATTAGAAGATGTTATAGCAACTGAAGAATTTGTCGAAGCATAAACCAAATAAGTTACATTCACATTTCCAGCGGCATATGCATTCCATTGAGCTTGAATATTTCCTACACTTGGAATCGATAAACTTAATCCTGAAGGAATTGTTATTGGTAATGTTGGCAAAGAAAGTGTATTCGAACTAATCGTAGAACTTCCGCCTGTTGCGTTATTAGTAGCCTGCACTACAAATGAATAATTTGTATTTTCGGTTAATGCAGAAACGATACAAGAAATTTGCGTGCTTGATGCTGTTACGTTATTGAGTGAACACCCCGATATGTTCGCTGCATTTACAGCACTTCCATTTTGTTTAATTATGAAATTAACAGGACTGTTGCCAATATTAAATAACCAATTGAGAGTGATACTTGTCCCTGTAACATTTGAAGAGGTAATTGCTAGATTCGTTGTTGAAGAAAAAGGAGTTGTAGCAGATGCGTCAGGTGTTAATAGAATACTTGCTGGATTAGGTGCATTATTCGATGCAGTCACAGCAAAATAATAATTTTTATTCTCTGATAATCCTGTTACGTTACAGGTATTTAATGCTCCTGGAGCCGTCGGTGTGATTGCAGGAGAACAGTTTATTGCAGCACCAGTAACACTAGCATTTGCAATATCAGATTGAAAAACAGTATACGTAATATTTTCACTACCCACACTAAGTGTCCAGCTCAAAGTTAGAGTTTTATCAGTTACGTTAGATACTGATACAATAAAAGAACTCGCTGGATCAAATTGGGTAGTTGCACTTATTACGTTCGAGTCAGCAGAAGTTTGACTTGAATTCCCTCCGATTGCATCTGTTATTGCAATTGCTTTAAAATAATATTTTGTATTTTGAACAATTCCTGTATTATCCACGCACGATAATGTTGTGGGGCTTGCTGAATTCACATAAGCAAAGCAGCCAAAAACGGCCGTATTATCGGAAGTATTAAATCCACTTTGGGTTGAGTGATAAATTTTATAAGTCGTCCCAACATTTGCAAAATTATTATTTACTTGAATTGTTGCACTATTATAACCTAAACTTATGATCTTTATATTTGCAGGGGCGTTTGGTGTTGTCACAGTGGACATTTCTGCATTTGCCATTACAGAGCCATTGGCATTTTTTGCCGTTACTGTAAAGAAATACTGGGTTCCAGGATTCAACGAGGTAATAAGACTAGACTGTGTTGAGCCTGCTCCAGGAGTTACTGTAACAGTTGTAGTATATAGCAAAGAACTTGTGCCATAACTGATATCATATGAATTCGCACCTGCTGCACTTCCCCAGGTGACAGTTGCAGAATTAACTGTCGGTGAAATAGAAATAATTGAAAATGTAGAAATGGGTATCCCTGTTACTTCTGTGCTTTGAAAATTCCCCCCAACAGAACGGGTGACTAATAATGCAAAATAATAAACTTGACCATTTGTCAGTCCACTGATCACACACGAACTTCCTAAAAGCGCATCACAACCTAAAGTACCAGAAGATAATGCTTGTCCGGGTACAGTTGAATAATAGACTTTAAAGTTTGTTGCATTTGCAATTGTATTGTCCCATAAAACAGTTACCTGCGATGAACCTGCAGAAACCATTAAGTTCGCAGAGCTCAATGGTGTTCCACTGACCTCAGCTGATAAAGTTTGAGCAGTGGAGTTCACTCCTGTATTATTTCCAACAATCGTATAATAAACGGTTTGATTGGCAGTCCCTGCAAACGAACAGGGTGATGCAGTGCAAGCGGTGACTGTACCAGAATTATTTGGAGAAGATTGATTGGCAACCAATGACTGATAAACCTTAAAACCTGTCGCACCAGATCCTCCTGACCATGCTAGATTAATTTGTGTTGTTGTCGTTGATATATTTATAGAACTGATCGCAGTTATTGGAATAACTGAAGTTGGCGAACTTGCAGAGAGTGAACTGCCATTTGAATTTGATGCCGAAATTGTATAATAAAAAGCAGCACCATCTGCACTTACGGTATCAACACAGGTTAATGGATTTGATATATTTGTACACCCGCTAACAGGTGCATAACCACTTGCAGCCGAACGAGATCGACTCACACTATATGTTATTGATGCATTCCCAGTCGAGTTGGATACCCAATTTAAAGTAACAGTATTTCCTGTAGCAGAAATAGTAGGTGAATTTGGTATCTTTGGTAAAGTAACGATCTGCGTTTCAGGCGTTGATGTAACAGTATTTTGAGAATTTGTTGCAGTAACAACATAATAATAAATTTTACTATCTGTTACGGTTGTATCTGTATAAACATTATTTGAAGGGTTTGTTGCTAATAAAACTCCATTTGCAACCACTCCTGGTACTGTCGAACGATACAATTTATAAGTTACAGAATTGCTTCCGAGCACACTCGTCCATTTCAACGAAACAGAAGTGTCAGTTACATTAGTAACAGAAATTACAGGAGGATTTTGTATTTTCGTACTCATCTGAAATTCATTGGAATTAATTCCCATAGCTCCTGGAGCATTATTGGTTGCCGAAACCATGTAATAATAATTTGTATTTTCAGAAAGACCGCTATCTGAAAAGCTCAAACCGGTTCCCGTAAAGATTGGACTGCCCCAATTGCTCGGATTGCTTGTTAAAGATCGATATAAATTATAAGTCACCGGTGCGGTTCCAGCACTCAATGACCAATTTATCGTTGCAGAGTTATTCGTTATATTTGTCACTGAATTTATAATAGGTGCAGTCTGTAATGCGGTTGTGAAATTAATAACTGGAGAAAATTGCTCGGTCGCATTCAACGCACTGTTTTTTGCTGAAACTTTATAATAATAAGTCGTATTTTCTGACAAACCTGTACTTGAAGTCGAGAGATTATTTCCTGTATAGATAGCCGAGCCCCACGAACCATTCGCACCTGTCGTTGATTGATAAAGATTATATATAACAGGAGCATTTCCTTGGTTAAAATTCCAATTCAGCGTAGCAGAATTTATATTTACATTCGATACGAATAAGTTCGTTGGTGCTGTGTTAAGTGAAGTGATTCCTTGAACTGCGGGGGTTGAGACAGCTGATTCTCCAGCTGAATTCAACGCAGAAATAACATAATAATAAATTGTATTTTCATTTAAACCACTATCTGTACACGTGTTCGTATTTGTTAAAGACGAAACCGAACAAACTGCTGCAGTTGGGTTTGCTACAAATGGAGTTAAATTAATATCTGAGCGATATATTTTATAGGTCGTTAATGGATTACCTGTTAATATATTCCAACTTAGCGTTGTAGAGTTTTTTGTAACTGAAGTTATGCTTAAACCCGTTGGGGTTCCCACTTGTTGAACCAGTTGTACTTCACTTATGGCATCAACTGCTCCGGAATTATTTTTTGCTGTTACCATAAAATAATAAGTAGAACCTGCACTCAATCCTGTGATTAAATAAGGTTGTGATACACTTGCCGCAACTGAGACATTTCCTTCTGAATAATTGCCAGAACTTGTTCCGTATTTAATGTCATAACTCGTTGCTCCCAAAGCTAATTCCCATGTTATATTTGCTGAGGTAGAACTTGCTGACGCAAGCGATGTTATACTAAATGAGCTTATGGGAGTCGCTAAAAACTCAGAACCAATAAAGGTACCACCAACAGATCGAGTGATAGCAATGACAAAATAGTATTGAGTGCCATTGGTCAATCCTGTCACAGTACAGGAAAGTGATAATCCCGCATCGCAACCCAATGTTTTACCAGCTATTCCAGCAGTTGATGAAGTTGAATAATAAATCTTATAATTAGTTGCGTTAAGAACACTGCTCCAACCAATAGTCACTTGCGATGTTTGAGCTACCACAGAAGTTATGGGTGTATCATTCACTGTTACAGAAATTTCATTCGATGTTCTTGTAGCTGTAGAATTAATGCCAGTATTGCTTCCAACCAACGAGTAATAAAAAATATTTCCTACGCTTGCTGAAAGCACACATGGGGTACTTGTGCAGGTAGTGGCTGTGCCAGCAGGTGGTGCTGATCCACCCGCAGTTGTAGAACTATACACTAAGAAATTTGTAGCACCACTACCCCCACTCCAGTTCAAAGTGATCTGCGCAGATGGAGATGTTGTAATATTCGTTGTCGGCGTAAATGAAGAAAATTGAGCCACAGGGGTGACTACACTTGCAGCGCTATAAGAAGGAGAGTTCCCACCTAAAGTAACAGCTTTCACAATATAATAATAAGGCAGTCCATCTGCAGTCGGAACAATGTCCGTACAGGTTCGACTTGCATCGGTAATATTTAGACAGCCACTCACATCAACAGGAGTGTCACCTACAAGTCGATATCTTTGCACGTTATAAGTAATAGTAGCATTCCCTGCAGAAGGACTTTGTGCCCAAGTCAATGTAATAACTCGATTGATTGCCGAAGCAGTGGGAGCCGAAGGCGTATTCGGTAAAGTAACAACTTGCAATGCTGGAGAAGATGTAATCGTATTTTGCCCATTTGTGACAGTGACTGCATAATAATAATTCGTACTTGCAGACAGAGAAGTATCTGTATAACTTGTAGCAGAATTTGAAGAATATATTTCATTTCCAATTGTTGTATTGACTGTACTCGTTGCAGAACGAAAGAGTCTATAAGTTACACTCGAATTGCCATTAGCCATGGACCAATTAAAACTTGCGGATGAAGTCGTAACAGATTGTAAGCTTAAAGAAATCGGACTCCCTAAACTTGTAATAATCGTTGTTTTAGCTGACTGAATTCCTATAGAATTTGGTCTATCATTATTTGCTATTATTGTATAATAATAATTTGTATTTTCTGAAAGTGCTGAGTCAGTATATGATTTAGTTGCTCCCACACTCAGGGTATTCGAATAAATTATGCTCCCCAAATTTCCTGCAGAACTGCTCAGAGAGCGATAAATTATATAATTAACATTCGCATTTCCTGCAGCGCTCGTCCAATTTAAATTAATACTACTACTTGTCACTGAAGGAGAAGTCAGAGTCGAGGCTGTAAGCAATGCAGAAGTTATACTTTTTTGCTGTGAAGCACCCGAAGTTCCACTGCTATTCGAAGCAGTTAATGCATAATAATAAACCGTATTTTCGACAAAAGGGCCGCTGTCAGTATAAGTTGTAATTTGTGCAATTTGCGTGGAATTCAAACTTGCTATTTTATTTGCAATATTGCTTGTATCGACAGGGCTTACTGTTGAACGATAAATATTATAAGTCACATTTGCATTTCCACTCGATCCCATCCAACTAAGATTATTCGTAGAACTATTTGGTGCAGAAAGACTAAGACCTGTAGGTATTGAAGGAATTGTTAAAGCGATCGCTTCGCTTGAAAAAGGAGAGTCACCTCCTTCATTAGTTGCATAAACAACATAATAATAGGAGTTTCCTGCAAGTAAAGAACTTGCACTTTCGCTACAAGTCAATGCATTTATTTGTGTGCAAGTTGCAACATTTTCATATGGTCCACCCGACTTAGAACTTTTTGCTAAAGTATAACGTAGAGTTCCTGCTCCTACTGCTACATTCCAATTTAATGTCACCTGACTTGAGCTTACCAATGGTGCGCCTGCAAAAGTAGGAGCTGAAGGTGGATTGATTATAAGAGAAGAGCTCATAAGACTTGTTATTGTGCCAGCTGGATTAGTTGCTGTTACTGTATAATAATAAGTATTCCCATCGAGCAATCCAGTTAATAAATAAGCATTTGATATGGATGCAACGGACTGATTGAGTGAAGCAGAATTTGTTCCGTATTGAAGAGAGTATGTTGTATTTCCAAGACCGCCAGAAACATCTATCCATTTAATAATCGACGCATTTGAAGTGCTTAAAACATTTAATGAAAAGGGTTGAGGAGTTGCAACCGCTTCACTTTTAGATGCTGTTTTACCATATCGATTTCGAGCAAAAACTTTAATGTATAGAATCTGCCCATTCGTTAAGTTTGCAACCGTGCAAACTGTTTGCTTAATCGCAGTACAGCTATTTGCATTGATAGAGTAATTTCCCGAAGAAGTCCCATAAGAAACAGTATAATCATCTACTCGGGTCGATGAGCTCCATGCCAGTTGTATTTTATTATTAGAAACAAGAACACCTGTTATATCAAATGATGAAGGAGTATTTAAAAAATAGTTATCACCATTTTGAATATCTGAATGCGATCCCCCTAACGGATTATAGTTACAGCCCAAAATAAAAAGTTGAGCAAATGTATAAAAAAAAATTATTTTTATGAAATTTATATGTAAACGCATCAAAATCAGACCTTCTCGAGTTCATTTATCTTGAAAATAAATAAAATCATGAAAAATCTGTATAGAAATTTTTGCATAAAGACATTGGAATGACAAAACTAATATAACTTCTTTTTTAATGTATATTCGAGTTCATTAAGATTTGTATGTAATAATTTCCTATTTAAATAAAACGACTCCTGCGAATGCAAAAAATTATTGCGCAATCCATGGAGAAATTCATTGGTTTTATTTTCTTTTAAACAGTTTAAAAAGTTTGGTTTTAAAAAATTGATAGACTGAGCAACTTGAACAAGCGCTGCTTCGGAGTTTTTCTTCAGTGTTTCAATTGGAGTTTCCATTAATCGGTTATGGTATGCAAAATAAGCGTGGTTACCTATTTTTTGCATACAATAGGCACCCTTAGTAAAGGTTGCCCCCATGCCGTTGAGAGATTTTGCTATAGGAATATACACAAACTTTATTCTATCTGAAAATCTTTTGACCAGCTCATTCATACGTTGATTCATCTCATAACTTTTTGGATTTTCATAATCAAAAATGTAGGAAATTGTTATACTTGAATTTAAATTCCCAAGAGTAGGATATAGAGAGAAATCTACATCAATCAAGCTCTCCTTTGAGTCGTCGGTAAAAATTTTGATTCGTTCTTTAGCAATAAATTCTTTTAACTTTTCTTTTAACTTTTCTGCGGTTTTTTTTGCTGTCAATTGTTGAATTAATTGATTTTTAAGATCTGAAAAATTTTGCCCAGAAAAAACTGCAGGGCCATATTTTTGAACATTCTCATCATAATAATTTTTTGCTTCAACTTCATCAACTTGGGAGACTTTCAATAAATCAGCGTAGTTTTTGATACTATCATAGTCACTCTGTTTCTCATTATCATTTGCTAACGCAATAAGCATAGCGGTCTTTTCATAAAATTCTTTTCTAGCATTAAAAATATTACTTTCTAAATTCTCTAACTCTATCAGGGAATTTAAAGGCAATGAGGTCGTTGTCCAAGTTTTTCCATCAACTTTAAAAACTTTTTTTCCAAAATAATTATCCTCAATAAATGAGCTTCTATTATTCATTCTTGTTTTATAATCATCATAAATTTTTTGAGTAATAAATCCTATTATAAAACCAAGAATTAAAATTAAATACTGCACTCGTAAAATATATTTTTTTAAAAAAGCCATGTTTTCTCCACATAGTTGTTTTTTATTCTAATAATTATATCAATATAAATTTGAGCAAATATAACAAAATCTTGACATGTTTTATGCAAAAAATTCCTAGTCAAAACTCCTCTTTTTTTAACAAACAATGCCCACCAAATACGCATCAAAAATTCCGAAATATATGAATAAATTTAGAGTTTTGGAGGAAGACAATTTGACCTGCGCAAAGCAAAATACTTTGCGAATTAAACATTTATTTAATTTAATTTTAATATTATTATTATCAATAATATCTTGCATATGTTTGTCTCAAGAAAAAAATAATACGACATATAAAATTAAAGAGGGCGACACAGTTCTATCTATTTTAAGAAAAAATAAACTCACTCCTATATACGGAAAAAGAGGATATTTATCCGAGATAATTAAGCTTAATCCTGAAACGATTCATGAAGAAGGCAACCTTATTTTTCCAAATGATGTAATTATTTTGCCAATTAAAAGCCTTGAATTATCAATACCTGATAATGTAAGCTATACAGAATATAAAAAATCTATTGAACATTTTAAAATAAAATTTAACCATTTTAAAGGAAATGATGAATATGTTTACTTGATATATACAGTTAAAAATGGTGATATGATAAGCTTGCTTCTGCAAAAATTAGATGCAACCCCCATATATGGTACCTATGGATCTTTAAATTTTACGATAGAACTAAATCCTAAAAAAAGAATTACAAAAGGTGATCTTATCTTTCCACGAGAAAAAATACTCTTATATGTTCCAATGAAAATAGCCCTTAACTTAATGAAAAAAGATGAAAAATCTGTATTAATTCTTAAAGAAAAGCCAAAAGAATTATCTAAGAATTTTTTCCAAAACTCCAATAATTTTTATACTTATGCTGAATTAGAAAAGTTATACAAAAGTAGAGAGAACTCAAAGTTAAATCTTAAACTAAAGAACGAAAACCAAATGGAATTTATTGATAATGGAAAATCATTAGATAATAAAAATTCCGAAAATGATGCATTAGAAAACAGAAAAGACAATACGAATAACCTGGAAAATAGCAATGACAAAGAGAGTCTTTTGGATAATAAAAAAGACAATGCGAGTGTTCTGGAAAATAAAAGCAATGAACCAACAAAAATAAATTATGATGAAAATGCATATAACAATATAAATATTACAAATATAGATATTCAACCTATTCAACTTACAGGGAAAATTGAAAATGGCATCATAAAACTCACATGGGATACAAAAAATAAAGAATATTCAAACATGTATGAAATAAAAAGATCTATTAAAAGTAAAAGCTCATATTTTACAATAAAAAAACTAACAACTAAAAATAATTACGAAGATATCAAATTACAACCAGGAACACAGTATTTTTATACCGTAATTTTGCACTATGGAAAAGAGAAAAAAATTAAATCTAATGAAATCTCTTTAGTTGTTGAACCGAAACAACCGCACCTAAAAGCAACTATGAATAATGGAAAAGTTTATCTAAGTTGGTCCACAAATAATATTTTTAAAGGATTTAAATATGAAATACTTCGCTCAGAAAATGAGTTGGAAAAATTTAAAGTCATAGTGAGTAATTATTTAAAAAATGCTTATATAGATAAAAATATATCACTAGGAAGTAAATACTATTACAAAGTCAAAATATATTATGAGAATGAAATAAATATTTTTTCAAATATAGTTGAAATTTCCTCAAAAAACTTAAAACCAATTCTTACTGGTAAAATAGAAAACAATAATGTAAAACTCAATTGGACAAAAAATATTGGCAATAAAATATTAAAATATAGAGTTAAAAGATCGCTAAATAAAAATAGGGATTTTGTTACAATAGCAAATAATATTTCAGAAAGCAATTACATTGATGAATCCGCACTTAATGGCAGTACATACTACTATTATGTTGAAATAATTGATGACGAAATAAAGCCAACTGTCACAAACAAAATTAAAATAAATACCTTACCCCCTATCCCTTATAATTTTAGGGCTCAGCTCGACACGAACAATAATATTCATCTTTCTTGGGATATTGACAAAGGAAATAATTCTATTAAATATCGCTTGAGTCGAAGCCTATCGAGTATGCAAAATTACGAAATTATACAGGATAATTTAACTGAAAAATCAGTTACAGACTTCAATGCAAAAAAAGGTCAGAGATATTATTATATTGTATCAGCAGTAGATGAGACTCATATTTCTCAGGATTCATTTGAAATCACTATTGTCAGCCCCCCCGATAAAGTGACAAATTTTCATGCAGAACTCATTGAGCATAAAATATATCTTCAATGGGACTCTGTAAAAACAAATATAGATATGCATTTTATTCTAAAAAGAAAATCAGAAAAAGATGACGATTTTATCACTATATCAGAAGATATTACTACAAATAATTATACTGATTTAGAAATTCTCCCACAAGAAAACTATTCATACATGTTACTAGCTAAAAATGAAGGTGGGATATCTCTTGAATCAAATGTAATAAAAATTAATTCTTTCTTTGGAAAACACACAGCAAATTCTTTGGGTATAACGAATGGTATTTCCTATTACACCTTAAAAGAGACTAATCAAAATAATGGAAGCAACGATACATTTTATACTTCTGCTAGTCCCTATGCACAAATTGAACATACACAGAACTGGACAGATCATTTGCGCTCACATTTTACTTTAGGAGCAACATATTTTGATATGACAAAATCTCCCATATATGTATTTTCTCAAAGACAGTTTTATCTGTTTCATGCAAATGCAGGTGTGCAATTTGATTTAAACGATAATTGGAAAATCATGTATGATTATTCATTACATGAAAAAGTTTTACTACAAACAGATGGTTACGATCAGGCTAATACACTTATAAGAAATTTTCAGAAATTTGAAGTCCTAGCTAGTTATACCTTTTATAAGTACAATACTCTATTCGCACATGTAGAAGCAGGCCCTTTGATGACAGCGCCTGTTCAATTTTCACCTGCAAATCTACAGTTTGGTTATGAAAGCGCATTAAAATTAACTCAACAAAATAATAAATTTGCTATAGAAGCAAGGCTATTTTATAGATTAAATCCTGTACAATCAGAAAATATTTTGTCTAAAGAATATGAAATAGGTTTGAGTGGAAAGATTATATTTGATTTAGGCTTTCAATAAATTAAAATTATTTTTTGTTTTTATTTTAAAATACTTTTAATCCTACCTTAATGCGACCTAAGCATTCTAAGATGCATCAAATATAATCATAATGGACATAAGATTCTAATTAATATTTACAGTTTCCAGGAGTACGTGGAAAGGGAATTACATCACGAATATTACTCATTCCTGTGATCCACATAATCAGCCTTTCAAGGCCAACGCCAAAACCGGAGTGTGGAACTGTTCCAAAACGTCTTAAACTCACATACCATTCCATGGATTGAGTATCAATTCCTAAGTGATTCATACGCTCAATCAACACACTTTCGCGGTCTTCACGTTGACTTCCACCAACAACTTCACCAATTCCAGGCATAAGAATATCCATTGCTCGTACTGTTTTGCCATCATCATTTAAATACATATAAAATGCTTTGAGTTCTGCAGGATAATCAAAGACAATTGTAGGTGATTTAAAGTGCTCTTCACAAAGGTAACGTTCATGTTCACTTTTTAAATCACATCCCCAAAAAACTGGGTTTTCAAAGTCTCTTTTACACTTACTTAAAATATCAACTGCTTCTGTATAACTTACGCGAACAAATGGACGTTCAAGAGCCATTTGTAAATATTCTCGAGTATCGTGCTGTGTTTTTTGCACACAGACATCAATATCATCTGAACAATTTTTAAGGATATCCGCCACAACATAACGGATCATATCTTGCGCAAGTTGCATGTTGTCATTGAGATCGGCAAATGCCACTTCGGGTTCAATCATCCAAAATTCAGCCAAATGGCGGGAAGTGTTTGAATTTTCTGCTCTAAAAGTTGGCCCAAACGTATATATTTTATTAAGGCCCATCGCCATCAGTTCACCTTCAAGTTGCCCAGTTACACACAACATAGCTGGCTCAGCAAAAAAGTCTTGGGAAAAATCAGTTTTTCCTTCCTTTGTTTTTGGTAATTTATCAAAATCAAAATTTGTTACCTTAAAAGACTCTCCGGCCCCTTCACCGTCTGCTGTGGTCAAAATTGGGGTGTGTGCATAACAAAATCCACGTTCTTCAAAAAAACGATGAATCGCTGTGCTCACTCGGCTTCTTATTCTAAAAACGCTTGAAAAAGTTGATGTTCTTGGACGAACATGAGCAACTTCACGCAAATATTCTAAACTCATTTCCTTTTTTTGCAGAGGAAAAGTCTCAGGATCGGCAAATCCGTAAATATGAACTTTTTTAGCTTGCATTTCATATTTCTGTCCTTTTCCAGGACTTAAAACCAATTCTCCCTCAATTTTAACAGAGCAGCCGGTCGTTAGTTTTTCAACCTCAGAATAATTCTCCAAAGAAGCATCAATCACTATTTGCAAAGACTTCGCACAAGTTCCATCATTGAGTTCTATAAAAGAAAATTTTTTCGAACCGCGCTTGGTTCTAACCCAACCAGCAACAGTGATATGCGCTGGAGAAACCTTATCCGCATGAATATCGGCAAGCTGAGTTAATTGAGAAAGTAAAGTCGTCATTTTGCACCTTAATTGAGCTTATTATTTCTTATAAAGTCATGAAGAACATTTGCTAATAAAACAATTTATTCATCCATTCAAAGCAGGAAGTATGTCACAAATAGAGCAATTGTGCAATAATCCATTTGCATAGAAAAAATCTCCGATCAAAAGGAATCAGCGACACATTCCCTTTTTAAGAAAGGATGCGAACAAAAATGCAAATACAAATATCCAAAAGTAGGTGGCTAAAAATTATTACATTTATTGCTCTAGTTTTTTATACTAAACAAGGATATTGTCAGGGATATAGTTCGAGTGGAGGCGCTTCTTTTTCTTATAAACGGCAGAACGAGCGTGACAGTGAACGATGGTCTCTCAGCACATTTTTCTTTGAGCGAAATAAATTAAAACAATCTGACCTTCTTATTCGCTTTTACACCAGTGGAAAAGACTCCAAAAACTCACCGCGACTTGAGCCCTATGTTTATGGAAATTGGTACAACGCATTTGATACCAATGGAAGCACATGGGAAGGCTCAGGAGGAGGAGGGAGTGTTTATTTTAATAATTTCATTTCGGGAATTTTTAAGGTCACGACACCAAACCTTGTTTTAGGAGTTTTTGGCGAGCACCGGGAAGAACCGTCGCGAGGTGTCTCAAAATTCGATTCTTTTGGTCCTTCCATCCGATTTTTTGGTAGGAATCAACAAGACTCAGCTCTGTTTATCAACTTAAGAAATACACAAAGAACACTGGAAGGCCAATATTTTGAAGAATGGAATTGGGAAGCAGGCGCGGTGATTTATATAGCTCAAGCACTTCGGATTGAAGGTTCATGGCTTTTTTCAAATGACGAATGGCGTGCATTGCCATCGGCATATGCTGCTCAACAAGGTTATAAAGTGGGGGGAGGTATAGAAATTGGCATATTAAGAATCAGTGGTTTTTTTGAAAATAATAGTTTTACAATTAAAAATCCTGCTGCAAATGCTAGACAAAATTTTAACGAATCGAGAAGAGTGGTTCAAGTAGGTTTATCAATCTAAAATTCAAGCCGATAGGTTAAGAAGATTATCTAAAATTCTGGCGAAAGTATATTTATGTCAATAAACCTCAAAGAAGAAGAATTTCAAAATCCAATTGCACTCAGTGATAGTTATTCTGCGAAAGAAATCATACTCCAAACTTTAATCACAAGTATCGATGATCCTTTTTTAGTTATTGATTCAAATGGAATTATTGAACATTGTTCTTCTGGAAAAAACTCGATTATATTTGACAGCTTACAGGCTAGAAATATAAATGAATTAAAAAACTTTGATAATTTATATACTGAAATTTTTTCAATTTATGAAAAAATTTCAGAAAGTAAAAAAAATATTATAATTGAATATAATCAAAGTGAAACTTCGGAATTTTATTTAATAACAGCTACATTCTTAAATTACAATATACATAATTTAAATTTTATTCTAGTTAAAGTTAAAGATTTTTCATCTGAAAAAAAGTATGAAAAGTCTTTACAATCTGCATTTTTATTTTATGAAAAACAAAGTTATGCTTTAAATTCTGCAGCAAGCATAAGTATTACAGATAAAAGTGGAAATATTATTTTCGTCAATGAAAATTTCTGCAAATTAAGTGGATATACAAGTCAAGAACTTTTAGGAAAAAATCATAATATTTTAAATTCCCACACTCATTCTAGAGCGTTTTTTGCCGACCTTTGGCGCACTATCTTAAAAGGAAACAGTTGGAAGGGTGAAATTCAGAATAGAGACAAAAATGGGTCACTTTATTGGATAGAAACAACGATCGTCCCAATTAAAAATGAAAACGATGAGATCATTCAATTTATTGCTATTCGCTATGATATTACAGAAAAGAAGAAAAACGAATCTCTGATGATTCATACCGCAAATATGGCTTCTCTTGGTGAAATGGCTGGTGGTTTAGCACATGAAATAAACAATCCTCTAACAATTATTCTTGGAAAGATTTATCATATAGAAAGAAAAATAGAATGCACTGACTTTGATAAAGACAAAATAAAAGAGAATTTCAATATTATCGATAAATCTCTTGCACGCATAGCAAAAATTGTTTCTGAATTTTTGAAATTCGCCAAACATTCTGATTATGAAGCTATGCAATGCATTCCTATTGCACAGATTATAGAAAGTGCTCTCTATTTTTGTAGAGAAAAATTTAGAACCAATGGGATTGAAATCTATTTAGATAATATATGCCAGAGTGCTATTTACTGTAAACCCATAAAGATTTCGCAAGTGATATTAAATCTATTAAATAATTCTTATGAAGCAATTGCAAACTTACCAGATAAATGGATTGAAATATCCATTTTAGAAAATTCTCCGGATGTCATATCCATAGCAGTTACCGATAGCGGTCTTGGTATCAATGAAAATATTCTTCCACATATGTTTAAGCCTTTTTATTCTAAAAAAGAAACGACACCAGGATTGGGTTTAAGCATTGCAAAAGGTATTATTGAAGAACATAAGGGAACAATTCATTATGATTTAAACTCAGAAAACACTCGATTTATTGTAACATTAGCAAGGTTTAAATCTTAAACTCTCAATTTTTCAAAATTTATTTTAGCAGAGGCTAAAATAGCAAACATATCAACTAAAATGACATTCTTTTCTTGAACTTTACCAATTCCTGTTACAATTCCAAGATTTGAAACACTACAAATTTCTGGAGTTATGTCAATTTGCTTATTGGTAAAATCTAAGACATCTTGAACAGAGTCGACAATAATACCAACTTTATTTGTCCCGGTATCTACGATTATGATACAAGTTTGTTTTGAATACTCTGTTTCAATTAAATGTAGTTTAAGACGCAAATCCATTATTGGAATTATATGTCCACGTAAATTAATAACGCCTTTGACATATTTTTCGGTATCAGGAAGCTCTGTAATTTTATCCATTCCAATGATTTCTGAGACACATTTTATTTCAAGGGCAAATATTTCTTGTCCCAATTGAAAACTTAAATAGCGCCCTTCAGATGCACATTTTTGAGACTTTGCAGACATTACATTAAGGCTCCCATTTTAAAATCCCTGGATTGTGCCAATATTTGGTTTTGGCTCATCATCAAAACCTTCTTTATCTGAATCAAATGGAATCAATTGTTTTGCTGATTTTTTTATAGAAGAATCAGAAGATACTGCTGTGTTTACAGGGTTCATATTCTCGTTTAAGTGAGAATTGTTTTTCTGCAATTTAGATAAAGAAGTTTTTGTAACAAAATTATTTTTTTCAGCTTTTTCTGTTTTTAATTTTCTATAAGTCAAATTATTTGCCCTAATATTACTCTGCTTATTGTTTTGCATTTTTCTATTTTGAAGTTGCAAAATATTTACTTCGTTCAAAGACTCTTTTTTAACCCCTTCGACAACATATTGTAAATCAGAAACTATTTTAGTGACTTCTTTTGAGCGCAAACTCACTTCCTCACTGATATCTAAAGATTGTTCAGCTATACCCGCATTTGCTTGTGTGATTTGATCCAACTGATTCATTGCTTTGCTAATTTGAGAAATTCCCACTGCTTGTTCATTGTTTGCATTCGCAATTTCTGTTATGAGCTCCGAAACTTTTTTTGAATTCGTTACTATTTCATGCAAAGTTTCGGAGCTATGGCTTGCCACCATCACGCCTTTTCCACTTTTTTCTACACTTTCTTTAATCAAAATCGTAATATCATTTGCTGCTGAAGCACTTCTTTGGGCTAAATTGCGCACAGCCTCAGCCACAACCGCAAAACCTTTGCCGTGCTCCCCTGCGCGCGCAGCCTCAACGGCAGCATTTAAAGCGAGTAAATTGGTTTGAAAAGCTATCGAGTCGATGACTCCAATTATTTCATTTACTTTTTTACTCGATTCAGCAACTTCATTCATAGCTGCACAAAGTTCAAGAATTTCTTTTTCTCCTTCTTCAGCAGAACTTTTAGCAATTTGTGCCAGTTTATTCACTTCTTTTGCGTTGTTGGCATTTTGTTTGACCATACTGGAAAGCTCTTCTAGCGAACTCACAGTTTCCTCTAAAGAAGAAGCACTTGAAGTCGCTCCATGAGAAATTGTTTCACTTGCTTTTTTCATTTTTTCACTTGAGAGAAAAGTTTCTTCACTTGAAATTAAGAGTTTGCTTGTTCTGTCTATGATTTTATTGCAGATATTTCTTACAACGGCTATACTATAAAATAGTAAAAACAAAGTAAATAATGGTCCGCTGATTAAAAGAATGTTTCGATAGTTATTAATATCTGTATTGGCATTTTCGCCAATTTCTCTGGTTAAAACGATTCTTGTTTTTTGCATTTGCGAGATTGATTCTTCGAGCTCAACTGCGAGAGGGTAAAGCTTTTCATGCAATAATATCTTTACTTCTAAACTCATATTGTATTCATTTTTTTTCATAATATTAACAAATTCATTGCCAAA
The DNA here is from genome assembly GCF_014281055.1 of Fluviispira vulneris. Taxonomy (NCBI): domain Bacteria; kingdom Pseudomonadati; phylum Bdellovibrionota; class Oligoflexia; order Silvanigrellales; family Silvanigrellaceae; genus Fluviispira; species Fluviispira vulneris. The sequence continues at coordinate 183,292 of NZ_JACRSE010000001.1, read as the reverse complement.
TTTATTAAATTGAATAAGCTTAGGCTCAACAGATAAATATACTTCAGCTATTTTCCCAGTGTGTGGAGTACTGTCAAATTCTTCTTTAAGTTTTTGCAATGCTAAAAGACTCTCCTGAGTTTTCTTAAAATTAGCTAAAATTTCCTCTTGTGAACTCGAGATAAAAATAGCTTGGGCAAAACGGATTGTAGCGTGCACTTGTCCAATCATTCTTTCTGTATTTATTGTCGATGGGATTCTTATCAGTGTCATATATGTAAGAGTCTTGGAGGATTCAGAAAGTTTTTGATAAGAATAAATGCTGAAGCCTATTAAAATAACGACTGGTATAAAAATTAATCTTAGCATTCTTCCACGTATTCCATGGAGCCAATCCGCTATAGCCATAGCCTAATCCTCTTGTAACCTTAAATTTAAAACGAGATCTCTTGCTCTGACAAATCGGCTGAAAATAATCTCGAATAAAGTAACATTTTAAAAATGCCTAACTCCAGCAAGTTTGACAGAGGGACAATTTTCATGTCAAAACTTCACTTAACATATCAATAAGTATCAATATTTTTTTAATAACGCCGAAGATAAGCTCTAAGATTATCTTTAAAAAAGCATAAGTAAATTAGTTAAGGGTTTAAAATGAATGAAGAAATAAATGAGAGTATCAAGGGTCGTTATCTTAGTTTTTTCTTGGGTAAAGAAATGTATGCAGCGCCCATAGAGAATATCTGGGAAGTAAACGCTATGATCGAATTCACAGCCGTACCACAAACACCTCCTTTTGTGAAAGGCGTGTTAAATTTAAGAGGTAAAGTGATTCCTGTCATCGATCTCTGTTGTAAATTGAATTTAGCACCAACCACTTTTAATCGCTATACGTGCATCGTTGTAATGCAAGCTCATACTAGACAAATTGGTGTGATAATAGATTCCGTTGATTCTGTAATTGAAGTGCCAAAAGAAAGTATCAAGTCGAATCATTCATTTTCAGAAGAAAATGATATGAAATATATCTCAGGCATGGGTAATATTGAAGGTAAAAGCCTTATCATTCTTAATATAGAAAGCATTCTCTCCGATGAAGAACTCCTAATTAAATAGGTAGAGTTTTATTTTGTTTTAATTCTCGATTGATACAAGCATCCATTATACTTTTCGCAATTTTCTGTAATGGTAAAACGATATGAGAGGCTCCTATTTCTATCGCTTCTTTGGGCATACCAAAGACCACACTCGTTTTTTCATCTTGCACAATATTATAGCTACCAGCATTTTTCATTTCTAGTAACCCTTGGGCACCATCATATCCCATTCCAGTTAAAACCACTCCGATTGCATTCTTACCGACCAATTGAGCGACAGATGAAAAAAGTGGATCGGCTGCAGGCTTCACTCCATGTAAAAGAGGACCGTCTTTTAAACGCACACAAAACTGCGTCCCATGCCGAGCTAAAATCATGTGAAATCCACCAGGGGCAATTAACACACGTCCAGAGTGTACAATGTCGTTAGACTCCGCTTCCTTTACTTCAAACGGACAAATGCTATTCAGAGTGTCAGCAAAACCTTTGGTAAATTCTTTAAGCATGTGCTGAACGATAACTGTGCCGGGAATATCTTCTGGCATATGTGATAAGAGGTGCTTGAGAGCTTCAGTACCGCCTGTAGATGCTGCAATTGCCAATATAATTCTGTTATTTTTAGTTGTTTTTGAAGGTTGCGCCTTTTTAACATTGGTTTTTAAAGGATCAGAAATATTCATTGCACGGATATTTGATACATTTGCACCCGCTGCAGCTCGCACTTTTGCAATGAGTTCAGCGCCAACCAATTCCATAGGAGTCTTTTTATCTAAGATAGGTTTTGCAAATATATCCACAGCCCCAATCGACAGGGCTCTTAGTGCAGTTTGAGAGTTTTCTTTGGCATAACTACTAATAACTATAGTTGGAATGGGAAAATGCTCCATTACTTTTTCTAAAAATGTGAGACCATCCATGTTAGGCATTTGGATATCAAGAGTCATGACATCAGGTTTTAACTCAACAAGTTTTTCCCGAGCAACATAAGGATCTGGTGCAAATCCCACAACTTCGATCCCTGGATCTGAGGAAAGCATATGAGCAAAAAGTTGGCGAACAATATTAGAATCATCAACGATAAGCACCCTTATTTTTCTCTCGGTTTGCATGATCAAATGCTTCTCCTTTTCGTTTATAATCTCATATTATTCAACGAACTCATGAAAAACTTCAAAAGTGTTTGTTATAAACTTAATTTTACGACTCAAATTCCCACCTACATTGTAGTCTATCACAGGAATTTTTAGTTTTTCCAATTCCATAAAGGCCATTTCAACATTTAGTTCACCAACACTTTCTTTAAAAATGTTTGCCCCTATTATATTTCCGCCTCCATAGAATTTAGCTTCAATTTTACACGATTCTCCTCTTAATTCAGCCTGTAATTTTTTTGAGAGATAATTTATGGCATTACATCCATATTTCAAACTCGAGTCATTTTCTTCCATTGGTCTAGGCAATAAAAAATGATTTAATCCACCAATTTTTTTTTCAGGACAAAATAATGCCACAGCAACGCAAGAACCTAAGACAGTTGTAATCGTTGTGGGCTCATTTGTTACATAAGCATGTCCTGGATATAAAAAAATAGATTTCATCCTATTCCTTCTGCTATTTTGCATTTTTTATAAACAGATGGCGCGATGGATTTTAGAGATTCGGGGCCATTTAAAATAGATTCAGAATGGCCGAGTAATAAATATCCATCATAATTTAAACAATTCTCAAATTGTTTTATTGTTTTTGCAACTTGTTCTTTTTCAAAATATATCAATACATTTCTACAAAAAATAATATCGAATTTATGTTGAAATGGATAATATTCTTCAATCAGATTAAACAATGCAAAATTTATTTTTTCTCTTATTTCTTTAATCACTCTGTAAGACCCAATATATTGTCCTTTACCCTTTTCAAAATAACGTTCAATATAATGAGCAGGAACTTGTGACATTTCTTTTTCACCATATAGACCAATACTTGCTTTATTTAAAACATTTGTATCGATATCTGTAGAAAGAAAATGCAACTGCCATCCTTCATTTTTTGGAATAGTTTCATCTAAAATCATTGCTATAGTATAAGGTTCTTCACCAGTACTCGATGCTGAGCACCAAACTCTTATATCATAAAGGCATTGTTTTTTTTTCTTTTCTAAAATTTCGTGAATTAAATTTGGCATTAAATCAAAATGATGTTTTTCACGAAAAAAACTGGTCATATTTGTTGTCATTGATAAAATAAATTCGTTTATTATTACCTGATCACCTTCAACTAATTTTGCATACAATTCTCTATAATTTTTTAAATGAAATTGCTTTAGAATGCGAACAGTCCGACTCGCAAGTAAAGTCTGATTTTTATCACTATAAGGTAAATTTATTCCTGAATGATTTTTTAAAAAATTAGATATTTTGTTGAAAATATTTTCTTCAATTCCATTTTCTATATTTAAAGCATTATTTGGGATATGTAACTGCATAGATTCTTCATCAAAATCTTTCATTTTTTCCTCAATTTGCTTCGGATAATTTTTGTGGATTTAATTTTTTCTCATAGGATATATTATGATTTTTATCTTTATGTGCGCTAGATATAAGTCCTTCTAAATCAAGTATTAGACCCACTTTTCCATCACCGAGGATAGCTCCTCCGCCAATGCCTTTCACATGTTTAAAAACATCGCCTAAGCCCTTAATCACAATTTGACTTTGCCCTAAAACTTCATCAACCAACAAGGCCACTTGTGTGCCTCTTTCTTCAACCACAACCACAGTTTGCGTTCCATCGATAGCTTCACTTTCTGTTGAATTCATTTCATTTTTTACCCATTTTCTCAGTCGGATGAGAGGAAGAAAATTGCCACGCACTTGAATCACTTCATTTTTATTACTTAAGCGGGTAATAGAATGAAAATCAGGTTGCAAAAGCTCGCAGATATTCTCCATGGGAAGAGCATAAACATCATTGTTGACTCTAACTTTCATCGCATCAGCTATGGCGGTCGTTAATGGAATCCACAAGCGGAAACGTGTTCCCTCACCTGGGCGACTCGTTATTTCAATATTACCTTTTACTTGTTCAATATGTGATTTCACCACATCAAGTCCGACCCCACGCCCCGAAATCTCACTGACGACTTCAGCTGTCGAAAAACCAGGAGCAAATAATAAATCATAAACTTGTGCATCGCTCATATGCATATGATTTTCATTATTCGGTAAAAGTCCTTTTAATAAAGCTCTTTTAATTACCTTTTCTCTTATAATCCCGCCACCATCATCCTCTATATCAATAAAAACTCTTCCTGATTGGTAGCCCGCAGCAAGATTGATTTTCCCAATTTCATTCTTTCCTTTTGCGAGCCGATCTTCTTTGTTTTCAATGCCATGATCGAGAGCATTACGACACAAATGCATAAGAGGATCACCCAGTGACTCAAAAACTGCGCGATCGATTTCTGTTTCTTCACCTGTCATAGTAAAATCAACAGGTTTATTTAGTTTGAGGGAGAGATCACGCACAGCTCTATTTACTTTTAGAAATAAAGGTCTAATAGAAGTCATACGCATTGATAGAGCTTTTTCCTGCAATTCGCGTACGATTTTATCCAGTAAAACGAGAAGTGAGCTCAAATGTTGATCCTGGTTAACAGTTAAAATTTCATTACATATCAATTGACTTTTTACGACTACCAATTCGCCAACTAAATCTAAAACAGAATCAATTCTATCTGCACTTAACTTAACAATTGCGGATTTACTTTGATTTTGTTCCTTTTCACTCATTGCTTTCATTAAATTATTATTTTTTATTTCATAATTTACATTATCATGAATTATATTTTTTTGCTCTACGTCGGTGTTCTCGTCTGCGCACTTAGATAAAATACTTAAATTTTCAGAATTTTTCTCCTGTTTCTGCATTGAATTAAAGAGCAATTCTTCACTATTATTTACTACTTTCTCAGCAGTCGTATTTTTAGGCATATTTTCTTCAAATACATAAAACCCTTCATCTTTGTTTCCAGAAATATTCGTTCCAATATTGCTTATATTTCCATTTTGATCAGGCAAATGATTTAGACTGACAAATTTATTGATTCGTTCAACCAAATCAACACAATTTGGTTCTGCTGTTAAGTCTAGTTTTAATGTTGCCACAAAGCTTTTTAAGCGATCGTTAATTTCTAAAAGAAGAGAAATAATTTCCGTTGAGCATAGTTCTTCTTTTACTCTTAATATACATAATAATTCTTCCGCAGCATGAGCAAAGTGACTAAAATGCAAAAATCCTATTGAACCAGAAGACCCTTTCATTGAATGAACTAAGCGAAATATACGATTAAGTTCTTCTTGTTTACTTCCCACATTTTCAAGGTTCATAAAAGCTTCTTCACATTCTTCTAACATAAAATCACATTCTATTAGAAATGATTTTTTTAACTCAGTGAGGAATTCTTCTTCTGTTTTTATTATATTTGTCATTATCATTCCTTAAAATATAAATAGTTAAATTTATTTATTGATTTTTTTAGTATTTGTATTTGAAAAAATGACTCTAATATTTTGCATAGCTAATAATTTTTGTGCTGCATGCTTAACTCTTGGAGAAATATACTGCTCCATTTGCACTGTTTCTGTAAAATTTTGAATATCTTTTTTGGCTTGCTTTATCGCCAGAGAATAATTTAAAGCTTCCTGCACACGATTGACTAAAACATGCGGTGCGAAAGGTTTATTTAGAAAATCAAATGCTCCGAGCTTAAGAGCTGAAATTGTAGCTTCCTGATCACCATAAGCAGTTAAAATTATAAATGGAGTTTCAATATCGAAACTACGCAATTGGCGTAAAAAGTCTAAACCATCTAAAATAGGCATACGTAGATCAGAGAGTATCACATTAAAGGGTTCCTTTTTATGTTTATCCAATGCATCTTGCCCATTATTGGCCGTTTCAACCCAATCAAATGATTCGCTCAGAAGATCCTCTATGGCACTGGCTAGGCCATCTTCATCGTCCACAACTAAAATACGTCCCGTTACTTCATTTTCAGCTGTGTCCATGAATATGCTCCTTCCGTTGAAAAAAGATTCTTTCCACATGTTACTGCAAAAAAAATGGAGGAGATATTTACTTTTATGCTTATGCTATGAGAATGACATCACCTTTTTTCAACAAGGAACTTGCTTTTGTGCTTTATTTTTCGAGGATAATAAGATTTTTTCTTTGTCATAATAAACATGCATCAACGTCAATGGCCATGCAGGTGCACACATTCCTGTTTTTGTTCGATCTTTATGGACAAAAGATTCGGTTATGGTGTTTAAAGATTTTTTTCCGGTAGCCATCTCCACAGCTGTACCCACCATATTGCGAATCATATTTTTTAAGAAGCCTTCCCCCCAGATATCGACGATGATCATTTCTTTGTGGATGGGGTGAATCCAAGCATCGACAGCTAAAACTTTCCGCACTGTTGTCTTAGCAGAGCAATCGGACGATCGAAATGCAGCAAAATCATGTTCCCCTTCAAACTGTTTTAATATTTCACAAACGCTTTCTGGTGAGATTTTGCTGCGCACATGCCAAGCTCTCTTTGTTAAAAATGCGTGTTCAGCAAAACCATACCAAATAAGGTAACGGTAATGTTTTCCTGCGGCATGAAAGCGGGCATGGAAGTCTGAATTGACAAATTCAGCTGAAGAAACACATATATCAAGTGCTAAATGGGAATGTAATATGCCATTCATTCCACGAACAATTCGTTCACAATTTGCTTGAGTTTTTGTATGAAAATTTAAGACATAATATTGTGCATGCACACCAGCATCGAGGCGACTGCATCCACATAAAGTAACTGTTTCACCACTGAACACATTCCATGCGTTGGTAATAGCCTCTTGCACAGTAAATGCATGTGGCTGATATTGATATCCACTGAATTTTTCACCATTCCAAGATAGAATGAGTTTTAAATTTCTATATTCACTGAGTTCCATTTAAATCACCTGAAAGAATTAATAACTGCTCTTTTAATATATTTATTTTATCCCTCAATTCTGCTGCCAACTCAAATTCCATTTTTTGCGATGCTTTTTGCATCTCTTTAATCAGCTTTTGAATATGCTTATCAAGTTTTTTGGGACTGTGTAAAATGTTTAAATCTTCTAAATGCGAAACTGCTTGCAGTAATTTCTCTTGGTATTCATCACCATAATCTAAATTATAAAGCTTCCTTAAATTTTCTGGAATTTTCTTTAGAACGGTTTGTGGTGTAATATCATTTTCTTGATTATATTGCAGTTGAATTTTTCTTCTTCTTTCTGTCTCTGCTAAACAAAATTTTATACTTTCTGTTTCTTTATCAGCGTACAATATCACTCTACCATTTGCATTTCTGGCAGCCCTTCCAACTGTTTGAATAAGGCTTGTTCTACTTCTTAAAAAACCTTCTTTATCCGCATCGAGAATTGCAACCAACTCCACTTCAGGAAGATCTAACCCCTCACGCAATAAATTGATTCCTACCAAAACATCAAATACGCCTAAGCGTAAATCTCGTAAGATTTCTACCCGTTCAATACTGTGAATTTCTGAATGTAAATATTTTACTTTTATTTTAAATTCAGATAGATAATGAGTGATTTCTTCCGCCATTTTTTTTGTTAAAGTCGTAACAAGCACACGATATTTTCTTGAGATAGTTTGTTGAATCTCTATTAATAGATTATCAATCTGTCCTTGAGCTGGTTTTACAATAATAATAGGATCGATAAGTCCAGTTGGACGTATCACTTGTTCTACGATTTCATTACCTGATTTTTCCAACTCATATTTAGCAGGTGTTGCCGAAACATAAATTGTTTGCCCCATTCTTTCCGTAAATTCTTCGAAATTGAGAGGACGATTGTCTAATGCAGATGGTAAGCGAAATCCATAGTTCACCAAAGTTTCTTTACGTGCTCGGTCACCTCGATACATGCCACCAATTTGTGGAATAGTAACATGACTTTCATCGATGACTAATAGATAATCTTTGGGAAAATAATCGAGCAAAGTCGAAGGAGGTTCTCCTTCTTTCCGCCCATCAAGGTAACGTGAATAATTTTCAACTCCTTGACAATAACCAATTTCACGGAACATTTCTATATCATGTAATGTTCTCTGCTCAATCCTTTGTGCTTCTAAAAACTTCCCATTTTCTTTAAAAAGTTTTAATCGTTCAAGGAGATCTTTAGTAATTTCTGCAATAATATTTTCAATTTTTTCTTGTTCAAGTACATAATGGGTTGCAGGATAAATTCCGACTTTATTAATATTTTCTATTACTGTTCCACGCAAGGCATCGATATAAGATATTTTCTCGATCTCTTCTCCCCAGAATTGAATACGAATTGCTTTTTCTTTTTCATAAGTTGGAACAATTTCAACAATATCTCCACGCACCCTAAATTTTCCTCGTTCTAAGGAAATATCATTGCGATTGAATTGAATAGCAATTAAATGTCGAATAAAATCATCCCGTGAAACACTCATACCTTTTTCAAGTAAAATGCGTGCTTTTAAATAAGACTCCGGCTCGCCTAACCCATATATGCAACTGACAGAGCTTACAATAATGACATCTCTTCGCTCAAACAGAGCACGGGTGGCACTGTGCCGCATTTTATCGATATCTTCATTAATCGTTGCTGTTTTATCTATAAAGGTGTCTGTGCTTGGGACATAAGCCTCGGGCTGATAATAATCATAATAACTCACAAAATATTCTACTGCGCTCTTTGGAAAAAGTTCTTTAAATTCTTGAAAAAGCTGAGCTGCAAGAGTTTTGTTATGCGCTATGACGAGAGTCGGTTTTTGTGTCTGAGCAATCACATTGGCAATGGTAAAAGTTTTGCCAGAACCAGTAACGCCAAGCAAAACCTGCTCAGCAATGCCATTTTGAATTCCACTGACTAATTTTTGAATGGCTTGTGGTTGATCACCCATTGGCTCAAGCGGCCACTTTGTCTCAAATTTCTCGTCGCTCATAGAGCACTTCCTTCATTAATTTTCCTTAATAATATCCGCAACCGTTTCGCACCATACAGGATGAGAATTCAAGGATGTGACTAAAGTTAAGTCCTCTCCTCCAAGTGCTAGCCACTGCTCGCGTGCGCGCATTTGAATTTCTTCGAGTGTTTCTAAACAATCTGCCACAAATGCAGGACAAATAACTGCGATTCGTTTGAATCCTTTTGCAGCAATTTCGGGGAGAACAAGGTCTGTGTAAGGTTTAATCCACGGATCTCGCCCTAAGCGAGATTGAAAACTCGTCATATGATTTTCATCTGTTAACTTTAATAACTTAACAAGTGAACGGGTTGTAGCATAACTTTGCGCACGATAACAATATTTATTTTCAGCTTTAATAGCTGAGCAGCAATCTTTCTTTTCTAAACAATGGTCTTGATTAGGAGATATATCTGATTTTCTAACATGTCGCTCAGGCAATCCATGATAACTAAACAAGACAAAATCTGCTTGAAATTGATCTATTTGGGGTTTTGCAACAGCATAAAAACTGTCAATAAACCGTTTATCATCATAAAAATAAGAAATATATTTTAAACGAGGTACATTCCACATAGAATTACAAATTTTTCCAATTTTCTCAAAAACAGTTCCTGTTGCTGCTGATGAGTATTGAGGGAATAAAGGAAATACAATTATTTCATCGACATTTTTTTCTAAGAGTTTTTTAACCGCTGATTCCATTGATGGACTTTGATACCTCATACAAAATTCTATCGCATAAGAGTCGCCTAATATGCGATTCACATTTTCTGCGAGCGCTTTGCCATGCAAAAGCAAAGGTGATCCTTCATTTTTCCATATCATTTTATATGCATGGGATGATTTTTTGCTGCGGAAAGGTAAAATAATTAAATTTAATAACAAAAAGCGGGCAATGGCTGAAATATCTATCACTCTTGGATCGGAAAGAAATTCTCGTAAATACTTTCTCACATCTGGAACCTCTGGGGTGTCAGGGGTACCCACATTAACAACTAAAACACCGATTTTCTTGTTTAAATTCATTTAATATTCCAAAATCCTAAAATTAAGTTTATTGTTGAAGTGCAGATGCAACAAAGTCTATCTCAAATAGAATACTCCCCGAGATACAACCAAATGTGTTTGTTATCACTAATGAACCTAGAAAACAAACCGTTCAATCGAAGTCAATAAATACCTCAGTCCAGGCAATAAGCTATTTGGAGATCATATAAACAAAAATGCAATCAATAAGTGATTTTGCGAATCATGAAACACCTTTGACGATAGGATAGCATGTCTCTTTTACTATTATTTTATGTAAAACATACTTACTCAAAGCCACATTTTTACACAATTAAGAAATCATTTGTTTAAATAGTTTTAATGCATAGAACAAAGGGTGTCGTTCGTGTTTTCCATACGCAGTCGTTTTCTGATCTCTATGGGTTTACTTGTAATCATTTCTTCCACAATCTGCCTTTTTTTTGGTGGATGGCTTTTCCTTGAGCAACTTAGAACTTCGTCTATGAATACTTTAAGCACGGGACATGAAGTTTTGGGGGCAATAATAAATTATGAATTTAATAAGCTAAAAAGTGATTCTAAAATATTATCGAATCTGTCAGATTTTATAAAAAAAGTGGAAGCTCGGCAGAGCCAAGCAGTCTTAAAAGTTGCTAGAAAATTCCAAGAGCAAATGGTGATTGATGACTTCTCTAGCTATGACAATGATGGAAATCCTATTGCTTTAGCAGATGAAAAAAGCAAAGATAATATTTTAAATTTTTTTTCCCTAGATAAAAACAAGGATATTGAAAATTCATTCAAACAGGCTTTAAAAGGGCAATCAAGTATTCGATTTCATGTTGAAAGCGAAAAAGTGAATTTCACTTCAATATCACCTGTTATCTCGGATAAAAAATCAATATGTGGAATTCTTACAACATCACTCTTTCTAGACAATAAATTTACAGAAAGAATAAAAGAATTATCAAAGGCGGATATCAGTATATTCGCAAATAGAAAATTGATTGCAAGCTCACTTGAAAGCCAAGAAGAAAAAAATAAGATACTTGACGAATTTTTGCGAATTAAAATGGAGCAATTGGAAAAACAGAAAATTTGGAATATCGACACAGAATTTTATTTACTCACTCGCTTTGATAGCAAATATGAAGGAGATAAAATATATGCTCTCTTTTCTGTTTCCAATAAAGAAAATATTTATATATTTGAATATATTAAACAATTTATTATTTCGTTTGGAATATTAACTATATCTATTTGCATTGTATTAGCCACTTTAATCTCTTCAGGAATAACGCGCGGCCTAAAAAAATTGGAAAAAAATGCTATAGCTCTCTCAGCTGGAGATTTAAATATAAAAATTGATACAAGAAATAATGATGAAGTTGGGAGATTAGCGAGAAGTTTTGACAAAATGCGCAATTCAATTGCTCAGCTTATAACCAATTTAAAAGAAATAAATGAATCCTATCAAAGATTTGTACCAAGTCAATTTCTAGATATTTTAAATAAACAGGGAATATTAAATGTGCATTTAGGCGATAGTAAACAAATAAAAATGACAATTTTATTTTCTGACATTCGAGATTTCACCACAATTTCAGACAAATTAACACCACAAGAAAGCTTTGATTTTCTCAATCAATATTTAAAAATGATTGCGCCAATTATCAAAGAAAAATGTGGATTTATCGATAAATATATAGGTGATGCAATTATGGCTCTTTTCCCGACAAAAGCTGCCCATGCTTTGGAAACTGCTATAGAAATGCGCTGCTGTTTGGAAAAGTTAAATATGGAAAGACAAAATCAAGGTAAAAATCCAATGCAAATAGGCATTGGTTTAAACACGGGTTTGGTTGTAATAGGAATTGTTGGCGAAGAGCAAAGAATGGATGCAACTGTTATTGGTGATTCAGTGAATGTTGCTGCACGAATTGAAAGTTTAACAAAAAATCAGGTTAATAAAATCCTTTTATCTCATGAAACGTATTTAGATTTAACTGAAAAACAAAAAGAGTTAGTTAAAAGTATAGGATTGCATGATTTAAAAGGAAAAGAACAAGCTGTTCTTCTTTATGAGGTTGAACAAAATGAGATAAAAAAATTTTAATTTAAAATTTTTCATCTAAATAAGTGATTATAAACTTATCTCTGTATTTATCATTTGCAATTGAAATTAATTCCGGATTTTCTGGATAATATTTAAGCAAAGGCATCAAGGATGATTGTCCTATAATTGAGCGATAAGAATTATCTTCAGGTCTAAAACCCCAAATATTATTATGAATCCATGGAGTGTTATTATAATTTCCAATATAAAGCATGATATGACCTTGAATATAAACTAATGTTAGGAATTTACGACCATATTTTGCAAGAGCTTCTAATCTTTCTTGTGTCCCAAGAGAACTTAAATTGAGCATGACCCCCTCTTTAGATTGCTCCGCTGAGTTACGGGGAAGCCATATTCCAAAGGTTGAAAAAATTGCTTTTAACTCCAATGAACAATCATTGAAAAAATACAATCCCCCCCAGCCATATGGCCTACCAAGCAATGGATTAATAACATTAACAAAGTTTTTTGGTGTAGCTACCAAAGGGAAAAATGCGATTTTTCCCTGATTTATCTTAGCCACTTTCAATTTTGCATATCCATTTTTTAACATAACAGGATAAAATATTTTATTTATATTATTTAAATATTGTCCAGGATACAAGCTCCCAGTATATCCAATATTCACTATTTTACCTAAATTATTCTTTATTGGTGTTTCGGGTTGAATAATAACACGGAGCCCATTTTTAACTACAATTTTTTTATATCTTTCAATAAATTCGCAAGAAACACGTGCAATTGAATAACTTGGTACCCAAGTAACAATATCAGAGTTTGTTAATATGAGTGACCATTTTTTATCTTTTGATTTCCCAACTATATATAATGGAGTACCAAGCCAGATCGAAGTGATCTGCAATTTATCAAATGGATAACCTTCTCCAACTTGATTATAATTAAAATAAAGCGGGGAATTTGTAGGCAACGATCTAGCACTTATATTTTCGACTGCTATCGCTCTATTTTCAGGATTAAAATCTAAATATTTATTAAATTGGGTAAGATTCAAATTTGGTTTTATTTTATTTTCAAACCATGCACATGTATATGGCCGAAAATTAAAAGAAAAACTCTTTGGATGTTTTGTATCGCATTCTGCTTTAAATTTTTCCAGTAAAAGATTTTCTATACTCAAAATGTCTTTGGGACTCGGTTTATTTATTGCGTTTATGACAAATTCTTTTGCCCAAGGAGACTGTTCACCAAAAAAACGTTCTTTATATGCATCGACCTTTTCTTGTTGAATTGCATTTTGCAAGAGTGGAGAGTTATAATCATTCGACTTAGGATCTATATAATAATTTAAATTTTGTGCATAATTAGTCAATGGAAAAATCTGAACTCTATTTTTTCCATTATTTGTTATATGACAAGATTGTATAAGAAAAACAAAAATAAGTAACGATATTTTTTTCATAATTATCCAAAAAATTATTCTTTTTTATTTAAAATTGAAATTTTTCTATATAGAGTTATATAGATTCGTAGCAGGTTTTAATAACTAATAGGATAGCTGTCAATACTATTTTAAGCCAAATTATACTTTATATATAAGCATTTGGAATAGCTAAGTTTTAAAAAATATTTCTTATCGTAACAGAATTAAGTAGCTAAAATGACATATTTAAGCTTAAGCCACTGAAATATTGTCTTCAACAGATAGATTTCTTTCAACAATATTTTTACTTTCATCTAATTCTTTAGAAGAGTTATCTTCATTTATAAAATATTCTTTTATGACATCTTCTAAAGTTGAGACAAAAGATACGTTGACTCTACGGCGAATCGTAAGGGGTAACTCAGCAAAAGAACCTCTGTTTTTTTCTGGCAAACAGACTTTTCTGATACCGGCTCTCAGGGCAGCTAATACTTTTTCGCGCACACCTCCGATTGGCAAAATACGCCCATGGAGTGTTATTTCCCCAGTAACTGCAATATCTTGGCTGATTGCTACATTTTTAAAAGCAGAGACCAGAGCAATAGCGATGGCAATACCTGCACTGGGACCATCTTTTGGAATGGCACCTGCGGGCACATGTAAATGAATATCGTAATTTGTAAATTTACTACTATCCAGTTCAAGTTCTTTTGCCAAACTGCGGACACAACTGAGAGCCGTTTGAGCTGATTCCTTCATCACTTCTCCCAATTGACCAGTGAGAATCAGTTTACCCGTACCGCCCATCAATTTGACTTCAAGCTCAAGAATCTCACCACCCGTTTGGGTATATGCAAGTCCAACTCCCACACCAATTTTTTTATTATATATGTCGTGATCGTCGTTAAAGTAACGTTCTTCACCGAGCAGTTCTTTTGCTATTTTAGCAGTTACCTTAACTAATTTTCTTTCTTTCCCTTTTTCATCATTTTCTGCGATATATCTCGCAAGTTTTCTTGTTATTGTTGCTATATGTTTTTCTAAACTGCGCAATCCGGATTCGCGGGTATAGGCATTTATCACTAAGTTAACTGCAGTGTCTTGAAATTGCACAAGATCGGCATTCAAACCATTTTGTTCAATCACTTTTGGAATAATGTATTGTCGAGTAATTTCAGATTTTTCTTCTTCGCTATAGCCAGACACTTCTATAATTTCCAGCCGATCCCGAAGAGCAGCAGGTATAGTATCGAGTCTATTTGCATTCGCTAGAAATATAATTTGGCTTAAATCGAAAGGGACTGAAATATAGTGGTCGGAAAAGGTATGGTTCTGTTCTGGGTCGAGCACTTCAAGCAGCGCGCTTGCGGGATCCCCTTTGTAGTCGGCACCAAGCTTATCAATTTCATCGAGCATAAGCACAGGATTCCGAGTTCCAACAGTCTTTAACGTCTGGATAATTCTTCCTGGCATGGCTCCTACGTAAGTTCTGCGATGTCCTCTAATCTCCGCTTCATCACGTACGCCACCCAAACTGATTCTGACGAATTTTCTTCCAAGAGCCCTAGCTATACTTCGCCCTAAACTGGTTTTACCTACTCCTGGAGGTCCAACAAAGCATAAAATAGGGCCTTTTAAATCTGGATTTAATTTCTTGACCGCAATATATTCTAAAATACGATCCTTTATCTTTTCTAAGCCATAATGATCTTCATCTAAAATCTTTTTACAATGTGCCATTTCTATTTTAGAATCACTCATTTTTGCCCAAGGAATATCGACCATCCATTCCAAATATGTTCTTGTTAAGGTTGCCTCACTTGAATCTTGATTCATTCTTTCCAACCGACGCAATTGCTTAAGGCACTCTGTTTGCCCTTCAGAACTCATCCCTGTTTTCAGAACTTTATCACGTAGATCTTCGATTTCATCTTTTCCGTCAAGTTCTCCCAACTCGTGTTTTAAGGCTTTGAGCTGTTCCCTTAAATATTGCTCCCTCTGATTTTTAATAGCATCTTCTCGCCCTTGTGAAAATCCCTTGGAATTAACAGTGTAGTTTTCTAGCTCACGCAATAATAAAGTATGAACTCTTCTTAATCTTTCAAAAGGTTCGATCGTTGCTAAAACTTTTTGTGCTTCCACAATTTTTAAGCCTAAATTACTCGCGACAAGATCGGCTAATTTGCCAACTTCTGTTACATCTTCGAGAAGCATTAAAAGATCTGGAGAAATTGTCCTCCCAAAAGTAACTATTTTCTCTAATTGTTCTTTAACAGCGCGACAGAGAGCTTCACTTTCTTGAGCGCTTTCTTTATCAGGCAACATTCTTAGGTTAACAACCGGAAATGGTTCAGTTTGTTTTAAATTTATGATACTTCCTTTAGAAATACCTTGAATGAGAACTTTCGTTCTTCCATCAGGAAGTTTGCGCGTGCGCATGACGGTAGCAATTGTACCAACATCATAGACATCAAATGGTGGAGGAGTTGAGACACGTAATTCAGGATAAGAATCATGCTCACGATTTATTTCTGAGCGAAATGCTGAAAGGAAAATAAATCTATCTTTTGCACATGCAGCTTCAACTGCTCTCATGCAAATATCCTCTGCAACAAATACGGGTAAAATCATTTGAGGAAAAACCACAATATCTTTTAATGGCAAAAGGGGTAGACTTTCCGCAACTTTATCAATTCCTTGCAGCATAGAATCCTTCCTCTAGTGCAATTGTTTTTAATTTTTCTTATTCTCTTATTTATTTTTACAGATTATTTATAAACTCAGTGAGTCGCAAAAATGGCAGGAAGCAGATAAGACCATATCTGTTGAAAAATTTACTGTGCAAAAATTTCTGCAAAGAAATAATTTATTTCTTTGCAGATGTTTTAACTTTGGCTGCTGTTGTCGAAGCGGGTTGAGTAGCTGATGACTGAGCACGCGCGCGTTGTTCTTGTCTCTGTTGAACTTCTTCATCAGTTAACAAAATTCTTTCAGGAGGTTTTCCTTCACGAATGCACTCAGCTGTTACGGTAATTTGCTTAACATTTCTTTGGCCAGGAATATCAAACATAGTTTCTAGCATCACATCTTCAAGTATCGCTCGTAAACCGCGAGCACCTGTCTTTCTTTTTATTGCTTCTTGTGAAACGGCAATAAGAGCTTCTTGAGTAAATTCTAAAATAACTCTTTCATAACTAAACAACTTTTGAAATTGTTTAATGATAGAATTTTTAGGTTGAGTTAGAACTTGCACAAGCGCAGATTCATCGAGTTCAGCTAAAGTAACAATTACAGGCAATCGTCCCATAAATTCTGGAATCATTCCAAATTTTAAGAGATCTTCTACTCTCACTTTCGCAAAGAGATCTGTAACAGACATCTTGGATTTATTTTTTATATCAGCCCCAAATCCCATTGCTGTCTGTTCCATACGATTGCGGATAATTTCTTCAAGACCTGCAAAGGCTCCTCCACAAATAAATAAAATATTTGTGGTATCAACTTGGAGAAATTCTTGTTGAGGGTGTTTGCGTCCACCTCTTGGTGGTACATTGGCAACAGTTCCTTCAAGGAGTTTAAGCAATGCTTGTTGAACGCCTTCTCCTGATACATCGCGGGTGATCGATGTGTTTTCCCCTTTACGGGCAATTTTGTCAATTTCATCTACATAGGCAATGCCTTTTTGTGCTTGTTCAACATCGAATTCCGCTGCTTGAAGTAGATTTAGAATTATGTTTTCAACATCTTCACCAACATAACCTGCCTCAGTTAAGTTAGTTGCATCGGCGATAGTAAAAGGAACCTGTAATATACGTGCCATACTTTGCGCTAAAAGAGTTTTACCAGAGCCCGTTGGCCCAATGAGTAAAATATTACTTTTAGAGAGCTCAACATCTTCTTTTGCAGCATTCGAACCGTGTTCTATGCGTTTGTAGTGGTTATGAACAGCTACGGAAAGAACCTTTTTAGCTCTTTCTTGACCGATCACATATTCATCAAGAACTTTTTTAATTTCGCTTGGACTTGGAACGCCTTCCGCTATTTGTGCAGCATCGTCTTTTTCCATTTCCTCTGCGATAATTTCATTACAGAGTTCAATACATTCATCACAAATATAAACATTTGGCCCTGCAATAAGCTTTTTAACTTCTCTTTGACTTTTACCGCAAAAACTACAGTGGAGGCCATGCGAGCTGTTGGAGCCACCGCGTCCTGATGAAAATTTTATTCCATTTTGTATCATAACAATTCACTACCTTTTATCAGAGACCCGTAAAAGCCACTCTGTCAGATCTCGGCATTAAAATATCGTCAACCAGACCATAATCCTTAGCTTCGGATGCCGACATGAAAAAATCCCTGTCTGCATCAGCTTCGATATCTGTAATTTTTTTGCCTGTATGAGCAGCTAAGATTTCATTCAAACGCTTTTTAAGGGAGATGATTTCTTTTGCTTGAATAGCAATATCTGTTGCTTGTCCACCAGCTCCTCCGCTCGGTTGGTGAATCATAACACGGCTATTCGGCAATGCATATCGTTTTCCTTTTGCTCCTGCCGCTAAAAGCAGAGCTCCCATGCTCGCACATTGCCCAACGCAAAATGTACGAACTTGTGGGCGAATCACTTGCATAGCATCATAAATTGCCAGTCCTGCAGTGACACTTCCTCCTGGGCTATTTATATAAAAACTAATATCTTTTTCAGGATCTTGAGACTCAAGAAAGAGAAGTTGAGCAACAATAAGGTTGGCAACTTCATCATAAACCGGAGTTCCAAGAAATACGATTCGATCTTTTAGAAGGCGAGACCACACATCGTAAGAACGTTCTCCTCGATTGGTTTGCTCAACAACTATAGGAACAAGTGGCATAGGTCTTCTCCAAACAATGTGCAGTGGCAAAAATTGCAATTCACTGATTACAAAATAAATATAACCTAGAGTGGATGTTCCTGCAAAGATGATACTGAAAAACTTCAAAGCTAAAGTCTTAAAACACTTGCTTCAAAATCTGCAAATGAACATACTCGGCGAAGCCCATTTCAAGAAACTATGAAAAAAGGCTGTTAAATGCAATAAAAAGGAGCAGTAAATGAATCGTTTTCAAGTTTTTCCTGACCTACCTATTGGCAACAATCATATACGCCCTCGTCGTCTCAGAGTAAATGAAAACATTCGTTCCCTAGTCCAAGAAAATAAACTGCAAAAGACGGATCTTATTTTACCTCTTTTTATTTCTGAAAAAGGAACGAAACGCTTTGATATTCAAAGCTTACCCGGAGTTTATCGCATCCCATATGATGAAATCATCAATGAAATTGATGAAATAAAAAAACTCGGTATCCAAGCAATTATGCTTTTTCCAGTTGTTGACATTTCTCGCAAAGATCTCCATGGGACAGAAGCATTTAACCCAGAAGGTCTGATCCAAAACTGCATCCGCAAAATTAAAGAAACATTTCCAGACATGATAGTCTTTGTAGATGTTGCACTTGATCCCTATACAACCCATGGACATGATGGTATTATTAACGAAAATGGCTATGTCTTAAATGATGAAACCGTTGAAGTATTGTGCAAACAATCATTATCTTATGCTGCTTGCGGTGTGGATTTTGTTTGTCCAAGCGATATGATGGATGGAAGAATAGCAGCAATTCGCTCGACACTTGATAAAGAAGGTTATACAGGTACCGGAATTTTGGCTTACAGTGCAAAATATGCATCTGCTTTTTATGGTCCTTTTCGTGAAGCTATTTCCTCTGGAGCCCGTGGATTAGACAAAAAAACCTATCAGCTCAATCCAGCCAACTCCCGCGAAGCAGTCCGTGAAGCTGTGCTTGACATTCATGAAGGTGCGGATATGGTTATGGTTAAACCAGGTTTACCTTACTTGGACATTGTGACAAAAATCAAAAGTCAAAGTGAAGTGCCTGTAGTTATATATCAAGTCAGCGGTGAGTACGCTATGCTCAAATGCGCTGCACAAAATAATTTGATTGATGAGAGAGCTGCTGTTCTCGAAAGCCTTCTTTCAATGAAACGTGCGGGAGCTGATTTAATTGTAACGTATTATGCAAAATGGATTTGTGAAAATATATTATAAATTATTTTAATATATATTTTATATGAGTGAGGATTGATTACAATTAATGCAAAATAAAATGGCTAAAAAAAGAGAATTAGTTGAACATGGATTAGAATATATTATTTTTGCAAGCCGCTGGCTGCAAGCTCCAATGTATTTTGGCCTAATCGTAGTTCAAGTTATTTATACTTATAAATTTATTCTTGAGCTCATTCATATTGTAAGCACTGCCGATGTCAGTTCTGAACTGCAAATATTGCTTGGGATTTTAAGTCTTGTTGACGTTACTATGGTTGCAAACTTAGTGGCCATGGTTATCATTGGTGGATATGCAACATTTGTAAGCAAATTAAATCTTGATCACCATGATGACAAACCTGATTGGCTCGATCACATCGATCCCGGTGCGATTAAAGTAAAGCTCGCAAGTTCATTGATTGGAATTTCGAGCATTCATTTATTACGTTCATTTATCGACATTGACAAAATGGAAGCAGATAAAATAATGTGGCAAATTATTATTCATATGACTTTTATAGCATCGACAGTATTTCTCTCATTAACTGAATATATTATGTCAAAAAAGCAAACCCATTCGAATAATCACAATGCATAAGAGCTGTCCTTAAATATAGCATTATTAACAAAAACACAAATCTTGCTTAAATACTCTTAAAATGAACAATTGCACGATTTTTCGAGGAAAGGTATCGTGGCAAGGGCAGAATCACGCAAAAAATAAAAGCGGCATTTTGCTAAAATGTAAAAAAATAATAATAATTGAGTATTTTATGTATTACTCACAGTTCTGCGGGAGAGCTCCTTTGCTACAAAATGAGATCAGACATCTAAATGATGAACTTATAAATCAAATTAAAGCAGGAGAAGTTGTTGAAAGGCCTTATAATGTAGTGAAAGAGCTGGTTGAAAATTCCATTGATGCAGGTTCAAAACAAATATCCATCGAATTGCTCGATGGCGGTAAACAAATGATTCGCATTTCAGATGATGGATATGGCATGTCCGCAAAAAATCTTTCCCTTGCTCTCGAACGACATGCCACCAGTAAAATTACACAATTTAAAGATTTAGATACCCTTTTAAGTTTTGGTTTTCGTGGCGAAGCATTGCCTAGCATAGCTTCAGTTTCAAATTTCACAATAAAATCACGCCCACACGATCAAGATTTGGGCCGTGAAATTACTTTAAACTGTGGGAAGCGTATTTCTGAAAAAGATGTCTCGACATCGGTTGGCACGACCGTGCAAGTTAAAGATCTTTTTTCTGGAGTCCCAGTTAGATTAAAGTTTCTAAAATCAACAGCAACTGAATTTGCGCATATTCATGATTTCTTAACCGCTGTTTCTTTAGCTTTTTATAAAATTACTTTTCGTCTATCTCACAATGGTCGAGAAATTTTTAATTTTAAAGCTAAAAATACATCCGTCGAGCGATTTACTGAAATATTTAATTTTAATGCGAAAGATTTCACGGAAATTAATTACACTCGTGGATCATTTAAATTAACTGGATTTGTCGGTTTACCTCATACAGCAAAAACAACGCCAAGTCATTTCATAACATTTGTCAATGGACGCTTTGTAAAAGATAAAATTATTCGCACAGGAGTTATTCAAGCTTATCAAGGATTACTTCTAAAAGGTCTCGTAGCACCTGCTATTATTTTTGTCGAAGTGGATCCATCCTGGGTTGATGTGAATGCACATCCCTCCAAAGTTGAAGTCAGATTTTATGACAATGCAGTGATTCAAGATTTGATTTATATAGGAATTCAAAGCAACTTAAAAGAGGCAATTCATAAAAAAACTGCAAAAATATCTATACAAGATACTTATAAATCCAAACCGACAAATGTTACACCGCAGGCACATACAAAAAATGAAAATCAAATTTATCCAACCTCGAAATCAATAAGTAATACTTACCAAACGATTCCTATATATGAAAAAACTTTGTCAGCTCCACAAAATTATTCTTCGAATTCTAATCTTATAAAAAAAGTTCAGAATTACAATCTCAAAGGTAGTTCTGTTGGTAAACTTAAAACAGATGAATCTAGTTTCGAAAAAAATCAAATCATAGAAAGTGTATCTGCAGAAAAATCGTCTTTTGCAGCAAAATTAAGTCAAGAAAAATTATTTTCAGATATAAAAACTTCAATTTTTGATTCTGCAATTTATTTGGGACAATTTGCTCACTGTTTTTTATTGCTCGAGATAGCTAAAGAACTTTGGGTAATTGATCAACACGCTTTTCATGAAAGAATATTATTCGAAGAACTTATTGTTTCCCATATGAATAAAAAGATACTTATGCAACAATTATTAACTCCTGTCATAATTCCATCAACAGAAATTATATCAGAGATTATTTTTGAAGATAAAAATAAAATAAATAATCTGGGTTTTGAATTCGAAATCTTAAAAAATAGCCATATAGCAATTCATTCTTTTCCAAGCTTTCTCACCCCACAAAAAATACCAGAAGTTTTTGATGAAATCATTGCTCGTATTCTTTCATTCAATGGAATACCGCAAACAGAAATTCATCCACTGATTGAGAAAGCTCAAAAAATAAACAAGGAAATTATTGAACTCAATATGCAGTCTCAATCTTTAGATAATGAAAAAATATATCACCTTTTATTTGCAACAATAGCTTGTCATAGCGCTGTTCGAGCAGGCGACCCGTTGAATGAAGAACTGGTCAAAAGATTATTAGGGCGCGCAAAAGATGTTGATTTTTACGCGCATTGCCCCCATGGTCGTCCCGTTATTCGTAAATTTTCGGAGAAGGATATTTCTACGTGGTTTCAAAGGACATAATACACACTGGCGACCTATTCGCTTTTATATTTATTGGGCCTACAGCGAGCGGCAAATCTGGTTTGGCGCATATTTTAATTGATTATTTTGCTGCAAAAGGGAAAAAATGTGAGATAGTTAATCTAGATGCTTTTCAAATATACCACGAACTTTCTGCAGGTACAGCAAAACCAAGCACAGAAGAACAACAAAATTATATTTATCATTGTATAAATCTCATTCATATAAATGAAAATCTTGATGCAAATACATTTGCAAAAAAAGTAACAAAAACCTGCAGAGAAATAGTGGCTAGGGGTAATATTCCATTTTGCGTAGGCGGCAGTGGTCTTTATCTCCGTGCTTTTTTACATGGTCTTGATAATTTTCCAGCGCGCAATGATGAGTTTCGTGAAAAATTAAGAGTTCTAGCAGACACAAACGGTTGGCCATGGTGTCACCAGTGGCTGAGTCAAGTCGATCCCATAAGAGCTAAAGAATTACATCCAAATGATAAAACCCGAATCGAAAGAGCCCTTGAGATTTATACATTAACAGGAATACCGATGAGCTCTATCCGCTCTAAAACCGGAGTGCTTAATGATCAAGAAACTCTTTTTCCTTGTTACGTAATTCACCTAGAACCTGAAGATGAAATTCTAAAAGATCGGATTAAAACCAGAGTTCCTATTCTATTTAATCATGGATGGATTGAGGAAGTTAAGAAACTTTATCAGCAATATGGAGATGAGCTAACAAAATTTCATGCAATTCAGGCCATTGGTTACAAAGAGGTTTTAAACTTTATAAGAGAATACAAAAATCACCCAGATTCTATAAATAAACAAGAATATATCAACATATTACAAGAAAGAATTATTACTCTCACTTGGCAATATGCAAAAAAACAAGGAACCTGGAATGCTAAAGAAAAAAAAGATTTCGTTGTTACTTCAATGAATAAAAGTGAAATAAATAAGCTTAAAAAAGAAATGGAAAATAAAATTAAAGACTTTATATCAACGAAATCAAATTAAGTTACTTAAGCTTCTTGATAGATGTGCAAAAAAAGAGTACCATATCTTCGTATGGTACTCTTTTTTTCTTGAATTCGAGAGGCTTTCAATGCTCGAACTTACACATGTACAACGTAAAGTAATGGAATTTATCCTCAATCACATGGATTCTACAGGCACACCACCTACTATCCGTGAAATTGCAAATTATTTCCAATGGAAATCCGTTGGCAGTGCCCAAGATGTTATAGCAGCCTTACGAAAAAAAGGATTGTTACTATCACCAATGCCAGGAAAGTCTCGCCAATTGGTGCCCACTGCAGCGGTACTTGATGGACTATTTAGTCAAAATCCAACTGATAACACTCTTTTGCACAAGAATCCTTTTAGCAGTGCAAAGAAAAAATATTTTGAGAAAATGAATACCTCTAATGTTTTACCAGGGTTCGAAGATCTTTTGCGAGTGCCTATGCTTGGAGTTGTTCAAGCGGGAAACCCACATGAAGCTATTGAAAATGCTGGAGAGTTTATTACTTTTCCTAGCATTGCACGAAATACTTTGCGTGATGGTAAAGTATTTGCTTTAAATATTGAAGGTTATAGCATGTTAAACGTTGGATTTCTGCCAAAAGACATTATTTTGGTCGAGACCGTTCAAACAGCGCATGATCGTGATATCGTTGTGGCTTATTTAAATCAAGGAGAAGTCACTGTCAAAAGATATGCTCAAAAAGGCTCTGCTCTTTACAAACTTGCTTTAAAAAATATTTCTCAAAAAATACCTCTTCCCCCAGCTTTTTTAGTGCCTGAAAACCCTGATTTTGAACCTCTTCCCTTTGGTCATGATGAATCAGATAAAATCATAGGTATCGTTCGTTCCCTTTATAGAAAGTCAGTTTTCTAAATTTTAAGCAAAAAGTTTTCAATTCTTACTTGCCAATTCCTTTAAAAATAGATAGGCTAACAGCTGTCATTGTACGAGGTAATGTTCTGACAAAATCGAACATTCTCATTATAAATGAATGACTTAAGCAATCGATACGGAGCAAACAATGCAAACGAAAATAAGATCTAAAGTAATACAGCGAGAAACTCAGCTTTCTTCTCCTTTATCTTCTTCCTGCGTGACCTCCTATTTTACCAATCGATTTTATTTCTTTTTTTAAAAATTCCTTTATCTAAAAACTAAATATTATTTTAAAATACATTATTGTATTTAAATTACATTTGTGGAGTTTATATTCATGACCAAAAAGATCATTGCACTTCTCATAGGTTTAATTGCCATTTTAGCCGCAGTTGTACTTTTAAAAAGAAATAATCCAAAAGAAAATCACATCACAATCGGAATTCTACAAACAGCGTCATTCCCCCCATTAGATGATTCAATGAAGGGATTTATTTCAGAAATAAAAAAAGAACTTGGTGATAATGTTACAGTTATTGAGCAAAATGCTCAAGGCTCCATTATTCAAGCGCAGGCAATTGCAGCTAGCTTTAAAGCAAATAAAAGCATTTCTGGTTATTTTGCTATAGCAACACCAGCAGTGCAGGCATTAAAATCTGAAGTTAAAAGAAGACCTATTACATTTGCTGCTGTGACAGATCCCATTGGCTTACATTTAAGAGACGAAGGCACAAATATCACTGGAGCATCGGACATGGCCGATATTGAAAAACAAATTTCTATTCTCAGAGAGATTATGCCTAAGTTAAAAAAAGTTTCTCTATTATACAATCCAGGCGAAACAAACTCAGTCCTCTTAGTGAAGCAAATGAAAATGACTTTAGACAAATATGGAATTGCTTATCAAGATAACGGTGCAAATAGCCAAGCAGATGTGGCAGCAGCCGCTCAACATGCGGCTCAGAACTCTGAACTTATTCTTATTCCAACGGACAATACGATCGCCTCAGCTTTTCCTATCGTTCGACAAATCGCAGATAAAGCCAATATCCCTGTTGTGACAACTTGGACAGGTGAAAGCGAAGGTCCACTTATGCAATTTGGTGTTGACTACACCCAATCCGGTGTACAAGCAGCTCAACTTATGAAAAAAATATTAATTGATGGTATAAATCCTAAGGACTTACCCGTTGTATCTCCTAGTAGCAGTATACTTATAAGTTCAAAAGTTGTAGAGAGACTTGGGCTCGTAATTCCTGAGTCTATCAAAGACAGCGTATCGTTAATGTAATCTGATTTTTCTGTTTAGTTAGGATAAATGAGCATGATGTCGTTTTTGCCTGTTGTTATTGGTATTTTTGAACGTGGTTTTATTGGTGCTTTTATCGTCATGGCCATTTATCTCGCATCTCGAGTTATGAAATTTGATGACTTCAGTATTGAAGGCACTTTTGGTTTAGGTGGAGCCGTTGTTGCTTGGTCTCTTTTACACAAGACTGATCCTTGGCTTGCTTTGCTATTTGGCTGCCTCGCAGGAGGTATTTCTGGCAGTGTTACTGGATTGCTGCATACAAAACTTG
The DNA here is from genome assembly GCF_014281055.1 of Fluviispira vulneris. Taxonomy (NCBI): domain Bacteria; kingdom Pseudomonadati; phylum Bdellovibrionota; class Oligoflexia; order Silvanigrellales; family Silvanigrellaceae; genus Fluviispira; species Fluviispira vulneris. The sequence goes on along the minus strand of NZ_JACRSE010000001.1, from coordinate 157,235 downwards.
GGTTAAATAAATTAATATCTGGTATTGTTGTAACAACAATGCTTTTTTCTATTAGTATTAATATTGGTGGAGCAAATGTTGCCCTTGGCAATGCTCCAACAATATTTTCTAAAATTCATTCTATACCATTTGGCACATTAATTCTGCTTGCTGCTATGGCATTTTCCGTTGCATTTATCTTTATTTGGTATATGAAAACTGAAAATGGATTTATTTTAAGATCAACAGGAATTAATGAACAATTTGTAACTTCTCTTGGCAAAAGCGTGCCATTATATATCACACTTTCTTTAATTCTTGCAAATACCTTAAGCGCTCTAGCTGGCGGAATTTTTGTCCAATACAGCGGGTTTTTTTCAGCATTTGGTAACGTTGGAATATTAATTGCAGCACTTGCAGGTTGCATGATTGCAGAGCTATTAGCATTAAATATGTTTATTATGGCGATTTTGGGCTCCATTGTGTATCAATTGATTATTGCAATTACAATAGAGTTTCAGGTCGAACCTTCGTGGCAAAAATTGATAACAGGACTCCTTATAGTAGTTATTCTAGTTGTCAAAAAATTAGAAAGTAAAAAATCTAAAGGAACTGTTGCAGTATGATTAAATTAGAAAATGTTAATGTTGAGTTTGGAGAATTTAAAGCTTTACAAGATATCAACTGCTCTATTAATGCCAAAGACTTTATTCTTATTCTCGGCCACAATGGTGCAGGAAAAAGCACTTTACTAGATATTGTTTCTGGTAGACTTTCTCCAACCAGTGGGAGAATTCTACGCAATAATGAAGATATTTCAGCTCTTTCTGAAGCAAAAAGAGCTCGCTTTATCAGCCGTGTATTTCAAAATACCCACATGGGTTCTGTTTCGACAATGACCGTAGCCGAAAACCTTGCAATGTCCACACTAAAAAGCAAAAAAGCAGGTTTTAAAAGTGCAATTAAAAATTTTCCCGAACAGATAGTGGAAGAAACATTAAAACCATTAGGTTTAAGACTTGAAGAATTATTAAATACCCCAATTGGAATTCTTTCTGGGGGACAAAGACAGATCATTACAATAATCATGGCAACGCTATGTGAACCTGACATCCTTTTATTGGATGAGCCAACAGCTGCTTTGGATCCTGTTTCTACCGAAAATCTATTACAATTTGTGCACAATTTCACAAAGAACCGTAATATGGCAACAATGATGATCACCCATGCAGAACAGCAAGCAAAATTCCTTGCTAATCGCACTTGGGTATTGCAAAAAGGCCAGCTAAGCACAGGCTCATAAATCATTAGTGGAAGGGTAGTTGTAGAGACTCAACAAAGAAGACAACAACTACCAAAAAAACATGATATTCCATTTATTTTTGTTAGCAAATAGCGACTTTGACTTGCCAATATATGGAAAAAAAGTTATCATGCTTACTGTCATAGTGCGAAGAAGAGTTAACTAAACATTAGGCTTTATCGTACAATATGAATGATTTAAGCAAACGACACGGAGCAGAGCAATGCATACGAATATAGGGTTTATAGAAACAGAGCGTAATTTTCAGTTTTCTTTACCATTCTCATCCGCACGTAAATCTTCATATTTAGCCTACCGTTACTATTTCTTTTTTTAATAAATTCCTATAATTTAAAAATTAAATATTTTAGTATTAAACTACTTTTGTGGAGTTAACTCACATGAATAAAAAAATCCTTGCACTTATATTAGGCTTAGTTGTAATTTTAGGCACAGTTCTATTTATAAAGAGAAATAATACCTCCGCTGGCCATTACACAATAGGTGTTCTGCAAACAGCTTCATTTCCTGCCTTAGATGATACCATGCGTGGCTTTATGTCTGAAATTAAAAAAGAACTTGGCGATAATCTAACAATAATTGAACAAAATGCCCAAGGCTCTATGATGCAAGCTCAAGCGATAGCTTCAAGCTTTAAAGCAAATAAAAGTATTTCTGGTTTTTATGCTATAGCTACTCCCGCAGTCCAAGCATTAAAATCTGAAATCAAAAATAGACCCATTGCATTTGCTGCAGTAACTGATCCAGAAGGTCTGCATCTAAGAGAAAATGATTCGAATATCACGGGTGCTACGGACATGGCAGATATAGAAAAGCAGATCACAATTATGCGAGCTCTGTTACCTAAAGTAACAAAAGTTGCTTTATTATACAATCCTGGTGAACCCAATTCCGTTATTATCGTTAAACAAATGAAAATTGCCTTAGATAAATTTGGCATCGCTTACCAAGACAATGGAGCAAATAGCCAAGCAGATGTTGCTGCCGCAGCTCAACATGCCGCAATTAATTCACAAGCTATTCTAATCCCTACAGACAATACCATCGCTTCCGCATTTCCTATCGTTCGACAAATTGCAGATAAAGCGCACGTACCCATAATTGCTACTGGCACTGCAGAAAAAGAAGGGCCCCTCATGCAATTTGGAGTTGATTATTTTCAATCCGGAGTACAAGCTGCACAACTCATGAAAAAAATGCTTGTCGATGGAATTAAACCAATGGACTTACCTGTTGTTGCCCCATCAAGCAGTATTTTAATTAGCGAAAAGGAATTAAAAAAGTTTGCCATCGAGATTCCCGAATCTTTAAAAGATAGTATTTCTCTAATTTAATTTTTGTGTGATTTTAAATATACAAGTTTTTTGATTATTATTTAAACTCTTTTATTTGCTTTCACTTTTAAAGTTTCGCTCTGGCTCTTCTCATAATTCTTTGCTACATCGCATAAGTTAAAGTTATTTAGCATAAATCAGCAGTGACCATATATTTCGTGAGTTTGTCGCTTAAATCTTCAAAGCGATGATTAAATTTAGAGGGGGAGTAAGTTAAGGTCTTCGAAGGGTATTTGCGGACAGCAACTCTGCCCTGAGAAACCCTTAGCTTACTTATACCAGATGAAATTAATACAAAACAAACTGATGATTTATCCGCCACCATTATTTAAAATATAAATTCATACCATAATTTGTAGAATAGCAATCCGCATTATTTGAGCGAATATCGTAACGATCCATTTGCCCAGGACCATAAGGTGCCACTATAAAAATGCAAGAAACTCTTCCTTTACTGAGCATTGGATTAGGCTGCGCATCATTTCTAACACCCATAAAGGAATATGTAGAATTAAATCCTTTAGAAACATTCACGACCATTCCAACTTTTTTAACTTCATGGGGCTGGAGAGAAATTTTTTGATTGATATTATCGATTGGTGCACAACTTGAGTCCACAAATGAAATATTATTTTCGTAAAGGCGAGAGATTTGAACGAGCCATTCTGTTTGTGAATCATTTTGCAGTGTGTACCACACATGCACTTTAGGATTGCACTGAGGATTTTGTGCGAAGGCATTTAAAGAGAAGATTGCAGAGCCTAAAATCATTAATTTTGTTTTCACTATAAACTCCTATATATGACAAAAAACTTATTGAGAATGATTATTAATATCATTAAAAGCGTCTGTCAAGACTAAAAAAGAAAAAAAAATTAAATTAATCTTCCAGCAATTTAGTTATTTTATTGACATTTATTTTTTACTACATTAACGTTCTGTTATACTTAATGGATTAATTTTTAAAAAAATGAGGTAAAAATGAAATTATATAAAACAATTTTTTTAATCTGTATTGCAACAATTAATTTAAATATTTTAAGTAATAATTCTCATACAAACACTAGAGATAAGAAGCACTCTCTAGCAAACCAAAATTCTCAACCACCTCCAAGCACACCTTGTTATTTAAATCCAGTTTCCTGTTTTTAAGTTTAAAACTTATAAAAAATAATATAGTTTTTAATTGTTCATATAATACATAATATTATTATTTTTATTTATTAATTATGCAAATCAGTCAATCCATGGAGGTTCTTTGCCTCTTATTCCCTTAATCCAACTCATTGGTGGAAAAAAAGAAGAATTGTAGGATGTTGATAAATAAATTTCTTTAAAACCCATCTCATATATCTCTTTCGAAATTTCCTCGCCTCTTAAGCCATTTCTTAATTGAGAATCAATATATATAGGTGTATTTTTATCAAAATTATCAGCATCATACATAAATAAATCGACGCAATAATAATATCTTATATCTTTATCATTTGCGCTTGCCTTCCAAAGAGAATGAATAAATAATTCATCATCTATAAGAATTGCAAACGGCTTTTCTTTTGGAGGTAAAATCTCTAATGGAACGTAATAAACAAAATTTTTAGGAATAATTCTTATAAATAAACTTTGGCATTTATCAAGCAATTCTATATCTTCATAACGATTTGTTACGAGAAAAGAGTTTTTTTTCAGTTTCAGATTTAAAATTACATCTAAACCATTCATATTGAAATCAGCAAATTCATAATCACAAAGAAATAACAAATTTTCTGTATCTAAATCTGTTTCATTTTTAAACCATTCAAGGACTCTAAGTGGATTTGAAAAATGCAAAATTTTAATATTATAGTTTGGCTTTAAATAATCTTGTAAGCGATCATTCCAAATATTATGGATTACGTCATCTTCATCGATTATAATAACAGTGGAATTCATGAAAAGCTTTAACTTAACTACAAACCATGGAGGTTCAATAGCTTTCGGGAAAGATAAGATTGCTTCGTTACCTTTTGTTGATTCAGAAAAGACCTCTAAATTTCCTCCCCATAGCTCTAAGTGCTTCTTAGCATGCAGAAAATTCTTAACTAGAGAACTTTCATTTCTATAAATTGCTTTACTGTCTTTTATTTTTTCTATAATTTTTTTAGGAATTTTTCTGCCATTATAATTAATAGATATAACACTTTTATTTTTTTTTGCATTGAGTATTAAAAATATTTTACCATGGCCATTTAAAGAGTTGACAGCGTTATCGATCAAGTTTGAGAAAATGAGATCAAATTCTCGGGGTTGAATTTTAGAAAATATTCCATATGATTTTAGACCAAGCTTTAATTCTATCTCTAAATTACAATATTTTTTATATTGAGCTCTCTTCTTAGATATTAAAGAATCAACTAGGTTTGAAATAAACTCTACAGATAAAGGCTCTTCAAAAAACTCATTTTTTTTATAATAATTATGCCAATCATGTTGTTTTAAAATCAGATTATTGACTATATCTTGAATTCTTTGCAAAGCTTTACATAGAGAAAAGACATAGTATTTTATTATTTTATTAATAACATTGATTGCCAATAGAATAAACATTAGAATTAATAAAATTAAAGCAACAATAAAACATAAAATCTTTAAAAGATGATTATTTATAAGAAAATATCGTTTACTTATATCATAGTTTTCATTTAGATTTAATCCATTTATTCTCACACCCTTTTGCATTTCATGCGCTTCGCATGAAAAACATTTTTTAATAGAAGAGTCAATTTCTTTTAATTTATTTAAGAAAATAATTTCATTAATAAAAACATATATATTTAGCGGACAATTAATTTTTTCAAGACTCAATTTTCCATATAAATCGCAGAGATCTATCACAACATTTAGTTCGGAAGATTTACCAGTAGAAATTATTTCTACATTTTTATTATTTATGATTTTGTAACCAAGGATTTCATTTTTCTGATTTTGTCGATAATTATATATTAATTCTTGTTTTAATTTCAGCTTTTTTTCATTATCAAATCGATGATAATTCAAAATTTCTGACGTGTTTACAAGCATGTAAAATTTCTGTAAAATTTCGTTAAAAAAAAGATTGTGAATTTGTTCCTTTTTATCATCATACAAAACTATTGCTAATATTTTAAGAGAATTCGAATCTGATAAAACAATAAAGAAAAAAAAATTCAATAAGGATAATACAAAAATTGATAAATATAAAAAAAAAAAAGTCTATTCTTTAAATTCCTAAGCTTAATTTTAATTTCAAGAATTGCCATATAATACTCAAAAAATAGGATTATTTATAGAAAAATATTTATATATTCTCTATAAAGACATTTCAATATGTAAATTAAGAAGTATATTATTGTCAATTTATGTAGCTTACCAAAACTTTTTTACAAAAATGTATACAATATGAAACATTATAAATTTTTATTTTATATGAATAGATTGAAATTTTAAGAAAATTGTTAAACTTTTAAGAAATTCAAAATAAATATTTTGGTAAAATATACTAGCAATGCACCTAAACGTTCATGTTTTTATCCTTAAGTTTCCTTATAAATAAGGAAACTTTTCTTGGATATATCCTTTTGCATGATTTATTCCCTGCATGGCTTCAGCGGTTCCTGTACCAATCAGTTTCATTTTGCCAGGATATGTTACGATATCACCTGCGGCATAAATTCCTGGTATAGAGGTCTGCCGATTGTGATCTACTATTATGGAATTCCCTTCCATAGCTATTCCCCACTGTTGTACAACTTCTAAATTAAAAAGAAGTCCCACAGCTATAATCACTTCATCAATTTCAATTGTGGTTGTTTCACCTGTTTTTGTATTTTTGATGGTTGCACCAGTCAGATGATTTTCATTGCCTTCGATTGCTGACAGTTCTGAGAAAGTACGAATTTCTGCATCGGATGCATAAAGTTTCTTGGTAGTTTCTTCATGCGCATTAAAGCGATCTGATCTATGCAAGACATAAAGATCTTTGCAATCATTTACAATGGTTAATGCGAGATCGAGAGCACTGTCTCCCCCGCCAACGACAATAACTCGTTTGTTTCTAAAAGTTTCGAGAGAATGCACTCCATAATGAATGCCTTTTCCTTCAAATTCTCGTAGATTTTGTATGTCAAGACGACGTGGGATATGAGCACCCATTCCTAAGCATAGAATCGCTGTTTTAGAGTGCATTACAGTTCCCTTGCGGGTTTCAATACACAATATATTGTTTCTATTTTTACGAATAAGAACAACTTCTTCATTTAAACTGCTAGGGATATTATAAGGAGCGGTTTGTTCAACTAAATTTTTATAAAGTTCTTTACCACGTATTGCAGGGATACCAGTCATATCATAGACCCATTTTTCCGGGTAGATCGCAGTCAGCTGTCCTCCCAACTCGTGCCTTCTATCAACAAGGCGCACCGACATATCACGGAGTCCAGCATAGTAAGCTCCAAATAATCCAACTGGGCCACCGCCGATAATTATGGTGTCATAACAATCTAAAAGTCCAGCATTCACAACGATTCCTCCTCAAACACAATAACCAATTTCAATCCCACTAGTTTCTCATTCTAGGTTTAAAACCTGCTTCTTCTAGCTTCTCCAGCAATGAATACTGATGCTCAGAATTACGAGTCTCCAATGAAAGTTCGACATCTACGTCACCTACACTCACTTCGCTATATGTACGATCATGAATGAGATCGACTACATTTCCCTCAAGTGATGAAACACATTCGAGCAGCCTCTTGAGTCCACCAGGTCGATCACTCACACAAACGCTCACTCTTAACACACGCCCCGTAATATTTAAGCCACGGGTAATAACACGGGTAAGCAATTGGGGATCAATATTCCCACCACTTATACAGGCAATGACCCGCTTCCCTTTATAAAAATCAGGACGCTTAAGCATATCTGCGACAGCAGCTGCCCCTGCTCCTTCAGAAAGGATGCGTTCTTGTTCACATAAGCCGAGAATTGCTTTTACAATAGTGTCATCGGACACTGTGCTTAAATTCTCAACAAAGCGCGTCATATAATTATAATTTAAATTCCCGATCATACCGACAGCAATCCCATCGGCAATAGTCGCATGCGGAGCTTTTTCACTCGCTGTTTGACTTTTGTTTTTAAAGCTTTTGATTGCCGAGTTATAATATTCCTGCTCAATTCCAACAACATTGGCTTTTGTCAATGCTTTTAAAACCAATCCTGCACCCGCTGCTAAACCGCCGCCGCCAATACTACAGGAAAAAAAATCTAACTCACCAAATGGGGTTTTTGAAATATCGGAAAGCTGTAAAAGAGCTTCATAGGCACAAGTGGCTTGACCAATAATAATGTCATAATTGTTATAAGCATGAATAAAATGTGCGTTCTCTTTTTCAGAAAAGACTAAGGCGGCTTCAAATGCTTCCTCTAAATTGTCGCCGATCAAATAAATTTGGGCACCTAATTTCTCGGTCGCATCTCTTTTGACCAAGGGTGCATATTTCGGTAAAAATATATGCGCTTCACATCCTAAGTTCTTTGCAGCAAAAGCAATTCCTTGCGCATGATTGCCTGCAGAAGCTGCGCAAACCTTAACTTTTTTATTTTTTTGTTTCGCTATAATATTTGCAACGGCAGTGAGTGCACCACGAACTTTAAAAGACCCATTTGGATTTAAGGATTCCAGCTTTAGCCAAATATCCCCTCCGGTTATGTCACTTAACCAATCTGACCTACGCAAAGGACTTGGCTGCATATACTTACAAATAATATTTGTCTGTGCATTGCGTATTTCATCGATGACATCGATAGGATTTTCAAATTCTCTGCCCTCAGCTAAATTTAAACACTTTAAAAGTTCAGGCTTCATGGCTTTCACCTCTCTTAGTCCTAACATGAAAAGACAAAATAGAAATCTATTTTGTAAAATTGCCCATTTCATAAATTCTCTGTTATCATAATATTTGTACGAGAGATAATAAATTTGTCTTTAAATCAAAGAAAAAAACAAAGACAAGAGGAAAAATGAATTTTGAAAAAATTTGCAGCGTTTTTCCAAGCGAAAAAAAATATTGGCCTTGCCAACAGCCTTCGCGTGCCCTTCCTTTTTATATAAGGGCGCATTTGCGTAATTTATTTGGTGGCGTTTTTTCTGCGAATGATCTCAATCGCAGAAACTTACCTTCACGATTGGGAATAACAATAAAACCTTTCGAAAAGGGCGATCCCATTTCTGCTATTTCAAAAAATCATTTTATAAAAACACAAAATTTATTAACACGAACCGATTATGGGCAAGGTAGGCAACGAGTTGTTGTTCTGTTTCATTGCTATGATAATATGCTTTATCAGTCTGAAAAAACCCTTATCAATAAAGGTCAACTTGCTATTGGTATCACTGCTATTTTAGAAGAAGCACATCGCAGCCTTGCACATTCTTTTGACATTTTTCCTATTTATGACAATGATCTTTTTTCAGGAGCACTTCTCCATAATAAAAGATTGATCTCAGCCGATTATATTTACATTATAACCGATCTTTTATTTGACGCGACTGAACCCTTTGCAGCTGCAGAAAATGCTTTACAACTTATAAATTATATGCACCTAAAACAATGTGTTTTTTTTATAACCCGCGATCCTCTTGAATATCCTATTAAAGATAATATAAATAGCACAATCGAAGAACTCATTCCATGGGAAAAGAATGATTCATCTAAAAGCACATATTATTTTAGTGGCAGCGAATATCAAATAAACTCTAGAAATCAAATTAATTATTTTAAAAATAAAGCTCTTGAAAGTAAAAGCATCGTTCAAGTAATCAATCCTCATGATAATCTAAGCGAATTTATTCAATTTATTATTAAAAATAATCTTAGGAATAAATAAACATGCTGATTATTTTATTATCAATTTGCGTCTCATTTATCACGATTTTTGTTCTTTTTTTTAGAGTCAAAAACTCAAAAAAAAGAGAGATACCTTCATGGTTCCTAGGGAAAAAAAATAAATTTATTATCAATAATAATATTATTCTTAAAAAACCGCCCGCTATACCTGTTGTTCTAATAATATTAATTACAAGTTCTTTTGCTTATATTTATTACCCAAAGGATATGCCAAAAAGCATAGAGAAACAAAACAATACAGGATTAGTATGGCTCGACCCCTCATTGAGCGCAAAAATATCGAGGAAACAAGATAATTTTAACCCTAGCGATGAAGCTGAAAAAATACTTTCACTCAGCTATAACAATTTTGGGCTCGAAAATAACTTTACTATAAAAAATGGTGAAATAAATATATATTACAAAATAGTACCCTTAGAATCAAAAACAAAAATTAAAGAATTTCTAGAATCAGAAAACAATAAGTTACCTTCACCTTTTATACAATCCATTCAAACAGATAAAGTTGCAAAAATTATTAAAGAAAATAGTTTATTTTCTAATAATAAAAGCAAAATAATTGTTTTATCCGACGGAAAATTTGAAAGTTTACAAGGAATTCTCACTCTTAAAAATTTCTTTAGCTCAGCATATTTAAGAAAATCGTCACCTTCACAAATTTTAAAAGATGATGAGAAAGAAATCATCCCAACTGAACTATCATATTTATGGAATGAAAAATTTGAAAATAAAAGTGATTTTATTCATTTTGACCCAATAATTTCTAAAATTCCGGCTGAAGCTAGACCTCATTTTTATTTAAGTACTTTGCACTTTGGAGATACTTTTTATGATAATTTAACTGCTAAGAAAAATAAAAATGATTTACCGCTCTTTATTGTATGCACAGATCGCTTTCCTGGCGCTATTGAACTTGATCCATTTTCAAGCTTAAGAAGTTTGATTAATTTTTTTAACAATGAATTTATAGAAAAGAAATGTCTAAATATTCAGAAAGAAACAGTAACTGAAAATGATGCATGGAAGTTTCGTAACCCTGCGCTTTGGATTGTTCCCATTACAAATGAAATAATTTCCCTCATGAATAATGATTTTAAATTTTGGACCCCGCAAGGTTTTGATGCTAATTTCGACACTCTTATTTATGTGGGCAGCTCTCTTTTTAATAGTGAAAATGGTGAAGTAAAAAAGTCACCTGTTCAACTTGATAGCGGAGCATATCCCGTTCCCATTGTTCTTTTGCCCCCTCCGCCTTCTGCTGAAATTGGTCATTTAATTCCAGGTGAAAAACTCGAATATAAAGGTAAATTTAAAACATTTTTTATCGCAACAGACGGTACTCCATTAGCTTGGAAATCGTCATCATTGCCCTTCTTTTATTTGCGAACCACAACTGCCACTCCCAATGGTGAGCTTGGAAGATCAAGGGGCTGGACGAATTTCTGGTTTGACGTAGCGAATACAGTAAAAAAGTCAAATTTATCTTTCACAAAAGTTATACTTGATGATGCAAATAAACTTCAAGAAAGTTTAGAAGAATCTGGATTAAATACCTCAGTAAAATTTACAGACATCTTGGACCTTAAAAATTTAAATTTTAAAACAGCAGAACATTTTTCCTCGGGTTTATATAAAATAGCAAATGGGAAAAATTGGGTTTTAATCCAAACTTCTGTCTTTGATTCACAACAAATTTTTCTTTCTCCTGAAGAATTTTCTATGAAATTTACAGAATCAAATCTTCATATGGTTAATAAAAATGAAGAAAAATATAGTCCAAAAATTTTAGAAGTAATAATAGCTATTATTACTGTTTTTCTTTTATTTTGGCTATGGAAAAAGCCCAAGAAAGTAGCTCTCATTTATTTTGGCTTTATCTTATTAGCAACTAATCCAAAAAAAGTTTTTGCTCAAGAAATTGACAATAATGACTCTCAACGCTTCAATATACCACTTTTTTATGGTGGAAAAAACTTACCACGTAATGTTGATCCTGAAAATATTCCGTTTAAAATAGCCTGGTGCTCTCAAGATATTCCAAAAAATGTTGAAATTAATTATGAAAAATTTAGAAATGCACTTATTCGACGGGGAACAATAAATATTCCAAAAAATCTCATTCCTGCAGCCTGTAATCCAGGTGAAGCTGAAATCTGGTGGACTGATAATGTTTCTCTTCTCTCAAAAAAATCATTAATTGAACATCTATCGAATGGGGGTATCTTTATTGTTGAAGGAACAAAATTATTCCCAAGTCTTTTTTTTGAATTAGATGATATTGGGACAGGATTAGAGTGGGAATCTCCACCAAAACGAGGTATGTTTTATCGTAGCTTTTATTTATTAAATACATTAAATGGCTGTATAAACGATTCAACGAAAGTTCTTATGCTAAAAAAGAAAATAAATGCACAAGCACCTTACGCTCTTTTTACCGATGCTCGATTTTTCTCTTCAGGAGATGATTGCTTTAAAAATAATTTAGATTATAAATTAAGAAGTTTTATTAATATAATGTATTCTTTTCTCACAACAGATTATAAAGAAGATCAGCTCCAATTACCTGAGATATTAAATAGAATTCGCAATTTAGGATTAGAGCCATGAAAAAAACAACAATATATGGCATCCGTTTATTAATTATTTTATTTTTATTTATTCCACTTATATTTCCATTTATTGATAAGAGAGAAAACAATATTTCTCTCATGCATCTTCAAGTTTTACATCCGTCTGATCTCAACTTTAAATATGATGATAAAGCCAAAATAAAAAAAATGATCACAAATTTTTTTTCGAATGATATAGATATACATTTTAATTCATTTGGTAAAAAGTCTAACACTCCTGTGCAAGATTTTGAAGATTTGCTTCAGCAAATTGACAAGCTAAGAGGTCAAATTGTTATTTTATCCAATGCACATTTATATGGAGAAAATGCTTTAAAGTTTAATAGTTCTTTAAAAGAAACTTCTGCTTATAAAGAAAAACGTTTATTTTACATCCCACTTGATAGAATAATTCCAACAGAAGCAAAAACAGAAGGTGAATATGTACTCATTTCTGATATATTCATTCCAAAAATAAGTTTCTTAGGTGAAGAAAGCATTGCCACAGTTTCTCTTATCGGTAAAGCAAACGCAAATAAAAAAATTAAAATTGAAATTACTCTCCATTCAGGTAATTCTTTTTTAAATTCTAAAACAGTAGAATTATCGGTCCCTGAAAATAATCTTATTCGTCAATCCTTCGATATTCCAATAAATTTTGCAAAAACAGGTACACAAGTTATCACTGCTGATATTAACTCCCCCCTAGCTCATCCCCCCTTAAATTCAGCAAGCACTTCTGTACAAGTAGTCTATTCTAAGACAACTTTATTACATATTGCTGTAGGCCCAGATTGGAGTTTAAGAACTTTAAGACAAAAATTAAAATTTTGGCCCAATCTCGATCTTTTAAGCTATTATATCTTACGTGAAATAAACAGCGATCAAAGTATTCCAAGTTCTCAACTTTCACTGATAGAATTCCCTGCAGATAAATTATTTGGCTCAGAGTTACAGAATTTTCATGGTATTGTTGCTCAGAATTTTTTATTTGATACTTACTTAGGAGAAAAAGAATCTGAAAACTTGGTCAAATATGTTTACAATGGTGGTCGCCTTTTCATCCAAGCTGGCCCATTGAGTTTTTTAAGTGAAAGTCAATCTATTAAATCTTTATTTCCCTGTGAAAATATTCCAAAATGGGATATGGAAAAAACTTATCACTGGGCAGCAAATGACACTGATTTTATAAATAATTCTAATTTCTCTCGCAGCCTTGATAATATTGTCACTCATGCAACGGCAATTGATTGTAAACCAAAAAAAGAAGCTGTTATTTTAGCTAAAACGAAAGAGGGAAATCATCCCATTTTACTTGCAATGCCTGTGCAAAAAGGAATTGTTCTTAGTTTTCTTGCGGGAGATTGGTTAACTGGCTATGTGCAAGAAAAACTTATTAAAAGCAATGAAAATGCAATTAGAATGCGTAATGCAGATAGTAGTGAAACAATTTTTAATTGGCTCATTGAATTTCTACAAAGAAGGCAAGACAGTGGAATCCGAGCACCAGATATTCTAGGGCCACGCCTTTATGCTGATGAAAATTCAATCGATATACGCAGCCGCGGTGGGATTCAACTTGGAAAAACTATTTATCTTATAACGAATGCAAATAAAAACTTAAGTGGATCGACTTTATCTTTGCAAAAACTAAATAAAGAAATTATTGAGTTTAACTCACCCATAAGTTCAATCGTTCAATTACAAAATGGCAACAATCTCAGCAGCACTGTAGTTGAAATGGCACTTGGTCAAGAAAAAAGTGATAAGAGTATATTAAAATTTGGAAATTGGCCTATATTTCCACAAACTGCAAAACGAATGGAAAAATATGATAATCCATTTTTATTTGAAAATGTAGCTACATTCACTCAAAAAGAAGAAGTTGTAAAAGAAAATACAGCTGTGATTGAAAAAGTTCCCCTTTTAAATGCATTTCCGTGGCTTTTGGCCTTGGCGCTCGCTTTGTTATGTTTTGAACAATTTTTGACGCGCATCCTTTGGAGAGAAGAGATATAAATTAATATATAAGATATTTTTATAATACCATTTTGAAATAAGGTGGTGGCAATGTCCGAAGATGCACCAAAACGTAAAGAACCCCGATACAGTACCGCCATCGTTATTGAAGTGCGAAAGACCAAATGGATCCCACTCAAAAAAGTAAAGGCTATACTACTCGATCTCTCTTGGAATGGCTTCAAAATAGAATTTGTAAAAAAAGTGCATTTAAAAAATGGCAATGAGCTGCAGCTCAAAATCCCAATTGAACAATTTCATATCGACGAATCAAAAATTTTAAAACTTAAAGTTACAGTCAAATGGTTTGATGAAGAATTGCAACGGGCTGGAGGATTTTACATACATCCAAAAGGTGAGCATGCAATAGTGCTAGAAAAACTCATACAAAAGCTTGCAAAATTACGCCAAACGGAAGATGAATTGAATCAAGGAAGCGAAACAAACCTTTCTCATGACAATGAAAAAGCTTCCTAATTGGGAGACTTTAGAATGTCATTTTTTAGTTCTAGTAATAATTTTATTCTCGAAATCGGGTTTGAATTGAGCAGCACTTCTCTGCATGAATCCGTTTTCCCTGTTTATGACTTTCCCCAATGGAAAATCCTTACGAATCATTCATCCAAAGATCATTTAGAAGAACAGAGTCGAGATTTACTAAAAAAAGCTAAATCCTCCACTCAGCGTCCCTTTGGCGCTCTCGTAAGTTCAGCGCAAGAGATTGAAATTGCAGCTCAATATGCAAATTTCCTCTATATTCCAGGCGAGTTATGCCGTCAAAGTGACATTCTCGAAGCAGCTGCACACTCACATCTTCCCTTGGTTGTCGAACGGGGCTGCTTTCTTGCTCCTATCGATGTTGTCCGAATTGTTGAAAAATTGAAAAATGCTGATGTGGCTCTTGTAGACTGTGGAACGGCAAATGGTTATTCAGATTCCGTTTTAGACCCCAGAGTGCTCTTCCTTATGCAAAAAACAGGCAAAAAAATAGGTATTCATTTGAGTGATCTCTTGTCACCTGAAGGTCAGACATATACGCATCGTCCACAATGGCTGAGCGACACTGATTTTATTCAAGCTTTTGTGCGCACAGGGAAAGCGCTTGGAGCCTCTTTTTATGTCGTAAAATCATATGGCAAAGGTGCAATTTCCACAGACCAAGCCTTAAAATACACAGTAGGAAACTAAAAATGACTGTTAAACAAGACATATTTCCAGGAAATTGGGATGGGAGTATCACCCGTGATATTCAACTAAGCCGCAAACGACCTGTCATTATGGCAGGTCCTTGTATGTTTGAAAACAGAGAAATCGGCTTTGCAGTCGCTCAATTCCTTAAAAATAAATGTGCAGAACTCGATCTCCCTTATATATTTAAAAGCAGCTATGACAAAGCAAATAGAACCAGTGCAAAAAGTATCCGCGGACCAGGTGTCAAACAAGGACTCGAGTGGCTGCAAGAACTTCGCAGTGAACTCAAAGTTCCAATTCTCACGGATGTGCACACTGCGGAACAAGCGATCGAAGCTGGTAAAGTTGTTGATATTGTTCAAATACCCGCTTTTCTTTGCAAACAAAAAGATCTCCTTTTAGCAGCAGCTTCCACTGGAAAAACTGTGCAAATTAAAAAAGGACAATGGACTTCTGCAGAAGAAATGCTGGAAATCGCTCAATTCGTTGAAAAATGTGGCAATCCAAAAATTATTTTAGTCGAACGTGGCACGTGTTTTGGCTATAATAATCTCGTGGTAGATTTTAGAAATCTTGTCGAAATGCATACCCTAGGTCATGCTGTCGTTTTCGATGCGACTCACTCAGTTCAATTGCCTGGTGCAGGGAATGGTAAATCCTCCGGCCTACGTCATATGGTGCATCCGCTCGTACGGGCCGCTATGGCTATAGGGGTTGATGGAATTTTTATGGAAGTTCACCCCAATCCCACCGAAGCTTGCTCAGATGCAGATACACAATTGTCTATGCAAGCGGCGGAAATAATCTTAGATGATATAGCAAAAATGCTAAAATAATTTTTTATCTAAATGTTTTCCCGTTGCTTTCAATTTGCTCAATACAATAGTTTTTAAACGCACTCAATGAACCAACGTCCGTTGCAAGAAGACCTTTTTTCTCTAATGCTTTTTCAATTGAATAAGATAACCAACAATGCGCATAACTCGTTGGGTGAGGTGAATTATAGAAAACGGAATATTTATTTAGAGACCCATCTGGATTTTTACAAGAATTTTTGACCGCAAATTGATTTGCCTCTTCATTTGTTTTTGTGAAAATCGCGTTAATATAACCACCATAGTAACAAAAATCTTGTACATATAAGCCATTTTTATTTGGGACAGGATATTTGGAGTTTATTTTTCTGAAACCATAATCAAACTTTGATTTATCATTGATATTCACGTTACTTAAAAGGTCTGAAAAATTTTCATCTATATCAATTAGAGTGATATCAATTTTATCTGCCAAAGAATTTTGCAATGCAATGATGGATTCCTTTAATAATTCATTGTGCCTTCTTGTCAGATCGCTCAAACGTGCAGAAAGTTCTAAACGATTTTTCATATCGTCTTCGTGTTTACTATATTCTGAGGTCAAAACTATTGGTGATTTGCCTAAATCAGGTAAATTTAAAATTAGAAAATGCTTACCACCCTTTGCATAAATTAGTTTGATTTGATCGATTATATTTTTTATCGTCTTCTTATAAGCATGATTAATTCCACTCGGATGTTCTGGGTCATCAAGAAATGGTTTGGTTAGGTTTTTATTTTCAAATTTTTCAATATAATCATTAGCTCCAATCCAAAGCATAAAAAGAGTGTCTTCAGGATTTGCAAGTTCTTTATTTGTTGACACATAAGAATCAGATGTTAAATATTTCTCTAGATAAGTTTTAATATAATCCGCAGAATTGCCTGTTATTAAATTCCTGCCAACTGCTTTGATTGAATCTGGTATTGTGCTTGCATAATATTCATTTTTCCCATCGGTTTTTGCACCACCATAAGAAAAGTTTAAAATAGGAACTTCTGTTCTCCGAGAAAAATAATCAACCCAAATTAAGCCATCCGTAAAACGTCCATACCAAAATGGAAAATAAGGCATGACTTTTGTCCATCTTTTTAAATTTCCAGTATCTGACAAACTATCACCAAATAAGACAATCTGTTTTATTTTTGATTTTTCTGAATTCCCTTTTTCAAAGCGAATTGGATACTCATATCCAGAGAAGTCGGACTCGGCAGCTTTAAAATCTAGCAGCACAAAACTTTCTTTCGTCGGTTGCAAAAATGTTCCCTTAGAAAGAGCATTATTGCATTTACTTATAACATCTTCATAACTCAAAGAATTTTCAACAAAAAAACCATCAACAATTTTTCCTGTTAACTGCGTAGATTTCGAATAAAATGCTCTAGAATCTTTTGCCCAAAAATAATTTGGGTTAACTCCAAGCTTATGTGTCATTAACTCCGGATTTTTACTTGCTTGCGAAGTGTCGGAATCCGAATAATAGCAAGCAATGTAATAATCTTTTGCTTGAGCAAATGTTTGAGCAAATAAGCAAGCTGCAAAAACGCACGTTGATTTCGCAACGATAGAAGGCATATTTAACATATGAACTCCGAATTTTTAAAAATATGAATCAATTTGCTACATATTTATATCAAACTTTTTGGCTAGTCAATTTGTAATGCTTTTTATTTTATTTTTTAATAAATATAATTTGACAAAAAATATTATTATCAATTCCCAATTATTAAAACTCAGAATTGAATAATGATTTATTATATTAAATAATTTTGAGACATCTCAAAGCATATTAAAGACTGAAAAAGTCAATGAAAAATGCTTAAGAGCTTAAGCACTTGATTGTTGATTTAACTTAAAGATTTGTCGATAGCTTAGAAGTAGACCAAACAAAAAATTGTCATTTCTTTGACTTTGATAAATAAGCGTCAAAAAAATGACATAAAAAAGATGGTCGAAAATTTATGACTGATGCGTGATGCGCTTTAAAAATGTCTGCAAACGCTCGGTTTTTGGTGCAGCAAACATTTCCTTCGTATTGCCCTGTTCAACGATGTAGCCATTTTCAAGAAACATTGTTCTATGCGAAACCTTTTGGGCAAAATAAAGTTCGTGGGTAACCACAATCATGGTCATACCTGTAGCGGCAATATCAACTAAAATATCAACAACTTCATCTACAAGTTCGGGATCGAGTGCACTTGTTGGTTCGTCGCATAATAAGATTTTGGGATTGATTGCGAGTGCACGTGCGATTGCGACACGCTGCTGCTGACCACCTGAAAGTCCTTTTGGAAACTTATGCATGTGATTGCCAAGCCCCACTCTATCCAAGAGATCTTTTGCTATTTTATAAGATTCATCTTTAGATTTACCAAGCACAAGATTAGGACCTAAAGCCACATTTTCAATAGCCGTCATATGTGGGAATAATTCAAAGCGTTGAAAAATCATCCCAGTATTGCGGCGAATCATATGCAGGGACTGCTTCGAGTTACGGTAATTGATTCCGCATACTTCAACATCACCCGATGTGATCGTTTCGAGAGCATTGATAGTCCGTAAACAGGTACTCTTTCCACTTCCTGAAGGACCGATTAAAGCAACAACTTCTCCTTGCTTAACTTCAAAATTGATACCCTTAAGCACATGATGCTCAGCAGTGGGAGTGCGAAATATTTTATTAACTTCTTTAAGGCTGACAACTACTTCTTGTGACATAATAAATAATTTCCAATTTACTGTTTGAGACTTACACTTAATCTTTTTTCAAGGTAACGACCAAAAGAGCTCACAAGAGTATTTACAACAAAATACAAAAGAGCAATAAAAAACCAAGTTTCGAAACTGCGGAAAGTAACAGTGACTGCATTCTGAGCTTCTTTAGTTAACTCAGGAATAGCGACAACTGATAACAAAGAGCTGTCTTTAATTAAAGAAACAAATTGTCCTACAAGGGGAGGTAACATATTGCGCAGTGCTTGAGGTGCAATTACTTTTCTTGCGACTTGAAATGGGCTTAATCCAAGAGCTTTTGCAGCATCAATCTGGCCTTTTTCAAAATTTGCTAAAGTTCCTCTAAAAATTTCTGCCACATATGCTGAACAGAATAAGCTCATTGTTAAAACACCTGCAACACTTCCGGATAAATTGAAAGCGGTACCGACGATAAAATAAGCAACATATAATTGAACTAAGACAGGGGTGTTTCTAAATATATCAACGTAAAAAAGAGCTGCTGTCTTCGAGACCTTCTCGTTTGTCGTCAATAGAATTCCGAAAATCACTCCAAGAATAGAGCCAAAAAAGATGCCTTCAAAACTCATCTTGATTGTAATCCAAAGACCTTGCAAGAAGAGTCCAGGACCTCCGCCATCACTTGAAGGCAACCAAATATAGGGCCCTAAAACACTAAAGTCCCATTGATAATCAAGGTGATAAAAGCTCCGTACGATTGCGAACGCGATGAGTGCAATGACGAAAAAAGACAAAAAAGAATAGAATAAAGAGAGTTTTTTATCTGGCATCGTATTTCTTATTTCCAAAATAAGGATGTTTCAAAAAGTTTCATACACGTATAAATAAATTATTTGTCCAGAAGAGAAAGCCATTCTCTACTTTCGAAATAGTACTTCATAGTCTTTTCATATCCGCCGCTTTTTTTCCAGTTTGCTAAGAAAGTATTGAAGCTTGAGACAAGATCTGTGTCTTTCTTACGCATTGCGACAGCAAATTGGTCACCTTTATCGAAAGTCTCAGGGAAGATATATAACTTGCCTGGGTTATTCAGTGCTGCAACTTGAACATATGGAGTGTCATAAATGAAAGCAGTCGACCGGCCTCTGAGCACAGCGCTGACAGTGTCAGAGTCTGCATCGAAGCGCATGATTTCTGCATTTTTAAATGTTTCTGAATTTTTGAGATAGAGATCCGGTGCCGAACCCGTTTTCACAGCAATTTTAATATCTTTAGTATTAAAATTCTCGATTTTTGCAAACTTTTTGCGGTTTTCAGGTGTGTCTAAAACAGCAATGAGAAAATTATTGTTATAATAAGGGTCACTGAATGCAACCGCTTTTTCTCGTTCGACCGTTTTGGCCATAGAAGAAACAATCATGTCACACTTAGATGAGATGAGAGAAGGGATGATCCCATCCCATTTTGTATCAGCCATAGTCAATTTAACACCAAGTTCTTTTGCATAAGCCAAGGACATTTCATAATCGAAGCCAAGCCATTTGCCAGAGGCCGTTTTCATTTCCAAAGGGATGTAGCCAGATTCAGAACAGACAACGAGCTCTTTTTTCTTTTTTATTGCCTCAAGTGTTGTGAGTTTCACAGCTGCATGTGATTTGATAAATATTGCAAATGATGACAACACACAAAGAGATATTGAAATTATTGTGCGGCATGCAGTGGGTTTTAGCCCTGATGAACTTGAGCTTGTCATGTGTAGATACCTTTCGTTTAGACATATTCTGAACACGAAAAAAGCAATGCTCCACATATCATACAAATGAACATGGGGCAAATGTTAAATAGTGAAAAAAACTCCACATTATGAAGCAAATTTCATTATATTTTTCGCGATTGAGACGGCAATTGTTAGTCAATATAATTTGTCGGCTGCAAAATATTAGCTGAAGGAAAGCTTGAAAATATGAAATAATTCAATAAGTAAAGCTTATGTTTACGAGGTTCACTATGAAGATAAAAATCATTGCCTACCTTCTTAGTATTTTGGTTATAGCCGGCTGCTCAACCTTATTCCCTCAATACTCGAAACGCGGACAAGATAACGCAGATGCTAAGCAATCAAATAGTTTTTTTGGGAGTCTATTTCGTGACGATTCTGACAACGAAGCAAATGATATTCAAAAGGAAAATGGAAAAGGAGGCTTGAACCAAGAAACGATAGCTCGTAACAATCGCAAACGCAGCGTGCAAATGGATCCCTCAATAACCAATCAAGCTGCTATCGCCGCTCTCAACCTGACCTTTATAGAAGGAAATACGTGGCGGACATCGGCTCACCCTGCTCTTGTTTTCGGTATTATGGCGCGTATTCTCTCCCAAAACTATATTATTACCTCTGTCGATCGGAAAAATTTTAATTTGCAAACTGAATGGGACAAATTCTTTATAGATGGCCGCCTTTTTCGCAACAGAATAAGTCTCATGGTTTTCCCAGTAGGCCCTCGCCAAACCGAAGTGGTTGCTAAAAATATTGTTGAGTATTATTCGGGGAGCGCAAATAGCAAACTCGAAGAAAATACAGCTTGGCTTCCCAGCCCAGACATCACCGATGAAATTACAAAACTGATTGAAAGTACCAATCGGCAAACAGCACTTTTACTAAATCAAATGCAAAAAACACGTTAAGAGAAGCAGTGAGAAGGATTCTTCTACTAAATTTTTTTTTACTCGTCTCTCTACATGGCTTTTTTTTAAATGGAGAAGCGCGTGGAGAAACGCGTTACTTTAGTTTAACTTTTAATGGAAATTATCAAACAACATACTTTACAACTTATAAAAACACTGAGTTTACATGGGGAGTTGAATTAGGCATTCCTCTCCATCGCTTTTTTGAACTGGGCATTGGAAAAAGTTTTACTCAAGATATTTACGAATATTCAGAAGATTACAAAAATTCATTAATTGACAAAGGTCTCGTCCTACCAAGTGGTACACTAAAACAAGAAAATGATACCTCGGATACATATTTAAATTTAATAGTTTCTCCGAATTGGATTTATGTTAATCCCTCAATTTCGAGCGGCTTGTTAATGAGGAGTGTTTGTTCGCGCGATTATTTCGATGATACGACTTGTCAAAATCAAAAGTTAACTTGGAATTTAGGAGTTGGCTTATCGTTTTATATTTCTGAAAATTTTCGTTTTAAAGTTTCTTATAAAATATCACCTTCTGGGTATCGTTTAAATTCAAAAAACTATTATGATGAGACTTATACTGCAGGCATTACTTTTTTATATTAAATTTATAGTTTAAATTTCTGAGAGAACCCTGTGCTTCTACTATCATTTCTAGCATTGCAAGTCGATGACGCCACAAAGCAAGCAAACTTTTTGTCGACAAAAAAATCTCAAGTTCCTTATTTTTATACATGCTTTCATCACAAAAATTCTCAGTAAAATATAATTCGGATTGAGAAAGTTTTTCATTCATAATGCATCTTTCCATAGCTTTAATTATCCCAGTCCACTTTGCTATGGAATCAACGCATTCTGAGACCAAAGTATTGATAAGATTTCTCCCTTGATCACACAATAAATTGCGAATGTCTTGAGCATACATAGGTAAAGGTGTTTCTATTTTTATTTGATTATCTAATATGTCTAAATCAAAATATTCAGATAAATATTTTTTATTTTTTTTATAAATAGGTTGAGAACTTCGATGGTGAAATGACACACCTTTTATTTTTTTTTGATATTGATAACTGTGCATTTATCGCAGCCTACTTTCAAGATAACGGATCATAGGAGAATCAGACTGTTCTCCATGACTTTTAAGGCGAGCAATCTCTTCAAGAATTTTTTTTCGCCAGCTTGAGTCAAGCATGCCTTGAGCCGCAAGCACATCCATCGATGAACGATAAGCACGCGCATCTTGTTCCTTTTGTAATTCCTTGTCACTTTCTTCTTCATTTTGCAAGCTCATTAGAGCTTTTTCAATAGCAAACTGTGCTAATTGTCTGCTTTTTTCCATTTCACTTGAATTCTCAAGTTGAGCATATTGTTGTGTAGCAGCAGTCTCGTCTTTTGCTTCAGATAAAGACTCATTAAAATCATCATTTATTTGTGGAGTTTTATCTAAACTTTTTTTAGCTTGAGTTAATTGCTCCATAACAACATTTTTATTCTCACTTTCTCTTGTTTTTTCAATATGACTATCCGCGCTTTGCAAATTTTTGCGCGCTTCTTGTATCGTTCGATTTCTAGCCTGTTGAAGAATTTGCATAGCTGTACCCAAATGACTCATCCCCATTTCAGCAGCTGCTTGAGCATTTTTTTGTGCTTCATTTAAATTTTTTGATTTTAGCTGTGACTCAGTGTCTTTTAATTTATCAAAAGTCTTATCAGTTTGTAAAATATTTTGGACAATGGATTTTTCCAGTTGTGTCAACCCATAAGAAGATTGATGAGATAAAATTAATAATTGTTTATTTAAATCACTTGACATATTTTTAAGCTCATTTGCTTCAGCAAGAATCTCATCGAAATTCCCTTCTGAGTTTTTTAACTTTGCAATGTTGTACTTTAGATTTTGCAGACGTGCGAGAAGATTTCCACCTTCTTCCATTTTCTGCTGTCGCTTTAACATATCAAGTGTTAATTGAATTTTTTTTACCGAATCTTTATAATATTTATCATTTTTTTTACTTATATTCTCAACATAACTCATAGTTTCAATTATATTTTTTCGCACCATTCCGGATCGCCCCAATTGCATTGCTAATTGAGCACTTTTTGCCAGAGGTTCAAATACCTTTTCCTTTTCAGAATTACTAAAAGATTTTATAGTGTTTAGAGTTTTTAAAGCCTTTTCTAAATTTAATATAATATCTTTTCTAATTTGGATTGGTGTACGGACAGGAAACTCAAGTTCTTTTGATTCTCCAATAATATCAGTGAGCACAGTTTTAGCAATTGCTTTTACATAGAGAATGTCTTCAGGCATAAACGGAATACCTAAAGTCACAAGCTCAGTCATTTCAGAAACAAAAGATAGCTGTGAAGCGTTTGCAAATTCAGCGACCGTCTTATCAAAATGGTAGCCAGATTTTGTTCGAATAGAAAGTGAAATCAAAGATAAGGGAACAGAAGAAGTCGCATTTAAAGAAAAATAAAGCTTACCTAAACTTTTACTTGTTTCTTGCTCTGGTAATTGAACATTCTCAAATTTTACAACTGGCAAGGGAGTTGGTTTAATTTCAATGTTTCCTATAAATTGATCTGTCCCGTTCGTTAAATTATATTCTACTATTTTAACTTCATTTTTATCGATGGCTGTAGACTCAATTTTATCGTTTTTTAACTGTTCATAAAGGGAAGCAACAGATGATGACCACAAACCGGATTCCGATAATTTATAACTGTATTCATTGTATTTATCAGAGTTTTTATATTTTAAGTTCAGTTTCCAATGTGTATTTGGTTTAATATTTTTTATTTTAAATTCCAAATAAGAAGACGTATCTAACAATATTTTCATATTATTATTTGCAAGTTTAATTTCTTCAGTTGACGTTTCTGAATATGTGGGGTGCTCTATTTTTATATAAGGCTGGGTAAATTTAAATTTCTGAGAAATAAAAGAAATTGATTCGTTTATATCATCTTTCATAAAATAAACAAAACCACTCAGTGAAAACAAACTGACTAGAAGAACTCTTAGGAATAATTTTTTATGTAAAGAATGTGATTTTATACCCGCTGCATTTAAATTGAGATCAATCCTTTGTTTTGACAAATTTTTATATAAAAAAAGACCTCTGAAAATAAATAAATCCAACCAATTTAAAAAAAGCAGTGAAATCGGAAAAGATAGCCATGCTAAATCTTTGCTAATCACTCGAAAAAAAAACAAAAAAATTGTAATAATGGTAAATATAGAAAATAAAAATATGTTTAACTTATATTTCACTCGTATATTTTTCCCAATATTTTATCTATCCTAACATCTCTTCACGATAGGACGAAAAATCTGCAATTGTCTGTAACTCAGGGTTCTCGTCTATCATACGCCAAAGCACACCTGCTGTAACTAAAATATCGCCAATAGAACGGTGACGCGATTCAAATGTCAAACCGTAATGGGCTGCAAGTGCATCCAAGTTACGTCTCTCAATTTTTACAAGTGCGCGAGCCATTTTTAAGGAACAAAAAATTGTATAATCACATGAAATTCCAAGACGATAGGATTCATGATGCAGCATTCCGACATCGAATTCAGCATTGTGGGCAAAACCCACACAACCTCTTAAAAAATCATGGAATTTAGGGAGAATTTCCTGAATAGATGGTTTACCAACCAACATGCTGTTGTCAATTCCTGTGATACGAGTGATTTCTTCAGAGACATTTTCTTTGGGATCGATCAATTCAGAAAAGCGCCCCACCTCTTTACGTCCTAAGTATTTGATAGCACCAATTTCTATAATTTTAGCCGTGCGTATATCGAGACCAGTTGTTTCAAAGTCAAATATCACAATGGGAAGATCAGAAAGTTTTTCTTCAAATGCAAAACGCGACCCACTGACACCTCCCATAATTGCGACGTGTGATGAATTTAAATTTTCTTTACGGGAAAGCAAAAAGTGAAAAAGACTATTGTGAAAAGGAGAACTCATTAAACACTAACCTTAATTATAAATACGCTTAAGAACATTTACAAACTCTGAAGCAGCAGGCGTTAATTCACGATCTAAGACAGAGCAAATAAGAATGGAGCGTTCCATCTTTAGCCCTTGAATTTTTAAAATATGAATGCCTTTTTCATTTCTTAATGAATGTGCACTGACTATACTTAGGCCAATATTTTTTTCGACCATTTTAATCATGCTTTGTGCAGATCTTAATGTCATTACTGTCCGATGTCGTATACCCAATTTTCTAAATTCCATTTCAATAATATCATAAATAGCACTGCCTGATTCAAATAAAATCATAGGCTGCCGATTAATATGTATAGGTAATAAAGCTTTTCCCTGCTTTTCAAGCATTTGTGACATCTGTACCAAAGGGTGCTCTGGTGCAGCAATAACTTCTAAAGAATCGATTATTTCTGCATGCACTTTTAAGCCAACGAGGGGATCTTCATTTTGTGAGATATAAGGATTTCGAGTGATAAGACCCACATCGACTGAACCATCATGTAAAGATTCTATAACAGTGGCTGAGTCTTTTTCATGTAATGTGAATTGGATTTGCGGATACTTTTTTCTATACGCAGAAATTGCATCAGGAAAGACTCCTGCAACAGCCGTCGCTCCACCCCCCAAATGAACAAAACCTTCACGTAATTCAAGATGATTGCGCACAGTTGTTTGTAACTGACCCATTCTTTTTAAAATATCAACAGCTATTCCATAGACAAGTTTTCCCATAGAAGTCGGACGCACGCCCCGTGCTGTTCTTTCTAAAAGTGGACAACCTAAACCTTCTTCTAAAAGTTTGAGTCTTGCCGAAAGAGCTGGCTGAGTGATGTGAAGTTTATTCACAGCGGAAGAAAGGGAGCCTTCTTGAACCACTGTAACGAAGGCTTGTAAACGGTAAATATCTTGTAACTCTTGCACTCGGCACTCTCCAATCTGAGAATAGACACACTAGGAACAATACTGTAAGCATGAATGTCGTCAACCTAATTAGCTAATGAAAGAGCAGCATAGGAAGATCATCGTGAAAGAAACTGAATTTTCTCAAGAATTAAGAACTGGTATGGCTCAACTTGCTATTTGGACAAGGAAATTTGCCCAACCACTTCACAGAATAATCAACACAAGTTTACAAAAAATAACTGCATCGGAACAAGGACATATTATTTTATCGGTTTATAAACCTGGCGATGATAGAAGCGCAATTTTACTTTCCATGAAAAAAGGGGAAAGTGGAATTTCAACCACTCGACTCAAACCAACAACATTAAAACAACCAAATTCTATCGTTCAAATTTCTCGAAAATATATACAGGGAAGAAAAATCTGTTCTGCATATGCAACAATCTCGCCTATATCTATCATTATAGAACTTGCTGATGCAAATAAACAAATTGAAAATTTCCAAGAAATAAATGATGGACCAAATTGTCTTATTTTAGATTTAGATGCAAAACCACCAAGAATTATTCTTGCTAAAAAATATTCGTCCATTCCTGCACGCTACAAAACGCAATATGGAATGAATTTTTCCGACTCAGATAACTTCTTTGAAAGCTGGTGCGAATGGAGCGAAGATTGCACAAAAACAAAAAAAAGAGCTTGCTTTGAACACCCACTCATTTGTTACTGCCCCTTGCCACAAAATGAAAATATTGACTCGCAAAAAATAGTTGCGAATCCAATAGCAGAAACAAATGAATTAAAATTAAAGCAAACAGGAATGCCTCTGCATTTAACTTCTGCACTCGAATATTTACCTACACACATAAGAAGAAGTGCTAAAACAAAATTGCAATTTTTAAGTCGAAGATTGAGCAGACAAAAAGCTGATTTACCCGATGACAAAGAAATATTACGCTTACAACGACAAAGCGAAGGATTTAAAACTCATTTTTATTTATGGCCACAAAATTCAGTCATTTGGTATGTGCCACCTCAATTTATAGAAGAATTCGGAATGCCCGCATTTTATTCTCTCAAGAAAAACGAAAAACCGGGTGATCTTTTAAATAAAATTCATGATGAAATAGATGTATTAAAAAGAAGAAAACAAGAATTAACAACCCGTATTGCTGAAAGCAAAAAAGCGGAATATGATTTTCAAAAATTAATAATTGACAGTGCCGAAGAATTAAAGAATGCAGTAGAAGCTTACAAAGAGAAGCACATACATCTGCAAACCGATCTTAAAAAATTTGAAAAATATGCACTTGATTATGTTCTCATTAAAGAAGATCTTCCTCTTATTGCAAGATTATGCAAAGTGCTTGATATTTCACTGACTGAAAGCGAACAGGCGCAAAAAATCCGTGAAGAAAAAGCTAAGAGATATCCATTTAAAGAATTTATTGCCTCAACTGGAGAATTTATTCGCGTAGCACGTTCTGCAGAAGATGGTGATAAAATGATTAAACTCATGCCGTCGCATCACACTTGGATCCACGTTTTGACTGGTGAAGGCAGCCATGTGTGGTTAGAAAAGCCCAAAGGCAATAAACCTTCTATGCAATCCTTGCGTGAAGCCTCCGTACTTGCTGTTCACCATTCTAAACACAGCCGCGCTCAAAGTGCTGATGTGCAAATAGCCACTCGAGCAGACATTGAAAAACGTAAAAATTTGCCACCCGGTAAAGTGATTGTGCGGCGGTGTGAGACTTTATTGATCAAATACGACAATACAGAACTTCATAAAATCACCGATCCTGCCCATAAAAAAGTATAATAAAATATTAGAATAATTTATGTTATTTAATTTTTCAGTAAAATTACATATATTATTTTATAAAATATAAAAATTAATTTTTTAAATCTGAACAAAAAATAATCAATCTTTCTATTTATTGAAAAATTATTTTATACATTTCATCTTATCAAAGAAAATTCATACATAAAACTCAATATAACTTTACAAAACAAGAAAAAAGCATCTATAATATTATTTACACATTCGAGAATCATTTGCGCATATATAAATGAGGAAGTAATATATTTGGATAAAGAAAATTTTATTAATCAAACTAAACATTTAAAAGTTGCTGTTGTGCATGACTGGATGTTTTCCCGAAGGGGTGGTGAGAAGGTTCTTGAACAAATTCTTAACTTATTTCCAAATGCGGATCTTTATTATCTCTTTGGCAATCCTCAGGAGGTTCTAAAGCTTGAACACACCCATCAATTTAAAGCATCATTTTTAGCAAAAATTCCTTTTATCAAAAAGTTTTATAAAACTTTATTACCCTTTTTCCCCATCGCTATTGAAAGTTTTGATTTATCAAATTACAATTTAATAATATCAAGTAGTAGCTGTGTCGCTAAAGGAATTGTACCTTCTCCACTTGGTTTACACATCGCATATATTCATAGTCCAATGCGCTATGCATGGGATCAAGAACACCGCTATTTCACTAAAAGTCCGAGTTTTAAACGCCCAGTCGAAATTTTAAGGCGAATTCTGCTCAATCGATTGCGCATTTGGGATATTACATCCTCAATTAGAATAGATAAACTATTAACTAATAGTCATTTTGTAGCAAGAAGATGCTCATTATTTTATGGCAAGAGTTCAACAGTTATTTATCCCCCAATTCACACTCAGTTTTTCCAAAACAACTTAAAAATTTCTTGTGCCTCTATCCAAAAAAGAAAAGTGTTACTTTTTGGAGCATGGACACCTTATAAAAAAATGTATGAAACTCTTGAATTTCTCATTCAAAATGGAATTCAAGTGATTGCTGCTGGTCATGGAGAGGAAATTTTAAAAGCCCAAAAAAAGTTTAAACAAAATGTAGAATTTTTTCTCAATCCAACAGATGATGAAGTTCCTATTATATTTTCAAAGGCACATGCTCTTTTATTTCCTGCGATAGAGGACTTCGGTATTGTTCCATTAGAGGCAACTTCATCAGGTTTATGGGTTATAGCCCCAAATCAAGGAGGAACTAAAGAAACAGTTTTGCATGAATTGACTGGATATACCTTTAATGAAAATTCGAAGGAATGCATGCTCAAGGCTGTTTTAAAAGCTCTTGAACGTGATTTATCTGAAAATGATCTCAAAAATATGAAAAAACAAGTCGAAAATTTCTCGATTGAAAATTTCCAAAAAAACTTTTCCCATGAAGTCTTTGTAACTCTAAAAAATGAAAACTTGCTATAAAAGGTTCACAAAATGTTACTGAGCAGACATTCTGAAAAACTAAATATATTTAAAGCGATTTCTGACTTACTTTGTATTTCACTTTCATGGATATTTGCATTTATTATTCGCTTCAATACGGATTTATTAAAAGTTATAGAAGATAAAGAAAGTTTAATAAACTATTTACGCCTATGGCCGTTACTTATTTTTAGTTATTTATTTATTTTTATATCTACTCATGTATACAGCAGAAATATTGAGAAAAAAAAGATCTGGGATGAAAATTTTGAAATTATTAAAAAACACACAATAGCATTTTTTATCTTTGTAACGCTTTCTTATTTTCTTTATCAACATAGATTTAGTAGATTAACATTGTTAATATTCTTTATTATACTTCCTTTTGTTTTCCCAATTGGCCGCAGTTTTGTTAGAAAATTTAATAGAATATATTTAAAATACAATAAAAGAAAGAAACAAGCTATAATCATTGGCAATGGCCCACAGGTACTAAAAATAAAAGAAGCAATTTCTTTTCGCAGCGATTGGAACTTAGAACTTATATCATGCCATTCATTTACTGAAGTTGATGTTGTAAGTAAAATTTTAAAAAGAAATGATATTAGTATAGTTTTTGTCATTCCGAGTGCAGAAGAAACAGCGCATGTAAACGAAATTTATGAACATCTCGATAAAAATCTCTCAGAAATTCTTCTTATACCTTATTTAGGTGAGAGAATATTTTTTGAGCCTAAATCAATTAAAATTGAAGGGATTTTAACAATTGCTCTTAATTCATCTAGTTTGCACAATACCGGTCGATTTGCCAAAAGATTTTTTGATATTATTTTTTCATTAGCATTTCTTTTATTCTTTTCACCTATTTATTTAATGTGCATTTTCCTCGTAAAAATAAGCAGCGCAGGTCCTGTTTTTTTCAAACAAGAAAGAATGGGACTCGATGGGAAAATGTTTTACTGTTATAAATTTAGAGGGATGTATGTCGATGCTGAAGAAAAGAGTGGACCTGTGTGGGCTAAAGAAAATGACAATCGTACAACACCTATTGGCAAATGGCTCCGTAAAACAAGTCTCGACGAAATTCCACAATTCATAAATGTTTTAATGGGTGATATGAGTGTTGTCGGACCCAGACCAGAACGTCCTGTGTTTGTCGAAAATTTTAAAACACAAATTCCTGGGTATATGTTAAGACACAAAGTAAAAGCGGGTATAACTGGTTGGGCCCAAATAAATGGATGGCGTGGTAACACTTCACTCGAAAAAAGAATTGAATGTGACTTATGGTACATTCAAAATTGGAGTATGTGGCTTGATTTGAAAATCGTTTTTTTGACTCCTTTTAAAGGATTAATCCATCCAAATGCTTATTAATCCTATTTCTTTGATTGATTTTAAAATTCTGTTACAATTAAAGTAACAATTGTATAAAAGAAATGTGCTTTGGAGATCTGAGATGAGTTCATCTACTAATCCACCCTCGGGTCAAGTTCCTTCTCCTGCAACAAAAACTTTATTTGCGATCAAAGCATCGCCAGATGGCATGTCAGCCCATATACCCGCAAAATCTCATATTTCACCAGATGTT
This sequence comes from Fluviispira vulneris, assembly GCF_014281055.1. Lineage (NCBI taxonomy): Bacteria > Pseudomonadati > Bdellovibrionota > Oligoflexia > Silvanigrellales > Silvanigrellaceae > Fluviispira > Fluviispira vulneris. The sequence continues at coordinate 125,857 of NZ_JACRSE010000001.1, read as the reverse complement.
ATTCATTTAAATTATGAACAAATTTGTGCCTATTTACAAAAATTAGGTTATATTTTAAAACCGACACCTGAAGCCGTTGAAGAAATAAAGCGGGCAGCAAGTTCTAAGCCCCCTCAATTTTCTAAAGATTTTCTTTTTCTAAAAGGAATCCCATATACTGAAACTAAAGGGGCTACAATCCGCTGGCTCAATCCAATCACGATGCCAAAAGATCTTGTTCGCCCCAATATTCCTTTTGCCATCATAAAACAAGCAGCACCTGCTACTCCAGCAAAATCAATTTTTGGTCAAGAATTCCCCATGCCTCCTCAAAAAGGTGAACCTAAGAAAATAATTGTTTTGACTCCCGATCCTGCCTTTACAACCAACGAAAAAGGTGAACTCGTTTGCGACAAGGGGGGACAAGTTGTTGTATCACCAGATGGACAACTAAAGTTCGAACCTGTTTATACCATTAAAAATTTACGCGTAGATCAAATGAAAAAAATTGAGTTTCATTGCAGCGTCATTGCCAAATGCGATATAATCGGAGCGCTCGAATGGGTGATTCATGGAGATTTTACCTGCGAACAATTCTGGTCTGCCACTGGCATCACTGTTCATGGAAATGCTGTCGCTTTAAGCGGTATTCAAACCAATCATGCACATGATGATTCCAAAGCCATAATCGTAAATGGAAACCTCGAAGCAAACTTTATTCAATCGAGTTGTTTTATTGTTGAAGGTAACATAAAGGTTGAGAAAGCAATTCTTGCTTCTCGAATCACAACGAACGGTAATTTGGAGTGTTTAGGAGAGCCAGGAAAAATAACCGGCAGTGAAATTTTTATGAAAAAGGGAACTTTAAATGTTAAAAAAGTTGGCAGTGAAAAAGAAAAACCAACTTATATAAAGTTTTTTTCAGAAACGCTTTCTAGTACTTCAAAAATAGAAACCCTATCTGAAGGTTCCCGCATACAAATTCAAAAAACAAATATTATTATCCAAAATTCACAGCCATGGCCATCACCTACAAAATAGGCAAAGTTTCAAACTATGCAGTATCATCGCAATCGTCAAAAATCTTTTCATTCAAAAAAGTCACATTTAAAAGCACATATTAATCCAAACATAAAGCATGAAAAAGAAACATTAACCTCTTACGCCATGTCTACAGATGGAAAAGCAATTGCTCGCAGTGAGGATGGTATAATTGTTTTTGTAAAAGATATGATTGAAAATGAAACAGCAAAAGTTGAAATTGTCTATAAAAAATCTAATTATAAAAATGCAATTGCTCTTAAAATTGAAAATTCTTCTCCGCACAGAGTCGAACCACCTTGTAAATATATTGCAAAGTGTGGTGGCTGTCAGTTGCAACATATAGCGCCAGAAGTTCAATCTGAATTTAAATCCCGCTGGTTTTTTGAAACTTTAAAAAGAATTGGAAAATGGGATTCAACTAATATTAATTTATCTGAGAAAATACTATCGCTTATTTTTTTAAAAAAAGAACATTATAGGAGGAGAGTGCGTTTTCATTTTAATGGTAAAGAACTTGGTTTCAAAGAAAATAATTCTAACAAAATAGTTGATATTTCACATTGTTTAATAACGAGTCTTAAGATAAATGAAAAAATTGCATTTCTAAAAGAGAATTTAACTAAAGCTTTAAACGAAATTCAAGAGAAAAAGTTCAGTCGCCAAATGGAGTGCGAGATTGAACTTACGGAATGTGATGATGAAAAAGTTGTGTTAAATATTGCAATGTTCAATGTTGATCAAGAACCTAACAAAGAAATATGTTTAACAATCTTAGAAAAATATCTGACTATACAAAATGAACAAATTATACATTTAAAGCATCCTGAGCTCCCAAGATTTCGTTTAAAAAAGCAAAGTTTTATTCAACCTCATTTGGATTGTATACCTTTATATTATCAACATATAAAAGAGGCCGCTGATGAATTTTTAAAAACTTTTATAAAAAATAAAAGCGATAAAAAACAATTCATTGCGTGGGATCTTTATTCTGGTGCAGGAATATTTACTGCTCTTCCATATTTTGCAGGCAAAAGAATTGATTTAAATGTTCAATGTTTTGGAATAGAAGGTATAAAAGAAGCAATCGATTCTTTAAATAATAACTGTAAAAATTTGCCTGTTACAGGAATCACAAACAACGTCGAAATCTTTATTGATCAAGAATTTAAAAAGAAACTAGAACAACCTGAAAATTATAAAGAAGTCGATCTCATAATTCTTGATCCTCCCCGCGCGGGTTCAGGTATCGAAGTCATGCAAAAGATAGTGGAACTCTGTAGTAAAAAATCTCTTATTGTGTATCTTGCCTGTGATCCTGCGAGTTTTGCGCGTGACACACGCGTGTTGCTTGAAGGAGGTTTTCGCTTAAAAAATTTAAATCTTTTCGATGCTTTTGGTCATACAATTCATTATGAAGTGCTTGGGTGTTTTGAACGAGGAAATGGATGAAAAATTCTTTTAAACAAGTTTTTGTTTGCACTTCCTGTGGAGCAACCCACCCGAAATGGCTTGGCAAATGCCCAGATTGCAGCGCTTGGAACTCCATTCAAGAAGAAACTGTGAGTAAATCACACTTTAACCATAATTCAACTAAAGCAACTGTTGTACCTCTTCCAAAAGTCGAAGAAAAATTAGAGAAAAGAATATTTTGTGGAGTCCCAGAACTTGATCGCGTTTTAGGTGGTGGGCTTGTTGTGGGAAGTCTTGTGCTCTTAAGTGGCGATCCCGGAATAGGTAAATCAACCTTACTCCTACAAGCTTTAAACGGACTTGCCCAAAGAGGCTTCAAAGTTCTTTATGCCAGTGGTGAAGAAAGTTGCACACAAATCAAATTGAGAGCAGAACGTTTAGGCTCACTCAACCCAAATATCTTAGTTACAAATGAAACAAATATTCATTCTATTCTCGAAGCCACAAAACAAATCTGTCCCCATGTTCTCGTTGTGGACTCTATTCAAACAGTTTATAACCCTGAACTCCCAGGAAGCCCTGGAAATGTAAGCCAAATCAGAGAATGCACCAATCTCATTTTGCAAACTGCAAAGGGTGAAGGGATTTCAACATTTGTCATTGGGCACGTGACAAAAGAAGGATCGATCGCAGGTCCTAAGGTTCTTGAGCATCTTGTTGATACTGTTATGCATTTAGAGGGTGACACATCAAGTGGTTACAGAATACTAAGGGCAAATAAGAATCGTTTTGGTTCAACCGGAGAAATCGGGGTATTTGCCATGCAAGGACATGGCTTAGTCGATATCCCCAACCCAAGTTCAGTTTTTCTAGATGAAAACAAAAGAAGTTGTGAGGGAGCGGCAATCACAGTGAGTATGGAAGGCACCCGCCCTTTGCTTATCGAAGTGCAGGTTCTCGTTGGTAAAACCTCTTTTGCCTCGCCCAGACGTTTGGCCACAGGGTTTGACACGAATCGCTTTACCATTCTTTTAGCAGTTCTGGAAAAACGTGCGGGGCTTTATCTTTCTAACGTTGATGTCTATGCGAACGTTACAGGTGGATTTAAAATTTTTGAACCAGCAATTGATCTTGCAACCGCAGCTGCTGTGGCTTCAAGTTTATTTAACAAACCATTGCCTGTAAAAACGGCTTTTTTTGGTGAAGTGAGCTTATCGGGTGAAGTGCGCATGGTTAACCATGCTCTCCCAAGAATTTTAGAGGCTTATAAATTGGGTTTTGAAAAAATTTATATCCCTCTGCGCAATTATCAGCAAGAAAAAGAACACATTCTTAAACTTCTTGAAAAAGCAGAAAAACCCTTCTTCGTTATACCTATAGAAAGCGTCAATGAAGTCATTCGTTTTGACAATTAATTCCAATAAAAATTAACAATTAAGTTCTAAGAATTCTAGACACAATTTAGGTTTTGCAATAACGTATCGAGCATATTATGGCTCTGATGAGAGCATTTCTTGACTCTGCTCTTCTAAGAATGCCATTCTAAATATGTTTTAACATTTTTAAAATTCTGGTGAAAAATGCCGACCTTACACGACCCCTTTAAATCTGAAATAGCTCATATTGTCTGCGCTCAATTGAATAAATTTGCACAGGAGTCGGGTTTAGAATTTCAAATCGCTGAACAAGACGTTTATAATCAATTGACAGTTCCCCCTGACTTTTCCTTGGGACAAGCTGCACTTCCTTGCTTTTTATTTGCAAAAGCATTTAAAAAAGCACCGCAAAAAATTGCTCAAGAACTCGCTCAAAGTCTAAACACAAAAGCACATCAGCTCGTTGAAAAAGTAGATTGTGTAAATGCCTATTTAAATTTTCATTGCCAATTTGAAAAACTTGCAGAATCGTTTTCTTCCTCCATAAATACAGGAGAATATTTCAAAAAAGATCTGTTAAAAGAAAATGAAAAAGACAAAGTTGTGGTTGAATACTCTCAACCGAATACGCACAAAGCTATGCACGTGGGTCATTTACGTTGTCTCGTTTTGGGCGATGCTGTTTGCAATCTATTGGAGTATGCTGGCAATCAAGTTGTGCGAGCAACTTATCCAGGGGATTTAGGCACACATGTTGCCAAAATTATTTGGTATTTAACCCATCCAAACAAAAAAGAATTGCCGAGAGAAAATCAAAGCACTTGGCTTGGACAAATGTATGCTGAAGCGGATGAAGCCTTTAAACAAGCCAAAGGAACTGAGCAAGAATTAGAAATCAAACAACACATATCTGAAATACTCAAGCAGCTTGATAATTCTGCAGGTGAATATTTTGAATTATGGAAAGAAACCCGTGAGTGGAGTCTTAACTATCTGAAAGATATTTATAAATGGCTAAATTCCCATTTTGATATTTGGTACTTTGAAAGTGAATGCCATTCTCCATCCAAAACTCTAGTTAAGAAGAAATTTGAAGAAGGCTTTTTTGTTAAAGATAATGGTGCAATTGGCATTGATTTAAGCCAATGGAAATTAGGTTTTGCCATGTTTTTAAAATCCGATGGTAATGGCCTTTATTTAACTAAAGATCTCGATCTAATCACACGCAAATTCGCCGATCCTAAAGTTACAAAATCAATCGTTGTGGTCGACTCTCGACAAAAACTCCATTTTCAACAATTGTTTAAAACAGCAGAACTTATGGGCTACCCACAGGCAGCAAAATCAGTGCATTTATCTTATGAAACTGTGAACACAGAAGATGGAAAACCCTTCAGTTCCAGACAGTTAAATGGTCTACAACTTCTTGATCTTCGCTATAAAATGGAAGAAAAAGTCAAAAATGACTACTTAGAAAGATACCGCGGGCAATGGACAGATGAAGAAATCGAGCTCACTGCAAAAAATATCACCATTGGAGCCCTTAAATACGGAATGCTTCGCGTTGACAACAACACTCAAATAAACTTTTCCCTTGAAGAGTGGCTTAAACTCGATGGAGAAACCGGCCCATATTTACAATATGTGCATGCGCGTTGTACAAGTATACTTGATAAACTTGGTCACCCCAAAGAAAATATCAAATACACCTTAACCGAAACAGCTGAAAAAGAATTATTATTTATACTTTCTCGTTTTAATGATTTTACATTACAAGCATCTTTGCAGAATCGCCCTTCTATATTAACCGGATATCTTTATGATACCGCTAAATCTTTTAATCGTTTTTATGAGCAATGCCCAATAAAAAATGCAGAAGAAAATATAAAAAAAACACGCCTCGCATTGGTTAAAAATACACAAAAAATTATTTCTGAAGGATTATCACTTCTCGGAATTCATTCTCCAGAAAAAATGTAAATTAATTATTTAACTTCAATTTTCCGCTTTGAATATTTTCTAAAGTTTTCAAAGCGGATAAAATTGTTTTATCCGTTACATCTTCAACTATATCATGTATTAATTTTTCTGATTCCTCATTTTCAGAATATCTTGCTGCAACCACACCACAAATACTTGTTGCATGAAATTTATAAACACTTGCCATTTTAAATAAAGTACCAGTCTCCATCTCAAAGTTTAAAATATTTAAATGTTGATATTCTTTAATAAGACCTTGCTGCTTTCTTAACAATTTAGGATTTGCATTACCATATCGTTCTTGCCCTTCATAAAAAGTATCAACAGAAGCATTGATACCAAAATAAACAGAAGGGTGAATTCCTTTAGCAGTGTGGTAAAGATCTGTGGATAATAAAGGACATGCAACAGAAGGATACTCATTGGGAGCAATATCTTTTGCAGCACCTTGTTTGCAAAGAGATGCATAATTAACAATAAGACTACCCGGTGTAATATATTTTTGAATCGATCCAGTCGTACCAACTCGAATAATAACTTCTATACCTGCCTGAGCCAATTCATTTACTACAATGCTTGTTGAAGGAGCTCCCATACCAGAGGTAGCAGCAAGGATTGGAATTTCTAAAGATGTTTCGCCGATATAACAAATCAATCCGCGATTATCACAGACCAATTCTGAATTACGCAAATATTTCTCTGCGATCATACGCGTGCGACTGGGATCACCTGACAAAAGACATAAATGAACGTTGCGATTGGATAAGAAATCAATGCTAAAATTAAGATGATTGAGTAACATTTACGTTTCCTTAGATAATAAAATTAAATATCTAGATGTCTTTTTTGCTTCCTCTCAAAGGAAATGAAAAATAATTATTAAAATGGCTTAAAACCTTTGTCAAATTTTTGACTTCTTTCATGTACTAATGTTTTAATTCGTTTCATGTGGGTTAGACTAAGTCGATTCTAGAATCAAAAAAAATAGCTTGAAATATAAAATATTATTATAAGAGAAGTTCTTTTTTATAATTGGTATTTTGAATTAAATATCAATAAAAATATTTTATTTTCATATTAAAATTTTAGAGAGGATTAATATGTCGATATTAAAAAATAGTTTGAAAGTTCTTCTTCTTTCTCCATTATTTTCATTGCTTCACACTTCGGCTCATGCTTATCCAGTCGATCCAAATAAAGTCCCTGTCAGCATTGGTCTCGATGCAAAATCCTTGCATGATTTTCAATTGGCTTATGATTCACAAGATAAATCTATTGTTTATTATGCACCAAAAACAGGTCGTGTTGCGACTATAAATGGAATGCCCTTAGTTGGATTTCAAACCTTACCAGATGGTTCAGGTGTATTTAATGTTCAATTTGAAACTGGTGTTTTCGGTGCAGATAAAGAACTTCTTATAAGAACAATAGAAAAAGCAGGTTACAAAGCTTTGCCTTTTCCATTTTTTAAGACCAAAGTTGTTCCTTTAACTCCAGGCATCGATCCTGATACTAAAAAACCAATCTGTATCACTGAAGAAGACCCATCTACTGGCGAAAAAATTACAACGTGCGATCCAACTCTTTATTCGGCACTAGCATATTCAAACAATGGACCATCTTTAAATCAAAATATTGCTGTCAGTGCGATGTTGAATAAAGTTGGTGCGAGTGTTTACCGGCAAATGCTGCGTGGTGGTAACGCCTTGCAAATAAACTTACATGCACAATACTATTCGGCCGGAGATGCCTTCACAGCTTCAGTTGAAGTCAATTACTCAAAAATCTATCAAGCATATATTGCATATTCGAGAAGATGGGATGGCTTTTTAGATAGAGCACAGTTGAGTCACTTTTGGGAGCAAGAAGGTCTTTGTCTTAATAAAGCAGCTGATCAATGTGGAGTGAAAATTACTTACAAAGATAGTCGTGGAAATATAATTTCAAATGTTACTGTTGATCCAAACAATAGAGAAGCCCAAGAAAAACTTCTACAATCAATAGAAAGATTGAGACAAAAACTGGAAGATCAACTCTTTTCTGCAATTGGTACAAATGCTAACATAACAGAACCAGGAACTGCAGCTCCACGTTTTACTTATAAAATCAATGAAGCATTTTTTAGAAAAGAAATTAACGTAAATGCTAAATTTGAGTTCCAAAGTCCTAGAGGAATCAATATCTCTGAGACAGTCTTTCCATTATCCGTTGGATGCATTCAACAAACAGAAAATGGTTTTGTAAATAGAAATTTATTGGGCGACTGTAAACTCTATTGGTCAGGAACCTAATAAAGCTGCATAAAAGTTATTGGATTAAGGGATAATTCAATGAGCATACAAAAGCGATTGTCTTTAATATTTGTATTTTTTGTATATGCACAATATGCTTATTCTGTAGGGCAACCTATCAAGCAATACGTTGAAACTGAAGAAGCTATCTTTTTTGATTCAACTTTAGCAACAGCAAAAGATATTGTGTTCTATTTCCCAAAAACATATTTAGATTTTCAAGCTTTTTATGATGATGATATTATCCCAAATCCAGATCCAGAATTATATATAGCTCGAGTCCGTACGAGAACTTTTATTTTTAGAACACTTGAAGAACTAAATAAAAATTGGACTGGAAAGATTTTACGACCATGGAACATTTTAGCAAATGATGAATGTCGCCTTGAAACAAGAGAAAATATCACAGATACAGTGCAAAGTATTAAAATGTTTAATCGAGAAATAAGCGGAGCATCCAATGCTCCTATTTGTGAATTTTATTTTAAAGTAAAAGGAAAATCTAGAAAGAAAATTCTTGAAGAATTTATCCATCCTGAGAAATATGGTTGGAATATTAAAAGAAATATAATTCTAAGACTCATAAATGAAAAAAATGAAGAAAGAGTTATATACCTTTAATTTAAATTAAATACTTTTTTGATCTTTTTTAGGTAAAGTATAAAAATCTGGTACTTTAATCTTTCCCTCAATAATTTCAGAACGAATTTTATTTATTCGTTGGATTTCAAATGCGCTAAATAAAGATTTATTATGCTTATCAAAAGCCCAGTCAACACCACCATTTCTTAAGTTGTACTCTTTTATATCACTGGTGAACTTTTCATTTACAATATCTTCAATTGATGAATAAACTGCCATATCAACATGCTTTTCCATACTGGTTAAAATGATTTTAGGCGCAATAGCATTTTGATTGGAATCGACTCCTATAGCAAAATAAGTTTGAGTTGGATTCTTTTCTTTTGCTTGCTTAATGGCATCGAATACTCCCATACCGGAAGGGCCTGCAACTTGAAAAATCACATCTACACCTTGAGAAATTTGCGCAAGTGCAATTTCCTTTGCTTTTGCTGGATTGTTCCAAGCATCCGGTGTTGTGCCAATAATACTTTTTGCCACATGGATTTTACTTGAAATGTGTTTTGCTCCTGCTTCATAAGCCAGGGCAAAACGACTCATCATAGGAATCTCCATTCCTCCAACCATACCTATTTTTTTCGATTTCGATTTAATGGCAGCAATACTTCCCATTAAATATGCCCCTTCATCTTCTCGAAAAAGAGCAGAACGAATATTCTTCTTTGAAGAGAGAGCTTTATGATCAATCGTTAGATATTTTTTATTCGCATATTTTTCTGCAAAACTTTTTACATAACTTGAAGGATTAAAGCCAATCGTTATAATTAAGCTACAGGCGGGATCAAGAGAGAAATTTCTTAGATAATGCTGAATCTGAGCATCAGAATGGATTTCAAGAAATTTACTTTCTGAAGAAATATCTAAATTTTCCATTGCTTTTTGAAAACCGCGCACTGCAGATTCATTAAACGATTTATCGTCTTTCCCACCACGATCGAGCACCATGCAAATTTTTTGTTTTGCGTTTGCATTTAAATCGACTGATAAATTTAATAACGAAACTAAAGAAACAAATAAAAGCAAAAATTTTTTCATATTTTATTCCCATAAAAAAACTCAAAGAGTTGTTCTCTTTGAGTTCATTAAAGTTACAGACAGTGCGCTTTTTTTAGAAAAAATTCCGGAAATATTAAATGACTGGAATATTCCAGTTCTCAAGAACATTTTTAACTGTGCTTAAAAACTTACCGCTGTCTGAACCATCGATGACACGATGATCAAAGGACAGAACACAATAGCACATAGTGCGGATAGCAATCGCATCGTTGATAACGACTGGTTTCTTTTGCATTGCACCAATACCAAAAATTGCCACTTGTGGTTGATTGATAATAGGTTGACCTATCACTGTGCCAAATCCACCGTAATTACTGATTGAGAAAGTACCACCACGCACATCATCTGGAGCCAGTTTTTTATTGCGTGCTTTTTCAGCTAAATTATTCAATTCGCGGCCGAGACCAACAAAACTTCTTTCAGAAGAGTTTTTAATGACCGGAACAATAAGACCCCAATCTAATGCAACGGCGCAGCCTAAATTTATATCTTTCTTATAAAGAATAGCATCTCCATCGACACTGGCATTGACAACAGGCACAGCCTTAATTCCTTCGACCACAGCTTGTAAGAAGAAAGGCATAAATGTTAATTTAAATCCGTTAATTGCTTCGAATTTATCTTTAAATTTTGCACGCACATCAACAATTTTTTGCAAATCAATTTCAATGACAGAAGTCACATGTGGACTTGTTCTTTTGCTCATGACCATGTGATCTGCAATTTTTTTGCGCATTCCTGTCATTGGCACACGGCTGACTCTTACTCCGTCAATCACACCTTCGGAGGATCCTCCCGTTGATTTAACGTGATCAGCGCTTGCCTTAGCAACAGGAGCTGTTGCAGCAGCGGCAGCAGCAGCAACAAGAGGTGAAACAGATTTACCACTTTCAAGGGCAGCAAGAACATCATTTTTAACAATTTTATTGCCTTCACCGGATCCTTGAAGTTTAGACAAATCGACAGAATGCTCTTCAGCAACTTTACGTGCCAATGGGCTTGCTAAGACTTTAGCATTGTCGTGTGCAGGTTGCGCAGATGGTGCGGAAGCAGCAGGAACCGATGCTTTAGCTGCGGCAGGAGCTGGAGCTTCTGCTGGTGCTTGGGCACTTGTACCTGGCTGTGCAGCATCATCGATAACGGCCACAACGGAATTTACACTAACAATATCGTTTTCTTTAGCTAATATTTGTACCAGAACTCCACTTGCAGGCGAAGGGATTTCTGTGTCGACTTTATCAGTTGAGATTTCAAATAATATTTCTTCGCGTTGAACTTTATCGCCAACTTTTTTATGCCATCGAGTCAGTGTTCCTTCTTGAATTGACTCGCCCATTTGTGGCATAAGAACATTCTGAGTTGCCATTTTTAATAATCCTTTGTCTTCATCAGTTCTCAATTACAAAAGCAAACATATCACATGTTAATTGGATGTCCCATTGCTGCATGTGCAGCCTCTTTTATAATTTCTGACACGGTTGGATGTGGATGAATTGTGTGAGCCAATTCTTCGATTGTCATTTCAAGGTTGTTACCTAACGCAAATTCAGAAATCATTTCACTTGCTTTTGTATTGACAATGTGAACACCAAGAACTTCGCCGTATTTTGGATCGACTAAGATTTTAACAAATCCTTCTGCAATGTCATCAATACGCGCTTTCGCAACAGCAGAAAATGGAAACTTAGCTGCTTTATAAGCACGGCCCGATTTCTTTAATTGATTTTCTGTATGACCAATGCTTGCAATTTCAGGATAAGTATAAATAGCTGCTGGGTTTGTTAAGTAATTAATTGGATGGCGTTTCTTGCCAGCAATAATATCGACCGCATAAAGAGCTTCTGCAGAACCTGTGTGCGCAAGTTGAGGTGTAGATAGAACATCACCAACTGCATAAATTCCTGCTACATTTGTTTGGTAGGTCTTAAGATCTACAGGAATAAATCCACGTTCATCGAGTTTGATACCAACTTTTTCAAGTCCAATATTTTCTACGTTAGGTGAACGTCCAACACTTAACAATACTTTATCAAAAATACGAACGGAATTTTCACCTTCAATTTGCACTTCGACTTTATTGCCTTTTGCAACAATGGATTTAGTTTTTGTACTGGTGAGTACTTCACAATTTTGTTTTTTGAGTGCTTTTGTAAGTTCAGCTGCAGTTTCATGATCTTCAGTTGGACAAATTTGCTCCGCCATTTCAAGAATTGTTACTTTAGTTCCGTAACGGCCATAAGCTGATGCGAATTCACACCCAATAACACCACCGCCAAGTACGGCCATAGTTTCAGGCACTTTATCAAAAGCCCATATTTCTTCTGATGTAACTATATTCTTTCCGTCCACTTTAATGTGAGGAAGATGTCTCGCACGACTTCCAGTGGCAATTAAAATATTTTTGCAGGTGTAATTTGTCTTTTTACCTTCTGCATTGACTTCCACTTGCCCTTTAGCAACGATTGAGCCAAAACCACGAATAACGTCGACTTTATTTTTTTTCATAAGAAAACCAACACCGTTTGTCATGGTTTTCACAATTTCATCACGGCGTTTATTCACTTGGGGGAAATCAAGTTCTGGATTGTCTGCTCCAGCGATTTTAACACCATAACTCGCAAATTTTTTAGCCTTTTCATACATAAGTGCTGATTGTAGCATGGATTTTGCTGGAATACATCCAACATTTAAACACGTCCCTCCAAGCCATTGCTCTTTTTCTATAAGAGCAACTTTCATCCCAAGCTGGCTGGCATAAATAGCGCCTTCATACCCAGCTGGGCCACTTCCGATAACAATGAGATCATAATTTGTAGACATTAAAATTTCTCCCCAGTGACAATAACCTAAAAAATATCCTAAAAGGCACTTGGAATCACCCGCTGTTTGTATGTAGTCTTGCCCTTCGTAAAACGCAACCTTGGGAAAGGGAAAACTCCCCATGCGCGAGATCAAATTGCCAACACAGAATTTTATCCAATCTCTCTCTGAAAAGAAAACACCTCTCCATGTGGAGTTTGTGAGTTCAGGGATGATTAATTCCGATCTTCCACCTTCGACAGTGCCTGAATTTGCCTTTGTCGGACGTAGTAATGTCGGTAAAAGCTCATTACTCAACTACTTAGCAGGACAAAAACAGCTTGCCAGGGTCAGCAACACGCCTGGAAGAACGCAGACCATTAACCTCTTTTCAGCGGAAAAAGGTGAGTTTTTGCTTGTCGACCTGCCTGGTTATGGTTATGCGGAATCCTCCTTATCCACTCGAGCCCATTGGCAAAATGCCATGCAAGAGTATTTTGAAAAACGCGAAGGGCTTTTTGCCGTTCTTATGCTTGTTGATATCAGAAGGGATATACAGCCTGAAGATGAAGCCTTATCTCGCTGGTTCCAACAACTTGGATTAAAGGTAATCGCACTTCAAACAAAATGCGATAAGCTGCATAAGAGCAAATGGAATGCAGTTCGCATTCAACACGCCAAAAAACTAGCGCTTTCTCCTAGCCAGGTCTTAACGGTGAGTTCAGACAAAAAAATTGGCTTACAGGATATCCTACGTTCCTTGGCGGGATTGCTCGACTCTCTCGACAAAGAAACTGAGGATTTAGAAAATGCCCCATAACATTTCCAAATCCCAGATGAAGCGCAATGCTAAATTACAAAAATTTCAAGATGAAAAAGAAGAATACACTGGAAAACTTGTTTATAAATTAGGTGAAAGTCTTTCTGAAAGTGACAATATTGTCCCCTTAAAATGCCCTGAACTTTCCTACGAGAAAAGTGGATATTTAGAACCACTCTGTCGTGATGAACTTATAAAATATCATCCTGAAGTCGTGCTCTATTGCCCACAAATTCCCCAAAACACAGGAACGATAGCTCGTTTGTGTGCTGCGTTCTCATGCACTCTGCATTTAATAGAACCCATGGGTTTTCACATTACAGAAAAAGCACTCCGACGAGCGGGACTGGATTATTGGGAACATGTTAATGTGTATGTCCACAAAAGTTTTACAGACTTCTTAAAAACCCGATCGAAGCGCCGCTTGATATTTATCGAAACTGGAGGCACAGAAACACCGATCGATTTTGCCTTTCAGCCGGGAGATCTTCTCGTTTTTGGAGCAGAGACATTTGGCATTCCAAAAGAAATTATGGAGCAAGCAATTGAAAAAAAGAATGGTCATAAATTAACCATTCCTATGTTCAATCGGGGCGTACGAAGTTTAAACCTAGCAAATACAGTTTCGATTGTTGTTTATGTAGCTCTTGCAAAACTTTCACACTAAATAAAACATAAATCTATTATGATCTTTGAAAAGCTTTGCTCGAGTTTATAATAGCAAATCTATTGATACAAGAGTCAAGTTCTTCTTGAAAATCATTAAACTCTTTACTCAAAAGATCTTGATTTAATATGTGCATCTGTTTCGTTTCAACAAAATCAATAATTTCAACTCCCTCTTTTGTATCAACTATTTTTCTAGAAAAATCAGCCCATTTAGAATTAACTTCACAACCTTTAAAATCTGTTTTTGAGCGATAAACATTTTTTAACAATTTTATATCTTTAAATTTATTTAGATATTTAATGTATAAATCGGATTTTCTATCATCTGTTTTAAATAAATAATTATTTACATAATTATCCAATGCATTTAGCATATATGCATTACCCAAATCTGTTTTTAATTCGTTTGACTTCATTTTGATATTATAATTTATAACTTTATCGCTCAAAATCCTTGATTTAAAATCATATTCTGCAAAATTATAACTTATTATAGTGCTATTCTTAGAAGAAAATAAATTGGCTAAATAGTTATCGATTGTTTCTTTAGAATGTTGTAACTCAAGTGCTGTAAATTGCTCAGAAGCAAAGTTTTTAAGTTCGATAGACCCTTTTCTATAAATCATTCCTTTTTCAGAAAAATCATGAATTTCTTTTTTGACAACATCAAAATCTTCAGCAGTCAAAGCCGGGATATATTCAAGTCCAGCTGAATTTGCTTTCACAACAAGAGCATTTCTCCCAGCAATATTTGGAAAAATTCCTTGAGCATAACTTAACCCTTGGGTTGGATCGATCCACTTTATTTTTCCGTCATTCTCAACTTGGACAATCATATGATTAAATGAATTAAGATTAGGTAAATTCACAGGATATTCTTCATAATATATTGAGCTATAAACATAAGCAACATGTGCTGTAATTCCTAATTTTCTCAAAAGAGCAGTCGTCATTATTGAATAATCTTTGCAATCACCTAATCCAGTCTTAGCAATTTCTGCTAAGTCTCGGGGATCGAAACCACTTTCTAAAGAGCGCCAATCGCCAAAATATTTAATTTTCTCTGCTACCCCAGATGTCACAACATTTATTTTGTCATTTATATTTTCCTGTTTAGCAGCTTCATCAACTAAATTTGCAAACATATCTGGAATTTTTTGCGAAAGAATCTCTTCATATTTTTTTATCTTATAATCAGATATTTTTTGCCAAGAATTTAAGCTTGAAACGGCAACCATAGGGACTTCAGATATATTTAAAAAAGCAAAATCTTCATCGACGATAACTTTTAGATAGGGTTTTTTTAATTTTATTTCAATTGTTTGTATTGAGTTATTTTTTAATTCCTTAAATTCAAGTGCTTCATTCTTATCACTCCTAGAAGAATAAAGAGGAATTTTAGAATTTATTTTAATATTTGAACTTAATAAATATCCAGAAAAATTAAATAAAAATTCTTTTGCAAATAAATTTGGCACCAATGTTTCTTTAACCTTTTTAAAAGTGCTTAAATAAAGCTCTGCACCTTTTTTAACATTATGAAATTTAATCAAAATCTGATTCTCTTTGCGAAAACCCAGCGAATTACTAGCTATACTTTTATCTTCTATATCTTTTTTTGGAACTTTATATTTTTTTCCTTCATAAATTGTATATGCTTCTATAACTTTGAAAGATTCAATTGTTGGATCGTAACTAATCGGATGTGTTAAAAAATTATCAGGTGCAGAATCTTTAGTTAAGGTTATTTTAGCATTCACTTTATCTGTAAAGAGTCCTTTTTCATCCACATTTATTTCACGATTATAATAATCGATAATGTGTGTAACTTCCTCTGTTTTCTGCCAACGAGCCATAGCAGTTCTAACAAAAAGTATAAAAAACAAAATAATTATTGCATTAACAATCTGACGATGATAAAAAATATTTATATTCACTTTTAATCTCCAAAATAACCGATAAATTATTTCTAAAATACTTTATATTTAAAATTGCAAGTTCATTAATCAGATTAGGAAATGTATTTTAGAAATCGAATATGTTTTCGAAAGAATTCTAGTCTTTTATATTAAAATCAAATAAACCAACTGTGTCATTTTTATAAAATACACGCACTTGCCATAAACCTGGCATATATAATTGCATCGAAGAAATATGCACACAGCCAAAATACGGATTTGCAGCAGCCTTCTCTTTTAATTTATCAGAAATTTTATCTTTATATGCAACTGGCATGTCTTCATGTTTGTTCACAACAGGAGGCTGAGTTCCATGTCCCATATCCGGCATATAGAGATCTATTTTTTCAATATCAGCAACTTGATCAACACATAAAATAGCCTGGGCCATATCTTTCGAATTTGGTTCATTCCCAATAAAGGTTAGTGAACCAAAATAGCTTTCAGGAGTGTGACTCGGTGCTTCATCCAATTTACCAGTTTCTTTATTATAAATACTTGTTGTCATCAAAAGCTCGTTGGATTTTTCACTTTTCACTTCAGTGTCTTTCTTCCGATTGAGCAGAAGGACTGCAATAGCTCCGACTAACAATCCAACTATTAATAATATTTTTGTAATTTTTGCCACTTAATAACTCCTCATACAAATCAAAATGAATACAGTCCTGTCAACTGACAAACAATAGAGCTAGCAGATCTAAAAGAAAAAGAAAGTGCTTCATGAATTGATTCAAAGAAATTTAAAAAATCTCTTTAAAAAAGACGAGCAAACCCCTTGGTATTGTTTTTTATATGAGTTAAATATGCAGAAAGAGCTCCATTAAGGAGCATTTAAAAAATATGGATATCAAATGTCAGACAGACTCTTGCAAAGAAAAATTTCTGGTTTTATTTTGGGACATGGCTTTCCAGATGAAAATAGAACAAAACTCACATGGCTTATCCGCTTACGCTGGTTGGCAATTTTATCACAAATGATTTGCCTGCATTTTGCTTTGAACCATGGATGGATAAACCGAGCCTATATTTCTGTATATCTTTTTACAATTGTTAATTTAGCATTTCTTAATATATGTGCTTATTATTTAACTCGAAAACTTAAAAGTATCTCTAACGGAATTATATTTTTTCAGCTGCTTTGTGATCTTAGCGCTGTTACTTTTATATTAATTTTAACAGGCGGTGCTTGGAATCCATTTCTTCCTATTATCTTTTTGCATATTTCTTTAGGAGCAATACTATTAAGAGGAAGAACAGCCCTAATCTTTTGTTTAATTGTTATTTCAAGCGTCTTACTTTTACATTCTCCTGCAGATATGCCACCTGCTATCAGCAAAGGACCAACTTCAAGTCAAATTCTAATTCCTTCGCAAATCACTGTTAGTTTACTTATTTTTATCTTAACATATTGGTTAACCTGTTCCCTGAGTTTACAAAAGAAATTTTCAGAAAAATTGCAAGCAGAAAACAATCGCATCGATAAATTAAGAGCCCTTGGAGCACTTTCTTCTGGCTTTTCTCATGAGTTTGCCACCCCTCTCAATACAATTAAATTAAGAGTAGAAAGATTGGCACGTAAAAATCATTTGTATGAAAATGATGATTATAAAACTATTCTCAAAGCCGTGTCACAATGTGAAAATGCGATTCGCCAAATGAGCAAAAGCAGTTTATCAAATGAAAAAACAAATTTTGAAAAGAAAAACATTGCACAAATTATAAAAGATATCAGCCAAAGTTGGAATACTAAAACCCGCAGAGCAAGTGTATATATAAATGAAGATGCAGAAAAAGTAGAATGTTTTATACCTGTATTGGCTTTTACAAAAGCATTTGTAGATATTCTTGACAATGCAGAGCAGGCTACAATAAGCACCAAAAAGTCATACGAATATATTCCAATTTTAGTTACTTTAAGTATCGAAAATAAATATATCTCTCTTTCCATATTAGATGAAGGTTCTGGTTGGCCAGAAGTCGTGCAAAAATATGCCGGCCAGCCTTTTGTGACAACAAAAACAGATGGTGTTGGTCTTGGCCTTTATAATGCATTTACTTTTGCATCTGCAGTGGGAGGACATTTTTTATTGGAAAATAATAACAAACAAGGAGCCTGCGCACGGTTTCTCATTCCTATTTATGAGGGAGGCCAAATATAAATGCATAAAAAAAAGATTTTAATATTAGAAGACAATGAAGACTTTCGCACATCTCTTGCCCTTGAGTTTGAAGACAGAGGTTTTGAAATTATAGCCATCGAAAATATGAGTGAAATTCCTGATATTCCTATTCAATACGCTGTGGTGGATCTCCGTTTAAAAAACGACAATGGCATTCAATGTGTCGAAAAAATACATAATATCTCACCTGCATGTCGAATCGTGATGCTCACAGGTTATCCAAGTCTCGCAACGGCTGTCCAAGCAATGAAAAAAGGTGCTGTGAATTATCTCACTAAACCAATCAATTTCTCACAACTTGAAAAAGCATTATTTGAAGAAGAGACTTCAGAACAAATTCTCAACAATCCAGTCAATGATAGCTCTCCAAGTCTCGCACGACATGAAAGAGAATATATTGAATATGTTTTAGCTGAATGCCAAGGCAATATCACCAATGCTGCAAAAAAATTAGGGTTGCATCGGCAAAGTTTGCAAAGAAAATTAAAAAAATATCCACCACGAAAATAATTAATAAAACTTGGAGTCTATAATGAGTCAAGAATGGCTAAATATTGCAATAAAAAAAATAAATGCAGATTTTAATCGCTCAGCTGACACACATCTTTTTAAAGCAAATATTCCCTCCCTCGAAGGGATAGACATTTGTTTTAAAGATGAAGCCGCACATCCGACTGGTAGCCTCAAACACAGACTGGCTCGTTCGTTGTTTCTTTATGCACTTTGCAATGGTTGGATAAACGAAAAAAGTACAATTATAGAAGCATCATCAGGTTCGACAGCAGTCTCAGAGGCCTATTTCGCCCGAATGCTAGGACTCAAGTTTATTGCAGTTATGCCTAAGAATACTTCAAAAGAAAAAATTTTAAAAATTGAATTTTATGGTGGCAAATGCCATTTGGTCGACAATGCAACTCAAGTGCCTGAGGAAGCAGAAAAACTTTCTAAAAATAAAAATTGTCACTTTATGGATCAGTTTACTTATGCAGAACGAGCAACGGATTGGCGTGGCAATAACAATATCGCTGAATCTATTTTTCAGCAGATGGAGCAAGAACGGTATCCTATTCCTACTTGGATTGTGATTGGTGCTGGTACAGGTGGTACGAGTGCTACAATCGGACGCTACATCCGCTACCAAGGATATAACACAAAGGTTTGCGTAGTCGATCCTGAAAATTCTATATTTTATGATTATTTTAACGGTAAAGTTTCTGAGGATGCTCATATCAATAGAAGCTCTTGTATCGAGGGGATAGGCAGACCGCGGGTTGAAAAATCATTTATAAAAAATATAGTCGATCACATGATTCAGGTTCCCGACTCAGCATCCATTGCTGCAATGCATTTTTTAGCCAATGAAATGGCTTATGCGCGGGGACCTTCAACGGGAACGAATTTATATGGAGTTTATGAAATTGCTAAAAAAATGAAGAAAAAAGGAGAAAGAGGTTCCATTGTTACCTTATTCTGTGACTCAAGCTCTCGCTACTTAAAAACATATTACAATAGTGAGTGGATTAAGAAGAATGGTTTTCAATTAGAACCCTACTCAACTGAGCTTAAAAAGTTTTTTTCTTAATATTTTAACTCTCACTCAATTTCTTTTTTAGAATGAAAGAAATTTAAAATTAAAGCAATCGTTGAAACTAGAATCATATAAAAAGCCGGAGATGCTTTTAACTCAGTTTCTTTAATCAAGGTCGTGGCTATCAAGGGAGTAAATCCACCAAATATCCCAAAGGCTAGATTATAACTCAAAGATGCACCAGAATACCGGATTTTGGTAGGAAATGATTGGGCTAAAAGATAAATACTTCCAGCAGTAATACAGGCTGTCGCCACTGACACAATAGCATAACAAAAATAAATAGAATTAAAATTATCAGGTCTAAAAAAATAAAATATTGGATAGGAAAAAATAATTAAAAGGATCAACCCAAAATTCAGCACTTTTTTAGGTCCGATTTTATCACATAAAATACCACCTAAAATAATTATAATAGCATAAACAAAAACAGCTACTGAATTGATAAATAAAATATCATCTGCTTCAAAACCATGATAAACATTTAAATATGTTGGTAAGTAGAGTAAAAAAAGAGTCACAGCAACTGCTAAAGCTAAAATACTGACAGCTGTTTGCAATAGTTCAAATTTATATTCCGCAATTACAAGGGATACTGGTAACTTGATATTTTCTTTTTTCATTTTTTTAAATACAGGGGTTTCTTTTAAAAATCTACGTAAATAAACACCGATTAACCCCAAGACACCGCCAGCTAAAAATGGCAATCGCCATCCCCAGGAATAAAGTTCCTCTTTGGTTAAATAGTGATTGAGCAGAGCACCTGCTGAAGAGCCAAGAAAAATTCCTAAAATAATTCCACAGAAAAGCACCCCACAAGCAAATCCTCTTCTCGATTTATGTGCATGTTCATAAATAAAAGTTATGGAACAAGGGATTTCTCCACCAATAGCAAGTCCTTGTGCAATTCGACAGGCTATCAATAAAAAGGTTGCGGTGATCCCAATTTGTGCATAAGTCGGTAGAATTCCGATAATAAAAGTTGGTGCGGCCATTAGAAAAACGGTTAAGGCAAAAGAATTTTTCCGCCCACTTTTGTCACCAAAGTGACTGAATAGCACTCCACCTAAAACTCTTGCTAAATAACCACTTGCAAAAACTGTAAATGATATTAATAATGAACCAACTTTTGTACTTGTATCAAAAAACAATTGACCAATTATTTGAGCAAAAAAGACATAGACAACGAAATCATAAAATTCTAAGGAACCACCCAGGGCTGAAATAGAAAATGTTTTGATTTCTTCCCGACTGAGTGAGTTGGATGTATTGCTGTTTTCACTTTGCTCGATAGGAGCTGATTCTGTCTGTTCCATATAAGCCTCTAATTTAAAACGTTTATTCCACTAATCAAGAGCTTTATCTTAACAATTTCAGAGATATTTTCAATTATTTTCTAATTATTTTAATCATAAAAATGAATTTACAACATATCAATATAAATTTATACCCGTTTTTTTGCAAAAAATGATTTTTGCTAAAATCGGCTGAGAGATTTTATTTTAATCGATATACCATTGAGTGATTACTGTTTTATTAAAATACCTATAAACAGAATTGAAAAAAAGGCTTTGCAAAATCTGCAAATAGAGTTATATCGTTATTTAGTTATTGAGAAATTTTTCATAAAAAGTAAAGTTCAGATTACAAAAATGGGCAGCAAAAAAAGGATTAATTTTCTTAAACTGAAATACATAAATTTCTCGGAGATAGAATGAATGAGCAAAGCAAATTAAGCTTTAAGAACAAGCATATAATTGAAAAATATAAAAATTGTTCCTGTTACTATTGCTTAAAAACGTATGAGACAATTGAAATAAAAGAGTATATTGATAACAATCTCACTGCTCTTTGCCCTTATTGCGGAATAGATGCTGTTGTTTGCTTTAAAGAAAACAATTCAAATACTCAAGAAATTTTAAAAAACTGGCACAGCCAGTCTTTTAAAACAGTTACCATGACAGAGGAAGAAAAAATTCTTGCACGTTTTAAAAAATACACATCTACATCCAGTGCAAAAATTTATAAATGCAAAATATCAAATAAATTTTACTTTTACTTAAAAGATATAAGCATAAACACGACTGACCCAAATGAAAAAAATGGATGTCTCTTATTTGATATGGAAAAACAAAAGCAAATCGTTTTTGACAGTAATTTATTTCACGATCAGTTTCAAGAACTTAGCGTGCAAGAAAAAAAAGATTTTTATTCTCCTAAAGGGCATTTCTGGAATCACCGATTGATATACTCACAAAAAGAATCTTGCTTAGGTATACACGAATGTCATTATCCAAGCATAAGCTATACAGTTTCACCAACGTCAATCTCTCTCAGCCCCGAAAATAATGATCCCGAAAAATTAATAGATTCTTTATTTGAATTATTAACTTATATGCAGAATGCATTTTCGCAGCCTGTGATTATCAGCAAAGAAGAAGAAAGTGATGCTTAAGCACATATTTACATTTTTTATTGGAAAAAATTTATCATTATAAAACATAAATTTACAGAAATTTAATAATCGAAGGAAAAACAATGTCGGAATTAAATGTAAAATGACCAATCCACTCATAACATTCTTTATTATTTCTTTTTTCTTAGTAATCTCTCCAGGGCCAAATATGGCTCTTATAATTGACAATGCGTCAAGACTTGGCAAAAAAAACTCCATGGCCAATGTTTTGGGTCTTTGTTCTGCAACATATTTACATGGAGCTCTGTCAATTCTTGGAGTGTCTGCAATTTTACTGAACAACAAGTCACTTTTTTTAGCTGTTAAGTTATTAGGAGCAACATATCTTCTCTATATGGGAATAAAATCCATAATTTCTGGCATGAAAAATATAAAAGTAAAACAAAAAATGAATGCTTCTGTTCACTTCAAAGCTAAGCCTGTGGAATTTTCAAAAAGTTACATTGATGGTTTTATCACGCAAATACTCAATCCTAAAGTTTCTATATTTTATATTGCTGCCTTTCCAAATTTTATTGCCAGTGAGAACAATATAAAAAGAGGTTTTGAACTTGTTACGATTCACTCAATGAATATTTTTTTATGGTTTACTTTTCTTACAATATTCATCTCATTTACCAGTGCGGCTTTAAAGAAGCCACACATAAAGGGTTGGTTAAACATATCAACAGGATTTGTACTGACGTTATTTGCAGTATTTATTTTCTATGAATAATATTTTTTGTAAGATCAATTTTTAAACAAAGAAAAAGATATTATTTACAAGTATAATAATCTTTCCCTTCATGAGAAATCTTTGCTGTGTAGTTATTTTTGTCTAACTTAACATTATATGGCTGAGAATCCACTTCGACATCAACATAATTATTATCTTGGTTTAATATTTTCATATCAAACTACATGGTATATTCTTCAACAAGATTTTCTGTATAAGTTAAATATCCTTTATCAACTTTTGAATCTGAAGAATATATGAGAAGTCCAAATTTAAATATTTGCGGACTCTCAGGTGAGACAATGTTTTCACAACTTAACTTTTTTGGTGTCGATAATGCTGACTCATTATTTGACATAGCATTTGAAAAATTTGAAAAAGTTAGACAAAATAAGCAAACAGAAATTATTTTCATTTTAATTGTCCTTTCATTGAATAACAAAGACTTCGTATCGTTTTTCCAATAGATTGTCAACAATCTTAGATATTTAAAGAGATGTAACAGATCACATGCGAGAGCTTTGCAACAAGTTCATATGTAAAACGGTTGGTTTTCCTCTATTTAAATCCTATGATCGCATTTTAGGTTGGGGATATAAAACATATAGTGATGGCTTGATGATTGATACTTTTCAAGCAAAAAAGAAAAAAGCACGTGGCGGTACTGTTCGCATTTCTGGAGTGGACAAAATTCAAATACGAGGAATGTCAATGAATGGCGATACCCCAAAAACAATGGAAGTACTTAGAAAAGATGAAGACTGGATTATTTCTGTAACATATCAATGTGTGCTAGAAAGAAATTCTGATACACATATCCATGCATTTGATTAGGAAGTAACAACTTTTTTAACCATAGCAAATGAAGCGCAGCAATTAAGTGCAATTAAAAACCCTCACTTCGTAAGAAGAGCATCAGAAATAATTGAAAAAGTTCAACAAAAACTTTCAAGATAAATATTAAATTCAAACAATAGACAGGGCGTATCTTCCAAATGGTGCTACAAGAAAGGCGGGTTTAAATAAAAGTATTTTAGATACCTCTCCGTCTCAATTCCTTCAAGTGGTTCTTGTGAAAGCAGAAGTTGCTGCGTATGAATTAGAAGAATTAGAGACAAGAAAGTTAATGCAAAGCCAAAGAAGCGCATCTTGTTCAGATATTGTAAAAAATGACTTATCCGAACGAATTCACAATTGTCATTGTGGATTTTCAATATCTCGTGATGTAAATAGTTCACTTGTTATGCTTAAATTTGCGCTTGGTTCGTTAAAATAGACGAAAAAATTGAATTATGAACAAGATACCGGAGACCGGCTCTGTGCACTGGAACACCTTCGGGCGTTCTGAATCACGAAACTCCATCCATAATTACTGCGTAATTATGGATGAAGCAGTTCATTTCCGTGAATTTGGACTTCACTTATAATAGAGTCTAAAAGATTTCCATGTGAGTCTGCTATGTGTATTTTACTTGTATTCATGGAGCTCCTGCTCGTAGCTTACAAAATAAGGCTACCATGAAAATTCTATGTCTATTTGAAAAATGATTTTTAAATTCTTTAAGCAATGGTGCTAGCCTCAACCACTTTTAAGTTGTTATAATTGTTCTTAACATGTTTTCTCTCTTCCGTTAGATCTGCTCATCCTGTTATTATGGGATATATGCCAAAAATCAAGTTTTCTTCAATGAGACAAGCTGATGAACCATCAAGTAATATCAATTATTTATGTTTTCAACTGTCAATTTTGTAGGACAAATGTCAGTGATTTCGTCCCACACATTTATATCAATTAATAACTGACATTTCTCAAGGAAAATTGAATTATGATTAAAAACATGGTACTTTTTGCACATACGTATATTGAGGTTAATTCACAGAGGCAATAAATGATATTGAAATCTAAAATTTACAAAGCGTTTGTCGTTTTCTTGAATAGAAAAAAAATTAAGCACAAACAAGCACTCGCAATATCTTTGCACGAAAAATACTTTCTTGCTAAACGACCATCAGATTGGCAGTCAATAAAAGCAGAGAATTTAAAATCAAAGGGCGTTTTGCTATCTGAAACTCATCAGAGTTTTTCAATCTGCCATAATGATATAATTAAAAAAAATATTCTCATATGTGTGACAATAAAACAGGAATTAAACAAAAAAAAAGGGACTCAAAAAGCAAGTTTTTTTAAATGCAGAAATGTAATTTCAAAGTATATTGAACAGGCAATTAGTTCAAAACTCCCCTATAAAGTTAATAATTTATTTGGGAAATATGTTGATTTAAGCAAAAATATTTTATCTAAAGCAATTAGAGAGCGTGTAACAAAAATAAAGGCAAAATTCAGAATTCAAGTAAAAAACGTTAATAATTTAAAATTTATAGCTATAGAAACATTTTCTCCCAGCATACCTGTTAGAAAAAAAATACTTCTGAATAGTGTAAATTATAAAAAAGAATGCAATAGAATATTGACTAATGAGATCCAAAGTAACAGATAAGAAAATGGGAATATGTTTACTAAAAATTTTCTATTTACTAATTCAAGAAACAAATAGGACTTTTAATTATGTATAAAAGAGCTATTTTATTTATTTGCATATTATATTCTACTTCAATTTCTGCTAATAATTTGCTTGTCAACACTCAAGAATGGCCTCCATATCAATATTTTAATGGAAATAAATTTGAAGGTTCTGCAACAAGAGTAGTGGAATGTGTATTAAAAAAGATGAAATTAAAATATGAAATTAGAGTTTTGCCCTGGAAAAGAGCACAAGAAGAAGTTAAATTGGGTAAAGCACACGCCTTTTATTCTGCCGGAATAACTGATGAACGAAATAATTATGCTATTCCCACTAATAAAATTGCAAATTATAGATGGTATTGGTATTTAAAAAGCACTTCCTCATTAAATCCAAATTTAAAAGAATTTAAAGAAAAGGCTGAAGTTGCTGCAAAAATTGGAACTGGACCTGAAAATTTTTTAATTGAACAAAAATATAATATAGTTGCATCACCAAAAGATGTTACTTATCTTTTTGATATGCTAGAAGCAAATCGATTTGATGCTTTTTTATCTCCATTTGAAGCCGCTACAGAAGAGATAAAAAAAAGAAATTGGAATGAGAGCAAATTCAAAATATTTTTTCATTCTGAAAACGACTTAGTTTTCTATTTTTCAAAACAATTTGTTGCAAATAATAAAAATGCGGTTAAAAAATTTAATTCTTTAATAAAAGAATGCTCTAAGTGAAGTCTTCTCTGCACTTAGAAGTATCAACCGATACCTAATAATACTTTTGTTTTATTTTTTCTAATAGTTTCATAATATATTTTCAGCATGAAATGGTTAAGTAAACTAGGGAAATTACTCCCTAGATTTTCTCAGAATAGTTGGTGAACCTATTGACTCATACTTCCTATAATTCAATCATTTATTAAATCCATTTAGCGTTTTTCAAAAATTAAAA
Source organism: Fluviispira vulneris (assembly GCF_014281055.1). Classification (NCBI taxonomy): domain Bacteria; kingdom Pseudomonadati; phylum Bdellovibrionota; class Oligoflexia; order Silvanigrellales; family Silvanigrellaceae; genus Fluviispira; species Fluviispira vulneris. Next base: position 99,404 of record NZ_JACRSE010000001.1, on the reverse strand, counting down.
TAATTTAGAGTTTTGTTTTTGTATTTTTCTAATAAGAAATGTTTCTCTGAGATAGATATTTTTAAATGTCTTGAATTTTCTTCTTACAAATCTCACGAGGTCGAATTTAATTGCCAAAAAATAGTATGATTTTCTAAAGAATAATAATGTTTATGGCCGATTTTCCAGCGCCGATATATTCGTTCGGATCAGCACTACGCAAGTAGGGAAACTTTTTGCGATTAAGCGGTTATTCTTTTCTGATTCGGATCAGCACTACTCGTGTAGGAAAGTTAGTTTTGGCGAGTAAATTTTCAAAAATGGTGATCCCATATTTTCAATCAACAGAGGCTCACGGTTTAAAATTTCATGCGCACAAGCCCCTGTATCGAGTAAGTGATAAATTACAGCATGATATTCATTGAGTGAATTCCCCTTTATTTCCTTATCTCGCTTTACTTTCGCCCAGCCCAGAAATAATTCTCTATCAATACGCTCAAAATTTTATAAATCCATCACAATCTCCTTTATTTTTAGGAAAATAATATTAATTTATATAATTGTAAATTAATTTTTTAACTTTAATTCCATTTTAATAAGAAAAATTGTTCAAGGAAGTACATAAAATAATAAATCCTCACATATTACCAAATTGAGTTTTGCATGCTACCCTCATGGTAATTTTTATAAAATTACTATTCTCTCAAAGGAGTCTTATGAAAGCAAATAAAGCAAGTTCCACTGCTCTTTTTATCTCAAGAAGTATTGCTTATTCAAGTAAAAATCCTGAACTTAAATATTTCGTACCTGAAAAAGCTAAGGAAATTAACGAAAAATTTTTGAAAACTGCTTTTGGCTGGAAATCCATAGTCTTTAAAAATTCTGGAAGATTTTTGTTTTCCCGTCTACTAATGCAAGCATTTGAGAATACGGTTGCACCAGGCTTCAATCTCTATTTTTTGTTGCGCAAGAAAAAAATTGAAGAGATCATTTTAACAAATAATCTTTTTTCAGGCACTGAGCAGATTGTGATTTTAGGAGCTGGCGCTGACTCATTAGGCCTTAGGATCAGTGAAGAAATACAATCTGTGAACGTATTTGAAATCGACCATCCCGAGACGCAAAAAGTTAAACAGAGAATGCTCGAAAATTATCAAAAAGAAAATAGAGACAATTTATTTTTAATTCCGGTGGATCTTGCACAAAAAAAATTACACACTGTTTTGGAAAATTTAAAGAATTTTTCATTTGATAAAAAAACTATTTTTCTTGCAGAAGGTTTATTTATGTATTTACCTCTCGATATAGTGCAGGAAAATTTAAAAATTATGAATAATTTTCCAAAGAATAAAGCAAGTTTTATTTTTACTTACTTAATCCCTGATAAAAATGGAAAACCTTTTTTTAGCAGTCAGGCTTTCTTATCAAATATTTTCCTTAAATTAAATAAAGAACCCCTTATATGGTCTTTGAACCCGGATGAAATTGATAGTCTATTGCAGAGTTTAAAATTTTCACCGGGTGAGCACACAAATGGTGAAAATTTAAAAAAATATTATGTAAAAGACCAAAAACAACATAAACTGAAAATACCGAGTGGCGAATATATCACTTGGGCAACAAATTAAGTATGCAAATATTTTGCATACATATTTATCATCATTTTTCATTAATAATTCAAAGAATCATCAAATATTATAAATGGTATTTTCCCATTAGATTCAGGCTTTATGTCATCGACTTTTTCGAAACTAAATTTAACAGATTTCTCAGCACCTAAGCTTTTAAGTAATTCATCAAAATTATTTTTACATTTTTCAATACATTCCTGTGTACCTACTAGAAAGGTTTTAAAACAGTTATTACCTATACGCATTTGCGATTTATAAATCCCTGCTGCATAGAGAATATAGGTATAAAAAGTCCAGTGAAATATTTCAAATTTTTCACCTTCGTTGTTTTGAAATAAAATTGGCTTATAATTCCTTCCAGCAACTCCATCAAAACTAAACTCGCCAAATTCATTTACTGTATTTACAGCAAAGTCTCCGATATCATAACGAATAAATGGTTGACTGAAATTTTGAAAATTTGTTATTACGATTCTACCCAATTCTCCTACAGGTGCAGGTTTGTTATCATGTCCAACAAGTTCTATATGGCACGTATTTGGAAATATTAAATAAGGTTTATCATTCTGCTGCGTACCCACTATAAGACATTCGGATGACCCATAAGAATTGACAACTTCACAGTTAAAAGTCTCTCGAATTTTTTTTGCATTTTCTTTTGTTAAAATTTCACCTGAAAGAACTATTTTTTTAGGTGATATTCGTAATTTTCCATTTTTTTTATACTCAAGTAATGATACAAACACTCCAGGATAAGAAATAAGCATTTCTGGATTAAAACTATTGAGTTCTTCTACTATTTTTGGGATTGGCAGTAAAAGAGAGATAGACTTTTTATTATAAATTAAATTTGGAAGGTTTTTAAAAAATGTTATGCCTGCACTTCTTCCTTCAATTAGACCAATCATTGTCACACGTGTCTTCTTTCCAATTAAAAATTTAATTGGAAATGTGTTATAGAAAAGAGTGTTAATGATTACTTTATTGAAATCCTTAAGAGAAAATAAGATTGGTAATTTTAAACCAAGTGTTCCTGAGGTTGTAAAGCAAATATATTTTTCTTTATATATATTACCAGAAGAAGGATCATGGATAAACTTGAATAAATCATCTTTCACTATGCTCTTATCAGTAAAGACATCTTGAATATTATCAATCATATCTTTTTTCTTAATTATTGGCAGCTGCTCAAATTGAATTCTATCTAAATCCTCTTCTCTAATCCCATTTTCAATAAAGACTTTTCTATAGAAATTTGAGTTCGCAAATGCAAATTTGCTAATCTTTCTCAATTTTTTCAATCTTAGTTTTTCAAACATTTGAACTTTATATTTGTTATTTATCTTTCCAAGTAATTTTGAAAATTCCACATAAAAAATATCATAGATAGATTCTATTAATTGCATAAATTTTATCCTCTAATCGGTTGACTATAAATAATTTTTGCAATGTTACGACATTTTTTAGGAAGAAAAAACTTAAGATAATAAAAATCTTAAAAAAGTAATTTAAGATTTTTTAAATTCTTTTAGAAAATATAATTAATATCATAAAAAAACACAATAATATTTATCTTTATAAATTTAAATATGGCCTATAATTTCTTATAGACCATATTTTTTCTAATAAATAATGAAATTAACGTTTAACTTTCAACTTCAGAAAAAGATTCTGGGACATTTTCCAATTCATTTGCCTCTTCCACTAACATACGGTTCCGAGCATCGAGTGGTTCGCGTAATAATATTCTTTGTAATCGCTTTGCTTCAGCAGCAATTGCAGGATTAAAATCTCCAAGTCTACCACAACTTTGTAGAAAGGTTGAAAAGCGAAACAGAACATTCATACAATCGCCTGCTGAAAAATACTTAGAGGAATGCTCTGCTACTAAATCTTCCCACTCTGTTTTAGGGTTGAGCCAATGTTTTATCAAAGAAGCAGCACCTAAGTTGAATTCCCTAAAAACAAGCTCATTTCCTTCTTGCGGTTCTTCTCCTCGTCTTAATTTAACTTCGTCATATAATTCTGGGAAAAGAGTGCTTGGGTAATACTTATCAATTAAAGATGGAATTTTTAAATCATTTAAAAAAGCCATATCAGCAAATGAATCTGGAATTTCTTTAAAATGCGCTGCACCGAAAGCAGCCATGGCTTGAATATAATCTAAAAATGTATCTTTATTTAAATGTCCCTGTGCCAACCAATTCGCAATTATGAGCCCACCCGCTTGAGGAAAATGTCGAGCCAAATTTCCCATTTCTGTTGGGACAGATTCATTTAATGCTCCTACATCTTGCAAGTGGGAAACGATTTTATTTAATGTACTATTTCTCGCTGTCGCCATCATATTGTGGCAATCTTTCTTTGCGGGACAACGATTGCAGGCAATTTCCGAGCGATTTTTTCCCTTTTGAAACTTTTTATACATTTGAGGGATATCGTTGCATGCTAAATTTTCGTAACCACATTTTTTATACAAAGCACCCGAAAGAAGATCGTGATCCGCCACAAGAACTTGTGATGAATTTTTACCAATCATAAAAAATGATTTCTGATAAAAATTTGAGAGATAAGCGATACTTTGGTGTTGTCCTAAAATACCGATAACAGTCGTTGGATCAAATTTAAGAGAACTGCGACATTCTTCACGTTCTTTTGGTCTTTGCTCAGCATAACGCCCTGCATTAAACCATAAAGAAAATCCTTGTTTGTCATGACCTCTGCGACCAGCTCTTCCAAGCATTTGCATTATTTCTGTGTTAGAATAACGGGTTTCACCCCCCTCACTTGGTCGTGATTCATCGGAAATAAAAGCGCTGCGCACAGCAAAATTAACTCCCAAACTGATTCCCATAGTCCCACAGCAAATTCTTAACAACCCTTCTTTTAGCAAAGATTCAATGGCCACTCGTCCTGGAGGAATCATTCCACTGTGGTGGAAAGCAATTCCATAGCGAGAAATAAGTCGCTGCAATTCTTGTGGAACATATTCATAGCCTGAAAGAGTTTTGAGTCGCTCTCTTAATTTTTCTGCTTCGGAACCTTCAAAGGTCTGTCTCAATTGCTTTGAAAAATTCAAAGCTATTCCTTCAACATCGGCTCTCCTACCTGCATAAATAACAATTGGACCCATATTTAATTCGAGTGCCTGTAAAATAGGTTTTGCAAAAGAATTGTACACATCACGCCCACGAAAACGCCGAGTGTCTTTACGAAATTGTTTTGCTGCTTTTGAAAGATTTACAAAATCTTCTGAACTTAATTTTAAATCTTCAGCAAATATCCATCCAAATTTTGTATAAAGCATATGCACTAAAGGAACAGGTCTTTTCGTCACTTTAACGACTTCTGTTTCTTTACCGGTTAAACCTGTAATCCATTGAGCAAAATCATTACTATTTGGTACACTTGCAGAGAGTAAAACAAGTTGACTATCTTTTGGGGTTAATATAAGAGATTCCTCCCAAGCACTTCCACGACTCTCATCTTGCAAAAAATGATATTCATCGTAAACAACAACCCTACGGTTCATATTCGGTTCAATACCCAATAGGCTGTTACGATAAGTTTCAAGGGTGGCTAAAATAATGGGTGCACTTAAATTCTCTTTAAAATCTCCTGTATTAATACCAACTTTTTCTCTACCGTATTTCTCACTAAATTCACGATATTTATCGTTACTTAAACTTTTAACTGGACTTGTATAAATGAGTCGTCCGCCCTCTTTTAAACGATATTCAAGCAACGCTTCAATAACTCGCGTTTTACCTGCGGAAGTGGGCGCATCGACGATCACATGTTTGCCGGCGAGGAGAGCTTCGACAGCTTGGTACTGCCACTCATCTAGTTTCAATCCGCCAGGAGTCACTCTAAAGTTTTCAGAAGAGCTATTCTTTTCAATTGCTATTTTTTTTGTCTCATCTTTTATATTGCTTTTGCTCGCTAAGACTTCGCGGCGATATTTCGCAAGCGCAAAACCTCTCGTTGGAATAGGCTCAGGTGGTTCTTCTTGCCTGAATTGTTGATCAGGATCTGTTTGTTTTGTCTGCTTTTTTACATCTTTTATATAAGATTTATTGGGTGCAAAACGAGGCATCAATTTAGAGTTGTGCTCATCATTTTTTATTTGGGTATTTTCCCCATGTGATGTCATAGCCAAACCGAGCTCTACTGCATCGGTATTGCCATGAATCAACTGCTGAATTTTATCTTTCGCATTTTCAGCACATTTTCTGAGCTTTTCCTCACCAAATTTTGCTATCAAGATTTGATCAAATTCGACTTGTGGATCTTTTTGAGCTGATGTGTGCCAATTTTTTCGTTGGAAATTTTTTTGAGAAGAAAAGTTATTTTGATTTTGAGGATTTTTTTTATCTTGAGAGAGACGCTCTCTAAAGTTTTTTTCTCTTGGATTACGGGGTGTTGATTTTAAATCTCGGCTCGAGGAACGCTCCCATTCAAAGTTCTTTTGTGAACGACTTTTTTTCTTCAAAACTTCCTCCAATTATTGACACTAAACTCATCAAAGAACTGAACTGCTTAAGAGTTCCTCTCAATATGAATATACAGCATTTGCTATAATCATCTATAGTTTGAAGAGCAAGGGAAATAAGGTTAGATGAAGAAAATCAAAGCAAAATTGCTATATTTTTAAGCCATTTATAGATAAGTATTTTTACAACAACCAGATTCAATAAACTAAGTAAAAATCAAATCTTGTTCAAAAAAAATATATAAATAGTAGTTTTTCAGAATACTTTCATTGTTTAATGAATAAGATCCGCCTACTGATTAAATGCAAAATATTTTTATTTGCAAACTTGAAAAAAATAATAATTAACATATAATAATTTTCTGAATTGGATAATTCAATTCATTATATATAAAGAAACAACAACTTAACATTTTTGTGAGTTTGATAAAACATTGCTTTTTCAATAAAAATAATTTGTTAAGATTTATTATTATAGCAGAAAAAAAAATTGAATCTTATTTAATTAATTATATTCTGTCTTGGATATGGAAAAACTATGCGACAATTAAGAAGTTCAATAAAACAAGTTTTGGGTGGTCGAAATTTAGTTGGAAAGTCAAAAGACACTGCTATACAAGAATGCATCCAAGAAGCTCATGAAAAAATTTATAATAAAGTAATTAATCCCACCAACCTCAAAAAAACGATTCGTATTTGTTTGTGTTTGGAAAATGATCCACAAAAAATATTCAGTTCTCGTTTCCTTGAAAACATCGGTGAATTAAATAAAAATCAAAATTTTATCTTTAGAAAAATTTTACCTAGAAGCATTCAAAAATTTATTGCAAATTTTTATATAATTTATGAATCCAAACAAAAAACATTTAATGGAATCAATCGATCTTATATTAATCCATGCACACTGAATATGAATGAATTTAAAAATTGGTTTAAATCTCTTTTAAATATAAATGATTGCACTTATAAAGATCTTATTGAAAATACCTACATTGAAGATATTTTCCTAGACACTGCTAAGAAAATAAAATTAGGCTGTTCCCCTCATAATAAAATATCTCGAATAGTTATTTTTGGTGACAGTTTATCCGACACAGGACTTATGTATTCCTCAACCATGGGTAGAATATTTGTAAAGTTAAATGAACTCAATAAAAATATAAAAATATTAAATCAATCACCATATGGCCGTTTTACGAATGGATTTGTCTGGTGCGATATGATTTCATCTTATTTAGTTCACATATCAGAGCATAAAAACTTCGATAAATATCATACTTATGAAGATATTTCAACAAACAAACTACAAAAAAATAAAGTTGATCGCTTCTTGCTAAATTATGCTGTTGGTGGTTCGACAGCTGGTAATTATTCACTTTTTAAAAATATTTCAAGTTTGCAAATCAAAACTATATTATTAGGGACTGTATTATATTGCCTTGAAAAACAGGTAGACCAATATCTTGAAGAATATGCAAATATTTCAAATAATTTAAATATCATTTGGGCTGGTCCAAATGACCTTGTTACTTTGGGTTGGGAAAATTTAAAAGGGATCGAACATGCGCAAAATGGATTATTTACCTGCATCAACAAACTAAAAGCTCGTGGTGCTAAAAATTTCCTTTTAATCAATATGCCTGATATTTATATATCACCAAAATTTCAACTCGCTTCACAAGAAACTAAAAATCATCTTGCTTGGCTGGTAGATAAATTCAATAATGATTTAGAAAAAAAAGCTAAAGCCGAGAATATTAAACTCTTTGATATACGCCAAGTACTTCGCGATTTGGTAAAAAATGATTTTAAATATTATGATTATGAAGGTTTTCGATATGATATTAACTTAACAAATACAAAAGATGGAATTGCACTGCTCGATGAGATTAAGAAGAATGAGCGTTACATGTATTTTGATGACTTGCACCCTTCTGCTTTAACCCATGGACTTTTAGGATTCGTAATAGCAAAATACATTGCAAAAAATTTTGAAATTGTGATCGAACAGGCTCCACCTCTTTTGCGAAGAGAATCTTGTTCGTAAGTATTCAATTTTAATATTTATTTTTTGCTATAAAATTGCAGTCAGGAATATATTCAAAAATAAAATTAATTTTTTAATTTCCCAATGAATGAACACAAATAAATTGAAATTTTTGCACGTACACTGCCAAAGAGAATTTTGTTTGGATAAGAAATTTTTATAACTGATTTCATAAAGAAGATTCCTTTTAAATATTTCGATTTCAAATTCTTTCAATTATCATTGCAATGCCTTCTCCCCCACCAATACACAGGGTAGCAAGACCGTATTTCTTTTTTTGCTGAATAAGAGAATGCGTTAGAGTCGTTAAAATTCGTGCACCACTAGCACCGATTGGATGGCCAATAGCACATGCACCGCCATTGGGATTCACTTTTTCATGGGGAATTTCTAATTTCCGCATCGCAGCCATAGCAACCAACGCAAATGCTTCATTGATTTCAAATAAATCTATATCTTGAGTTGATAATTTTGCTTTTAACAATACTTTTTGAATAGCTGCAATCGGCGCTGTTGTAAACCATTTTGGATCTTGAGCGTGTCCTGCCCAATTTACAATTTTAGCTATTGGTTTTAAATTATACTTTTTAACTGCTTCCTCAGAAGCTAAAATTAGAGCTGCAGCACCATCATTTATTTTAGAAGCATTTGCTGCTGTAATTGTACCTTCTTTTTCGAAGGCAGGTCTAAGACTTTTCATCTTAGCTAGATCTGCTGCTTTTGGTTCTTCATCTTCTGTTATCTCAGTTGTTACTTTAGATGTTACAACCGAAACCGGTGCTATTTCATTTTGAAACAAACCAAGATCCATAGCTTTACGAGCTCGATTATAACTTTCTAATGCAAAAGCGTCTTGTTCTTCGCGTGTTATTTTATAATCTTTAGCACAAATTTCTGCACAATTTCCCATATGCAAATTATTATAAGGATCCCAAAGACCATCTTGAATCATCGAATCGATAATTTCTTTATTCCCCATACGTAATCCATCACGTGCATTGGGTAATAAATAAGGAGCGTTGCTCATACTCTCTTGCCCACCAGCAATAACAAGATGAGAATCACCAACTAAAATAGATTGTGCGCCCAACACAACAGACTTTAGTCCGCTCCCACAGACTTTACCGATCGTTAAAGCTTGGACAGAATCAGGTAAACCTGCATAAATTGCAGCTTGTCTTGCAGGCGCTTGCCCTACTCCTGCAGTTAAAACTTCGCCCATAATGATTTCATCGATATGGGTATTACTCACTCCACTTGCTTCAAGTGCGGCTTGAATAGCGCTTGCCCCTAATCGTGCAGCGGAAATTGTTTTAAATACCCCTTGAAAACGACCGACAGGAGTTCTTTTTGCAGATACGATATAAACATTTTTCATATTGTTCCTCTATTTTCTGCTCGAAGCTATTTTTAAAATACAACTGTACTCTTGCTGAGACACGGGCAAGATAGAAAGTCTCTGACCTTTACGCAAGAGCAGCATATCTTTTAATTCCTTTTCTTCACGCAACTCAGATAAGGAAACAAATTTGTTAAGCCTCTGTGGTTTACCAACAGTCACCGCAAACCATCGCGGTTTTTCTTTAGTTGATTTTGGATCAAAATATTCTGATTTAGGATCAAGCGCAGTGTCATCAGGCTTAGCTTCTTCAACAACTTCACAGAGTCCCGCAATTCCAGGTGGTGCTGAATTAGAATGATAAAATAATATTTTATCACCTACTTTCATATCATTCATCATAAAATTTCGAGCCTGATAATTTCTCACTCCATCCCATTGTTCTATTTGATTTTCTCGACTCTCTAAATCAAAAAAAGAAAAAACATCAGGCTCTGACTTCATAAGCCAAAATTTACTATCAATTTTATTTTCTAAATCCATGCCGTTACTTTATAATATTACCAATTGCAGAATGTTTAAAACTCGACATTGTTTTTAAATTTGCAACACTTTGAATGCGCTTTTCTGCAAAACGCTTCGCAGCTTCTTGTGTTGTCAAACTCAATTTGTCAGCCTCGATATAAATTGAATCAAGAGTGTTGGCAATACGCGCAATTTCAGATTCAACCTTTTCGAGATTATACCCAGTGAGTTCATTTGCAACATTTATCAATCCACCGGCATTGATAACATAATCTGGTGCATAAAGAATTTTATTTTCTTTCAATATTTTTGCATGCTTTTCTTCATCTTCAAGTTGATTATTTGCACAACCAGCAACCACTTTTGCTTTCAATCTAGGAATGGTAGAAGAATTTAAAACAGAACCGCGCGCACATGGAGCATAGACATCCACATCTAAAGCATAAAGTTCTGCTTCTGTAACAATTGTTGCGTTGTATAACGAATGTGCTTGTTTCAATTTTTGATCGTCAATGTCTGTGACATAGAGTTGTGCTCCTCTGTCATGCAACATTTTGCAAAGATGTTTTCCTACAGCACCAATCCCTTGAACAGCGATCTTAATTCCGCGTAATTCATTTTTACCCAAACGATACTTTACAGATGCTTCGATTCCATAAAGAACTCCTTTTGCAGTCATAATACTCGGATCTCCACTTCCCCCGAGACCTGCAGAAACGCCAGTAACGTAACGAGTTTCCAAACGGATGTGATCCATATTTGCAACATTTGTGTTCATATCTTCAGCCGTAATATAACGGCCATTGAGAGATTCTACAAATCTTCCATAAGTGCGAAACATAGCTTCCGATTTTTGACTCGGATCAGCAATGATGACGGCTTTTCCACCCCCCAAAGCTAAGCCCGCACAGGCTGCTTTATACGTCATACCTCTGCTTAACCGTAAGACATCATTAAAAGCATCATCTTCTTTTTCATACGGTAAAAGACGTGTCCCACCCAAAGCAGGCCCTAAAGTGGTATCATGTATGGCTATGATTGCTTTTAGTCCCGATTCCTTATCGCAGCAAAAAACAATTTGTTCATGGCCCATTTGTTCAACATGCGAAAATAACTTCATTTTTATCTCCTCTAGGAAAAATGGAAGTCAACCAACATTTAAGTATATGATATTAATGAAATAAAATCTCTGAAAGCACTTAAGCTTCCACACCTTATTTTAGCATTCTTAATTGTCATTAATACAACTCACTATTATCCAAAAAAATACGAAAAGACAAGATGGACTCAAAGAATTAAGCTGTTGCTGAAATTAAGACTTTTAACAGTTGCTTTTTCGGTTTAAATGAATGAAAATAGAGGTTTATTTTTTGTACTTGTCATTGTGCAATCATTGTGATAGAGTTATAAGAGCACGATTTTGTGGAGTTTTTATGAAATTTATTTCTAACGGCACAAGCCTCTTACCTGCTAGCCCTGGACCGGCCTAAATACCTCAAGCCTGTCTCTATTTCATTGCGACAGGTAAATTAATAAAAACATTTAATTTTAACTAAGATCTTTTAAAAATATAAATTTAAAATATTAATATATATAAAAGATCAGAATAATAATAAAAAGGGGGACTGCTATGTTCGCAGTCACTAACCAAACTAATAATAAAATATTTGTTGTGATTGCTGTTGCGTTTGCCATGTTTGTGGATGCTATGAGTTATGGAATAGTTGTTCCTCTTTTACCAATCTATGCAAACCAATATTTAAATCACTCTAATACATTAACGAGTTTATTTGTTTCTATTTATGCAATAGGTCTCTTAATAAGCGTTCCATTTGTTAATTTTCTGACACAAAAAATTGGTAATAAGTCCACCCTTATTTTTGGCGGATTCCTCTTATTTTTCAGCTTATTGCTTTTCCCATTTGGTAATTCTATCGGACTGCTTTTTTTAGCACGATTTTTACAAGGTGCATCAGCAGCTATTACTTGGACTGCAGGCTTAGGTTTGGTTGCATTAAATGTGCATCCTCAAAAGAGATCCACAGCTCTCGGTACAGTTATGGTTGGAGTTTCAGTAGGCCACCTTTTAGGGGCACCTTTTGCAGGCTTTTTATATGAATTCGGTGGATTGTATTTACCGTTCTTTGGTGTTTCTTTATTTACATTAATCAGTTTATCACTGTTCTATCTCTTAAAAGATAATAATGAAGTTATTGCCGATCTTAAAAAATATAATAATTTTGATTTTGTTAAGCTGATTTCTAAAAACAATATTCTTTTTGCTTTATGTGCTGTCGTTTTATTAGAGTCATTCATGATTTCTATGCTTGAACCCACTCTTGCTCTATATGTTTCGCGTCAATTTAATGCTTCAAGTATGACAATTGGGATTTTATTTGGAGTTCAGGTCTTAACCCTTGGACTATTATCTCCTATTGTAGGTAAACTAGCTGATAAATATGGAAAACTTAAAATGATAGTTATTGGTATGTTTTCTTGTGGCGTGCTTTTCTTGTCGATGGCGACCACACAAAGTCTACCATCCTTTTTTATATTAATGAGCTTACTCGGTGTTTCTTCTGCATTTTTCATGAGCCCAGTTCTATCTGCCTTTGCGGATGAAATAGATAAATCTGAAATGAAAGGTTTATACCATATTGCATATGGAATATTTAATCTTGTTTATTCTTTAGGAATGATTCTCGGTCCAACGTGTGGAGGTGCTTTAAGCGAAATGTGGTCTGAAACGGCAGGATTTGCTATTGTCGGTGTCGTCCTTCTCGCTGCCGTTGTACCTTTTGTTTATACTATTCTTTTAAAGAAGAAGCTGTCTTACATTGTTCAACCTTCTGCCAAAGATCTTGTTCATCCTGTGGAGAAGACGAAAAGCAAAGTTCAAGATTTTTCACCAATTGCTTAAGATTGCCATCAGCATTTTTTAAGGCAATTTCAAACGGCTCTTGTTTTGCTTCATAAACAGAATAAGCCAAAATAAGAGCATTGTTTATTTTTCCTGCTTGAAAGGAAAACTCATAAGAAGTGCCTATTTCCAAACCATTCATATATTTTTTGTATTCATCTGCTATTCTTTTAAATTCAATTTCTCGTTTAAGTAAAAACTTTTCTTCATCTGCAAATTCTGGATTTTTAGCTATTTCTTGATAAAATATATCTAAATCTTTCTTTGTTTTGTTTAAAAATGTTTGAAATTTTTTTTGCACTTTTTGATTCTTTATATATTCTTGTTCATATACGACAGGATTTTCACCAATATTCTGATTCTTCTTTAAAAAAATTACCGTAGCTTTTTTGGCAATGAAGTCAGCTAAATTTTCATTAAAAGCATAATAATTAGGGATATAAATAGTCCTATGCAATGACTCATGAATAATTGTTTCTATAAATTGCGGCATTGTTGCGTTATCTATTATAGATGAATACAAAGGATCTGGATAGTACCCTAAAAGTGAAAATGCAGAGACACCTCCCGAAACAGTGTCATAACCTTCATCTATTAAAGATTTTTGCATTGCCAATGCATTTTCTTTCTCAAAATATCCTAAATAAGGTTGAGATCCAACAAAAGGAAACCACCATGTTTTTAATTCGAGAGAACGCTTTTGTGCAGCTTGTACGATCCAAGAAACGTAGGGTTTATCCAATGCAATGTATTTTTGATAACTGCGGCCAGGTGTCAGACCAATTTCTGTTTGCACAAAATCTAAAATTGGTTGAACAATTTTAAGTTTTTTGAGTCGTGCTTCTGTTTCTTTATTTTCTTTTATCACATCTTTAATAGGCTCTTGTTTCATGAGGAGTTTAACTTGACCATACCCTTGACTAATTGAATAACAACCACTGAATAAAAAAGATGTTGCTATTATAAATCCAAATTTCAATTTAAATCCCTTATAATAATTATTGTGTATTTGCTATTTGTTTAGACAACTCTGTTTGAATCCATTTTTCAGGATAACGCGTTATACGGATTACATCTATTTTATCGATTTTATCAAGCCCTGTTATGATTTCAGCAAGACTATCTTTCTCATTTACACTTTTCACTCTTATAAGTGCAACGGGCTTATCTGGTTGGGAAAAAGTAGATTTTCCTATATATGCCACGAATTGATCACCAACAGAAATATTATAATTTTTTCCTAAATTAATTGTTACTTCTGTTTTTGCTTTTTTTATGATTGCCCCTTCAATAGGGAGATCAGCACTTAAAAAAGAAAATAATTTTGCCGCAGATTTTTCTCCATCACTTTCATTTATAGGCACAATACGCTCTGATATGAGTCTGCCCGATTTATCATACACTTTGCCTTCAATATCTGTGAACTTATTGTTCTCATCTTTAAATTGTATTGACATAATCATATCGAGATCAGATGCAAAGGGGGCTTGCTTCCAGCCTGCTTTTGCCATTTCAAGAGGCGATAAATCCAAAGAGTTTGCCATTTTTTGCACGTCATCAGCAATAATTCCGCGCATATAAAATTCATTCATAAATCGAGAAAAAAATTCCCGTCTGACTCTTCTCCATAACATGTTTGTTTGTAATGAGCCAAGCAAAGGCGGTTCTATCAATCCAACGGATGGCTTGTATGGTGTTAAAGAAGATACAAAGATGACAGGAATTTGATTGACGAGACTATAAAAATCCAAATTCTTTTTTAAAAAGGAAGCCTCAAGTTTTTCTGGAATCGCATTTTTTTGCACGATTGAAATATTCGATTTATCTTCAAAAGGCTTTGCCATAGTAACAAAACCTAACATGGTGGATTGATCCACTTTCAATGAATTGAAATGCAATTCTGTCTTTTCCATGCCACGCCCAAAACCATAGGCATAATTATTTAATAAAAACTCAGTGCTCTTTCCTGGAAGCATATCGACTCTTAATTTCTGTCGCCCACTACCAGAAGATATTGGTTTTGCCACAGTTAAGTATGAATTTCGCTTTAAATAAAGCATATCTCCTCTTCTATTTTTTGGCATTGGGATCACAATATTTCCCTTCATATCTGTCGAACCAACAAAAGAAACATTCTGTGTGGCATTTCTTCCTAAATAAATTTGTACATTTTCTAATGGTTTTCCATCTGCATACACTTCAACACTCATTGAATCATCAAATAAGACATTTTTATTTTCGGTTATGGTTACTTTTTCGTTCGTTTTAATTTCTGTATCTTTTGGTTCAAAGATCATTTGTTTATAAATATTGGTGTTTAAAATTGAATTAAAAGGAATAGGTTTTATAATCTCAGGGGATAAATTATTTTCAATTTGCGAAATAGCAATACTTTGACTAATTGGATCATCAGGAAAATCAAGCAATGTTTCCTTCGGCTGAAGAGTTTTTTCGTTCCTTGCTTTTGTTAAAAGTGTTAAATTTTCTTTAAATGCAATTTTTTTAAGGGTAATTAATATCTCAATATCTTGTTCTTGCCACCATGAAGGAGATTTTAAATATTTCAATTCTGGTAAATAAAGTGTCTCTAAGTTTTCATTTTTTGCAACAATTTTGACTTCTTTTATCTTGGAATAATTTAACTCCCAAGTCACCTTTCCAGAGGAGTCGGTAGCCGTTTGAATCAATTTTCGCTCTTTTTTAGGATCTGCCGAAATTTCATACAAGGTCAGTCCAGTATGAGGTAATTTTTTTTGATCGCTGTTCACCACGGTAATCGTTATCAAACCTTTTCGTTCAAGAGTACAAGCACACAAGAGTAAACTCAGAAATGTGGCAAGAGCTATCCTCAACATTTTCCACCTTTAAAACTTCCAGTTTATGAAATTAAAGAATGTTCTAAGTTGATTTTAAAGTTTGTCATATAGAGAATTTGCAATGAATTTGGCGAAGACTGAAAATAATTCCGTGTTTATATAAAAGCACTTAAAGATGATTTAAGTGCTAAATTTCGTTTTTTCATTTTCAATTGATTCAAGCGTTTCATGAATAAGTTTTTCAGCTTTTCTTTTTGCGAGTTTAAACTTACTAGCAAGGATTACAGAAATTGAACTGATAATTGCAATACAAACAAAATCATTACCGTTTGTAATAATATTAAGAGCACCGTTGCCGTAAGAACCAAGGCAGGAAACAATGTTAAAAGAAACTAAATAAAAGGCAAGCCAGATAGAAGCTTTTAGATCTATCGACAGTTGGCTTTTATTAAAATTATTCATGGCAGCCAACATAGCGATCCCTATGATAATAACTATATCGAGCTTCCATATAATGTGCCAACCACACCAATAAAACAGCATATTACTTATATAAAAAGCAATCATTGAGAAAATCTTATAAGAAAATATCTTAAAGGGTCTTGGTAAATTTGGAAAATCATTGCGCATAACAAATAAAGTAACAGGTATGACTGCATTGCAAAGGCAAATTGCCGCTGCATAAAATGAGGCCATTTCTTGCCAATTATCAAAACAAACAAATATAACAAGGGAAAGAATAAAAGTAACAAACAATCCTGGAATCGGAACAGCATTTTTTGACAATAATTGAAAAAAATGGGGCATCAACTTACTTTTACTCATACTGTAAGAAGCACGAGCAGAAGCAGCCATAAAAATAACACCACTGCCAAATGGCGAAATAAGAGCGTCAGAATAGAGTATGACACCAAACCAAGCTAAGCCTATGATAATTGCCAGCCCAGCAAAAGGACCTTCTTGACCAGCAAAAGTCAAGGCACTCCATCCGTTTTCCAGATTTTCTGGCGGAACTGCTAAAATAAAAGCGAATTGGAGAAAACAATAAATAAACATACAGATAACCATTGAGCCGACAATTGCGATAGGTATGCTGCGTTGTGGATTTTTTGTTTCACCTGCAAGGGCAACTCCAGGTTGAAAACCATTATAAGCAAGAATAATTCCGCCCACAGATAAAGAGGCAAATAATCCTTGCATGCCATTTGGAGCGAAACCATGAGAAGTTAAATTTTCAAAATGGTGTGATTTATATAGGAAAAGTATAATTAATAGACATGGAACTAACAATTTCCAAATCGTAATATAAAAACTCGTTTTTGACATTATGCGTGCACTTGTTATATTAATTAATAATAAAATTCCCGTTAGAAAAAAAGCTACAATATAACCCGAAGGAGTGAGCTGATCGGAATCACCAACTTTTTGCATAAGAGATGGAATAAAGGTGGCAGCATATTGAATTACAGCAAGCACTTCTATTGGAACAATAACAATAAACGCAAGCCAAGAAACCCAACCCAAAATAAAAGAAATTGTGGTACCATGGGTAAAAAGAGGGAAGGCACTGAGCCCTCCCGATACAGGAAACATCGTTGATAATTCTGCAAAACACATTGCTACTATGATGATTGCGACGGCACCAATAAACCAGGCAATAATAGCCGCAGGTCCAGCCATTTTGGCAGTGTAAAGAGAACCAAACAACCAACCGGAGCCAATTGTTGCACTGACAGAAGCAAATAGGATGCCCCATGTAGAAATTCCACGCTTTAATTCCATTAACGAACTTCTCCTTTAATAAAATGGAATTTGACAATAGCGTATATGGAGTTAAATGAGAATGTATTTTTATATTTTTTTATATTGTTTAAAAATAACTCAAGTTTTTGCGATTGTATTTCTAAAATACTTTTCATTAAAACAAAAATAAAAGCCTACGTAGGTGAGAATTTCACATAGGCCATTTCATTTCGCCTTTAATCACTTTTGCACTCATTTCAAGTTCCGTATTTCCACCGATTTTTGGATAAAGTTTCTTCATACTATTAATGAGTTCTTTCGAATTTTTTGCTTTTTTCGCTTCTTCTTCAAACTTTTTTAAATATTCACGAGTAAATTTAATCGATTCAACTGTCAAAGGTGTCGATGGGAGGAAATGGCCAGGTATCACTTTGGTAGGTTTTAAATTTTCCATAGCATCCATTGCTTCAAACCAATGCTTACGTGACTCTTCGGATTGATTATCTGCAACCCATAAATGCATTTTACCATATACAATCACTCCACCCATTACGGTTTTTATAGATGGTATCCATAAAAATGTGTCCCCAGGTGCAGAACTATCCAATCCAATAACTTCAATTTTTTCTCCTTCAAGCGTAAAGGAATTTCCATCTAAAACTTCTGGAAGGATGACTTTAGTTGGCGCATTTCCTTTTAAAATTGGAGACCAATATTTCAATTTACCATCCATCGATGCCTTAATATCATCAACAGTATATTTTGTTGCTAAAATCTTTACATCTGGAAATGCCTTTTTTATTGTATCAAGACCAAAATAAAAATCTGGATCTTTATGAGTTATAAATACAGTTGTAAGTTTTTTCCCTGTGGCTTTTATCTTTTTAACCAATGCTTCAGCATCATTTTTTTGAAATTGAGCGTCAATTAATACAACTTCCTTATTACCTATAATAATTTCTGATGAAATAGGAAAAATACTTTTTGTACCTGGATTATATATTTCAACTTTTAATCCTGCTGCAGAAGCAATAAGAGAAAAAAATGAACATACGAATGTAAGAATCCCAAACAATTGCTTTCGGAAAACCATAAGTAACACTCCTTTCAAATTGTTTTAAATCAACCCAATGAAGCATAAACCTCATTTAATATAAATTCAATTGCTTCCCAATTATTTTTTTATTATATGTATATATTTCTTCAAAATTGAAAAATATTATAATATTTTTTTTTAAATTTAAATTATATTTTAATATCAAACAAATATTGGCCTAAAACTATCAGGTGAGGCTAATTTAACAGCAGATTCAAAAGAAGCAGGTAAATCATTGCCAAGCAACGACCCCTCTAATATATATTCAAAGATTTCTGCATAATTTTTTGAATCTGTTTCACTGACTCTCCGCATGACATGCCAAGGTCTTAAGTCTTGTGGACCATCAAGACCCATTGCTTCAATAATTTCTAACAAGCTTTTCATAGTTTCGTGATGAAAATTTGCAACTCTTTTTTTCTTATCTGTCACATCTAGGCCAACCATAAGAGATTTATTCTGAGTAGCCACACCCGTTGGACAATGATTTGAGTTGCACTTAAGGGCTTGTATACAACCAAGAGCAAGCATCATTCCTCTTGCAGAATAAACAGCATCTGCACCAAGCGAAATCAATTTAATCATTTCAAAAGCAGTTGTTACTTTACCAGAGGATAATACTTTTATTTTATTTCTTATCCCAAATCCGACAAGCGAGTTATGCACGAACATCAAGGCATCTATACCAGGAGTGCCAACTGTATTTGTAAATTCGAGTGGGGCAGCACCTGTTCCTCCTTCCGCTCCGTCGATTGAAATATAATCAGGCATCATGCCAGTCAGAAGCATAGCCTTACAGATTGCAATAAATTCCCATTTATTTCCAAGACAAAGTTTAATGCCCACTGGTTTTCCACCAGACATTCTTCTTAAATTTGCAATAAAGTAACAAAGCTCTGATGGAGTTTTAAATGCCGTATGCGCAGGGGGTGATAAAACATCTTTACCCATTGGTACACCGCGAATTTCAGCAACTTCTTTTGTTACTTTTTGTGCTGGAAGAATACCGCCATGTCCTGGTTTAGCACCTTGGGACAATTTGATTTCTATCATTTTGACTTGTGGAGTGTGCGCAGCTTTTTTTATAAACTCGAGATCGTTAAATGTCCCATCCAAATTTCGACAGCCAAAATACCCTGTGCCAATTTGCCAGATAATATCCCCACCATTTTCTAAATGATGTGGCGTTAAGCCCCCTTCGCCCGTATTGTGAGCAAACTTTCCCGCTTTTGCCCCCGCATTTAATGCCAATATGGCATTGCGACTAAGAGACCCATAGCTCATTGCAGAAATATTTAACAAACTTGCATTATAAGGTTGTAAACAATCCTTACCACCGATGAGAACTCTGAGTTTATCAAACTCAACTTTAGTCGGACTTAAAGAATGATTTACCCATTCATACCCTACCTGATATACATTTTTTTTCGTGCCAAATGGCACAGTGTCACGGGCTCCTTTTGCACGTTGATAGACAACAGAGCGTTGTTCCCGATTGAAAGGCATCCCTTCGGTGTCCGATTCTATAAAATACTGCTGCATTTCTGGTCGTATTTCTTCTAGCATATAACGAGCACGCGCCAAAACTGGAAAATTTCTTCTCAATGTCTGCGATGGTTGAATCATATCGATAATTCCCATCACGATGAGCGGAATAATGAGAATCAGTGAATACAAAAACCAAGGAAATACAAATATTGATATAATATTTAATAAAATCAATATTATAGATACCAAAACAAATTGAGTTCGCATCCATTCCTCGCCGCATAATTAATAAGGTTCTTACCCAGAATGATCTTTATCCAATTGTAGCTTAATTAGAATCTCCATGAATACCGGCGACAAAATTATAACCAATTTAATATTTTATAAAAATATTTTAATATTAATAAATATATGATTCTTAGAGATTTAATTAATAATTGCATTTAACAACAAACAATCATCAACTCATATTTATTTATAAGGCTAAAAAAAATACAAATCTTTATACAAGATAAGGCAAAAAAATCTAACTTGCAACTGCTCAAAAAAAGCAATACATGTTGCTTGGTCAGAGGAGAGCAATATGACGCAAGGTTGTATCTTAGAGTTTAAAAATATATCCAAAAATTATGGCAAAAAATGCATAATTAAAAACATTAATTTAAATATTTTTCACAATGAAGTGATCGGACTTCTCGGTGTGAACGGTGCAGGAAAAACAACAACAATCAAATTAATGCTTGGGCAAGAAACACCTTCAGCAGGAGAAATAAAACTTTTTGGCAAGAATCCTATCAATCCTGCGGCACGTATCCATATTGGTGCCACACCCCAAAATATAGAATTTCCAGAAGGAATTAAGACCATCGAAATTCTAAAATTCATCCATTCACATTATCCTAATCCCTTTCCTATTGAAGAAATGATCGAAAAATTTGGTTTAATTACATTTTTAGAGCATAAAGCTACTAAATTATCAGGCGGACAGAAAAGAAGACTGGCATTGGCTCTGGCATTTATCGGCAACCCAAAAATTGTCTTTTTAGATGAACCCACAACTGGGCTTGACGTTGAAGCCAGAAAATTGCTTTGGGAAGTTATCAAGGAATATAAAAATAAAGGCAAAACCATTTTTTTAACCACCCACTATTTGGAAGAAATCGAACAGATAGCGACTCGTATTCTTTTTCTACAAAAGTGTGAAATTATTGCTGATGAAAGCGTTGAAGGTATTCAAAAAATTGCGAATTCTAAGCTTGCAAAAGTCTCATTTGAATGCGGAACTCAATGTGAATTCAACAATTTTAGTTCGATTGATTCTATTACTAAAAACAAAACAAATTATATTTTAACCACAAAAAACTCAGATCAACTTATTTGTGAACTTGTAAAAAATAATATTCCATTTTCAAACTTACAAATAAAGAAAGAAAATTTAGAATCTGCTTTTTTAAATTTATCTAAAGGGGAATAAATTTTGATTCTTGCTTTAAACTATTTTAAAATTTATTTTTTAAGCACAGTTCGTAATGTACCTGCACTTTTTTTTACACTTATATTTCCTCCACTCATGCTGCTATTATTTGCCAATCAGTGGGATGAAAAAAACTCGCTGAGTGCTCTCATCGTTTTTTTCAATTATTCCGTCCAAACAGTTGCTCTCATGTTACTTGGGATGGGTGTCACTCAAGAAAAAAATTCAGAATGGGCAAAGTATTTGCGCTCACTTCCTGTTGGCATAAAACCTATGCTTGTTGGCCGACTTCTCCACACGCTCGCACTTTCGTTTATAAATATAATATCAGTTTCTTTGGTTGCGTTATTTATTTTAAAAATCAACGTATCTGCGGATCAAATTTTGTTCTTTGCAACAATTGCAATTTTAGGCGCTCTTCCAATGGCACTTTTAGGTATGGCTATTGGATACGCTGCCAATCCAGAATCTTCACGTAGTATTTTTACTTTATTAAATTTATTGCTTTTCTTTGGTTCGTTTAGTTTACCTGCAACAGGTATTTTTGCGACAGTGAGAAATTTTATCCCAACATATCAGTGGACAGTTTTGTCTTATTCTTATGTTGATCGCACAGTCAATATACTTGAACCACTGGTTTGCTTATCAATATATTCATTTTTGTTTTTGCTTTTCTTTCAACTGATTTATAAAAGATCAAGAAAAGTATAAAAACTCCCTAAAGGGAGTTTTAGTGCGTTACTTGTTTAACGCGGGCATTCACAACGGACCAATTTATATTTTTAAAGAACGTATCGATATAAGCACCACGATTGGCTTTATAATCTAAAAAGAAAGCATGCTCCCAAGTGTCCATAACAAGTAAGGGAGTGTGATTTAATGGAAAACCAATATGATGTTCCATAATTTGCACATTTCTTAGTTTTCCAGTGGTTGTTTCAACACAAGTCACAACCCACCCAGGAACGGCTAATCCAGTTGCTTTGACATCTGCTTTCCATGCATCCATGCTGCCAAAACTTGCTTTAGCTAATTTTTCAAATTCAGCAGAAGGGGATTCACTTGCCAACATGTTGTCAAAATACATTTCATGTAAATACGTTCCGTTATAAGGAACACAGTGACGGCGCTTAAGTTCAGAATATTCACCAAAGCTATAATTGGTTAATCCTTTATCAACTTTTTCAAGTTTTTCTTCGATTTCATTCAACTTCTTAACATAACCTTCATAGAGACCAAAATGAGCTTCCAATTGAGGATCGCTGATCCCATCGAGTTTACCCAAGAGGTGCTTAAAACTACGGATTTCTTTTGCCATGCGCTTATCTCCTTAAACAAATAAAAAACACTCGCTCTATTTAATCATCTATAAAGTTGAATCGCAAACATATAAGCAAAAAACTATTTGTTTATAATATTATAAAAATGACTCACATTCAATTATTTGCTCTATTTATCAGCAATTCTAAACAGCTTGATTTCTAAGAGGTTCGACTTCTTTTTTTTCTGAAATAATAACTTTTCTTTGATTTTTAATAAGAAATATCATGATGAGCGATGTGGAGAAAACAAAAGCCAATAATAAAAAGCCAGCATTGAATGCTTCAATGGTTGATTGCAAACTGACTCGATTTTGCAGCAATTGAAAAGCAGCTTGTTTCGCATCTAAGACTTTTCCAACCAACATTTTTTCCATAATAAGCAGTTGGTTTTCCGCAATTTCGTTGCCAATATTTACTTTTGCTTTTAATACAAAATCAAATTCTTTGATATGATTGACGAGCAAAGTGCTCATCCACGCAATGCCAATGGATCCCCCGAGCTCACGGGTGAGATTAAACAGTCCGACAGCATTGCCTAAATCTTGGGTTTTGATCCGCATAATTGCAATCAGAGATAATGGAATAAATAGACAACTCAAGCCAATGGCTCTAATAAATAAAATTGAAATTAAAGCAAACTCACTACTCGATTGATTGAGGTTTCCATTCAACCATAAACTTATTGTAACTATAACGACTCCGGCAGCAATTAAATAGCGATTGTCAATAAATCTTACTATTTTACCTATAATAGGCATGATAAGTATTTGGATAAAAGTTCCCTTTAAAAAGAGCAAGCCAATATTTAAAGGTGTATATTGCATTACATTTGCGCAATATAATGAAAACAAAAAGGAGACTCCAAAAAGAATTGTACCTAGCATAAAATTAATCAAAGTTGAAATTAAATAATTCCACTCTAAGAATACACGGAAGTTTATCATTGGTTTTTTTGCTTCGAGTTGCTGAACAACCAAAGTAACAAGACATGTCAAACTTACAATTGAAAAGAAAATAATAATTCTACTTTCAAACCAATCATCTCTGTTCCCTTCTTCTAAAATAAATTGCAAACTGGCAAGTCCAATCAAAAGTAAAAGGAATCCATATTTATCAATCTTTTCTTTAGTTGGAATAAAATTCTCTATTTTTATACTTGCTGCAGCAAGCATAAGTGCCAGGATACCTATGGGTAAATTTATTAAAAAGATCAAATGCCAGCTTGAATAATCTATTAAATATCCACCAACTGTTGGTCCTAAGAGAGGTCCGGTGATTGCACCAAGCCCTATAAAAGCCTGTGCCATTCCTTGCTCTTCTCGAGGATAACGAGAAATCAAAATTGTACTTGCTGTTGGAATAATGGCCCCACCACCTACACCCTGCAATATGCGAAAAATAACAAGCGATAAAAGATTCCACGACATAGCACAAAGTACGCTAGCGATAATAAACAATGCGATAGAAAATAAAAAATAGTTTTTTAAGCCAAACCGATTTTGAAAATATCCTGTCATTGGAATAACGACAACATTTGCCATCATATATCCCGTAGAAATCCAAGCGACTTGATCCATTTGTACGCCAAAACTTGCACGTATATCATTTAATGCAACATTTACTATGCTTATGTCTAGCACTGCCATTAAAGATGCAATCATAGCTGCTATCGTTATTAAAAGCTTTGACCCCTGTACGACAGATTTTGTTTCTGTATTAAATGAAGCCATATTTTTTCCAATAATTAAAATTGATTTTATCGAGTTGCTACTGTAACAACTGTGCTCATCCCTGGTCTTAAAATAATATCATCTGGTCTGGTAGTGATTTCTATCTTTACTGGAAATCTCTGTGTAACTTTAACAAAATTTCCCGCCGAATTATCTGGTGGCAATAATGCAAAAGTCGCCCCCGAAGCACCTGACAATCCTTTTACAACCCCAGTAATTGTTTTTGCTGGAAAACTATCCACTTTGATTTTTACTTTTTGCCCAGGTCGCATATTTTTTAGTTGATTTTCTTTAAAGTTAGCGACTACCCATGTGTCAGATAAAGAAACAATCGATAAAAGGGGTGAACCTGCTTGTACAATTTTTCCAATTTCGACTGTTTTATTGGACACTGTTCCAGAAAATGGAGCTTTAATAAGGGTGTAACTTAATTTTAATTTTGCTTGATCAAGCACAGCTTCTGCTTTTTTCACTTTAGCTTGTGCTAAATTTACAGCAGCAGCAAAGGATTTAACCTGATTTTCTAAAGACTCGGCTTGTAAAAGCTGTCCTTTTGCCTGTTGTAATCCACCAGTAGACTGAGTGCGAGATGCTTGCATACTTGCCACTTGTGCTTGTGCAGAGCGAAGCGCCGCGCGCGCTTGTTCATACTGATTCTGCTGATTGTCGAGTTCAGCTTGAGAAACAGCTCCTTGGTTTTTCAAACTGAGATAGCGATCTAAGTTTTTCTTTGCGAGAGCCTCCGCACTGACAGTTGATTCGAGATTTGCCTTTGCCTGTTTCACTGCCTCTGCGCTAGATATAACCCCAGAACTGGCTTGCGTCAGCCCTCCTTTAGCTTGAGTGAGAGTCGCTAAATAATTTTTATCCATGCGCGAAAGTTCTGATTCAGCTTGAGTGAGTGAAGCTTTTGCTGCTTCTAAATCTGCTGTCGCAAGAGCCACCTCAACTTTTTGTTGCTCACTGTCAAGTTCAACTAGCGGCTCTCCTTCATTGATATTTTGATTGTCTGACACATAAATTTTTACAATTTTTCCTGATATTTGAGGTGAAACTGTTACGATATGCCCTTCAATTTGCGATGCATCGGTGCTTTCATTGCCAAAGGTAAATAGCCAGTAAACACACAAAAATAAAATTGAAGCACTGGAAATCCCAATAAAAACTTTTGCTGATTTCTTTTTTTTAAAATCACGAAATTTATTTTGCAGCATTAAATTTTCCTTTATAAATGAACATTCACTTATTAAGGGTATTATCCGATATTTTAGGTTTTGGAAAGAGGGTTGGATCCATTTTTAAAATATCACCTACGACAATAGGTTTTTCTTTATCTTCATAACGGATAAAAGCAATACAAGAATCAATTTCCCCATTTACCTCTGGCAAATATCGAATAATGTGAAAGGTAGAGTGATTTGGTCCAACCAAACGCATCCCAATTTTTAAGCCATAAGCGCGACCACGATTTAAATAAACCCATCCACGGTAACGGCGAATTATTTTAAATTCATCTAGCTTTAAATCCTGTAAATTTGGTAAAACCTTTTCAATAATTTGCTGAGATATCTGTGGAGGATTGAAATAATTTTCATTCTTCTCAGCAATTAAATCCTCATGCTTTTCAGCAAAAACCCCAGAATTCAGTTGTGCTTTGTATGTGACTTTAGGCCAAGTTTCTTTTTCCTGCAAGAGCGAAGCAGAGATATTTATAATAATATCGCGATGCGCTCTCGCTGGGTATTCCAGAGCTTTATCTACTAAAAATTCTTTAGCATAAATTCCTTTACACGCAATCCGCGAGAGATTGGTTAAATTTTGCACACCTTTGGCTGCAAGATTTTCACCAATAAATGATTCTAAAATATTTTGTATGCGGTATTCTGCGCGAAAATTATAAAAGGAATCCAAACGTACAGGTGATTTATCGGCAAAATTGCGATCCGCAATTTGACTCATATTTGCATTCGAATTTTCCAATTGAATAGGTACAAACGCTTTATTTTTTATTTGCCAGACCGAGCCCAGATGCATGCAATCCGCATGGCGTACGAGAGAGGCTGTTTCTAAAAATTCGTTACTTTGTTTTAAGCCTGTAGGAAAAATAAAATAGCTAGGTAAATATGCATTGTAGTTTTTATTCCATATAAAAATCCGTGTACCGCGATACGCGCCTTTCGTAATAGGGGGCTGCTCTTGATTTTTACCAAGACCCAGTTGTTGAAGAAGTTGTTCCTGATAAGCTTTTGCTCGTGCCAAAGTGGCAGAAGCTGTCTCTGGATTTTCCGAAATCATAACTGTGGGGGGTAGAATTAAAAAGGGCAATGCTTCACTCTTTTCAGCTGTTTATTTAATAATTTTTATATTTATCGGAAGTTTAATTCAGTTTGATAATGTCAGTTTTTTTCTAAGTGATGTTTTTTTGCACACTCAAATATTACCAAAATTTTTTATATATTTTACAAATATTAGATATTATTAATAAATATTTAATATTTGTAAATTTATTCTGGATATTTTAATAATAAATTAAGAATTTTAAAAAATTAAAATATATATAAAAACAAATATTTGAAAATATAAAATTTTATAAACAGAAAAATTTTTGAATATTTCTTTATAAATTAGGGATGTAGATTTTTTTGCTGATAGCTTGCCCTCTTCATTTCATTGATCTAAAGTGATTTTTAACTGTTACAAATATAAACGTTCCTGTGATTCTACGAGCTCTTATTTAAAAACTACCTAATTTCAATTGATACAATCACTTTTTAATAAGAGGAGCCTGATGCACTAAAAAATACCAATTTTTTACATTCGCATAAACACCATTCCTTACTCAAAATATTGCAAATATTTTGAGTAAGGAATGACGAAAATATTTGTTTGCCAAATTTATTTCTCAAAATATGTGGATTTTTTGAGAACAAATAAAAATATATACAAAGGAGCAGATATGAAAGATAACAAACTTAAGTTAATCTATAACTCTCGTTTAGTCAATATCAATATTTCCATCAACGGCGAAATGATTAAACTCCAATTGGCAAAATATTTCAAAAATTTTAGCTTAAAAAATAATCAAAATGAAATCTTTTTCGGATTCATTATTCACTTTTTCATTTTGCTTTTAAAATACATTTGGAAATAAACAACGGCTACGTTTTCGCAGTTGTTTTCTTTCCTTTCTTCACTTCTTTAAAATCACTTTCTGTAACACCATTAGGCAAAGACAGATTCAGAGTTTGTGGATACACTGTAGAATAAATAAAATGCAAACCTGTTATATAGCTATTACCTGCTTTGCCACGACCAATACTTGGTAACAACGGATTTAAATCCGTTGTTGCACTGTTCCATAGCAAAGAAGGCACATTTGAAGAGCGACGCATTTCTTGGGCTTCTTCGGCATATTGGCTATGAATGCCCAAACAGCGAGTCGCTCCTAAATTATCGAGGACAGAAATCACTTCTTCTTTATTGTCTACAGGAACAAGACAGATATCAGGACCAAAGAAGGCATTGGACGCATAAATACTTTTTAAAACTTTCTCGAGCTTCATCAGATGCACACCGGGAGAGACAAAATATCCATTGCCACCATTATCGATGGGTTTTCCCCAGCGCAATGTTTCGTCGGATTCACGCGCTGCTATTCCTTGAAAACGCAAATAACGCTCCCAAGCATTTACACTACAAAGAGGTTCCATGACATGAATATCAGAGCGCGCAAGATCTTCCCTGACACCAATGGGCATACTTTTAATTGAAGAAACAAATTTATCTTGAAATTCGCTAAAGATTTTTTTGTCTACAAAAGCAAGACTTGTCGATTCCAACCTTTGACCTGCATCCAGACAGACACCATGAATAATTTTAGCAATGGCCTTATCCATATTCGCAGAAGCAGAAACATATGCAGCATTTTTGCCACCACCACATAGGACCAAGCGCGCATTTTGCTGTCCTTGTGTGTCACGGCGAATCTGTTCAAGACTTTCTTCCCCTCCTGTGTATAAAATAGTGTCAAATTGATGACTTAAAACCAATCTACGGAACACTTCAAAATCTCCGTAGACAATCTGCACAGCACCTTCAGGAAAGGATGCTTGATGAAATCCGCTCGCTAAAAGTGAGCCAGAAAGTAAACAATGTGACGAAGGCCGCATGCAAACAGCATTGCCACTGGCGAGTGCAGGTAAAACTCCACAAAGCAACGAATAGACTGGCAAAGCTATATTCGAAGATATCAAAACAAGTCCGAGGGGTGAGTATTTCCATTCCCATCCTTCCTCATCTTTTTTAATAGAGAGGATTTGTTGGCAAAAGTCAGGAAGAGCTTTAAATAATTTTTCACACAGTTTCCATTCTTCTTCGACCGAAACACGTGATCGAGCAAGCTCAAGCATCATGTTACTTTTAATTTCATCTGCATTTTCATTCAAATACCCAATAAATTTTTTTATATAATTTAATCTTTCTTCTAAAGAAACTAAATTAAATTTTTTCTGAGCAGCTTTCATTCCCTGAATAACTGGATCGACCAGATCTTTGCCCCACCCAGCAGAAGCTAATATATCTGTTGGATTAGCTGGATTATTTATTGAAAATACTCTTTCAGGTTTATTTAACGCAGAAAATCGCCCATTAATATAAGGAGGAATAAGACTCAAATTATTCGTCATGAAGAACTCCCCAAAATAGAATTTATAAGATCTATTTTGAGAATAGGGTTTTTAACACCTTTTGGTCAAGTGAAGATGAAATATTCTGTTGCAATTGCGGAAGGTCAAACCAGTCATTTTTTTCATTCAGTGCAAAAGTTTTTAAAAGTTTTTTCACTTTATTATTATCTTCATCACATTCGATTAAAAAAGTATGACCCGTAATTTTATGATGTGTGATAGAATGCATAAATGTTTTTTCTAAGCATGTACCATTTAACTTTAATTTTTTTAAAACCTCTATAATTTTTTCCTTAGTATGTCCTTCTTTTGAACATAAGAGAGGAAAGCCTTTGGTTTTCGCCAAGAAACCTTTATCTCTCAATATTAAAGAAAATTCTGAATTTTTATTTCTTTGTAATAAGAGAGCAAAAATATTTTCCGCTTGAAAAGCTTTTCTTGGTTTATTGGGCGGGCATATAGAAATAATATTTTTTTTAAGTGCACTGCAATATTTTTTTACAGGACATTCTTGACAGTTTGGATTTTGTTTTTTACAAACCGTAGCCCCAAGATCCATCATAGCTTGGTTAAAACATCCTGGTGAATTTTTGGGAATACATTCGTTAACGTAACAAGATATTTTCTCTTGACCTATTTTT
Organism: Fluviispira vulneris; assembly: GCF_014281055.1. Lineage (NCBI taxonomy): Bacteria > Pseudomonadati > Bdellovibrionota > Oligoflexia > Silvanigrellales > Silvanigrellaceae > Fluviispira > Fluviispira vulneris. The sequence continues at coordinate 69,476 of NZ_JACRSE010000001.1, read as the reverse complement.
TCCCAAACTCCTTCGGACATTCCAAGAATTCGACTGACAACACGAATGACATTTCCATCAACACAAGCTACTGGTTCATTAAAACAAATGCTTGATATTATCGATGCTGTATAGGGTCCACATCCTGGCACCTTTAACCATTCATCTTTAGAAGATGGAAATTTATTTTTAAAATTTTCTAATATATATTTTGCACCATTTCTTAAATTACGTGCTCGGGCATAATAACCTAGACCAACCCATAATTTTCTAAGTTTTTCATCAGAACAATTGGCGAGTGATGGAAGATCGGGAAGTTCATTTATAAATTCTTTAAAACGTGGCAAAACAACAGCTAAAGTCGTCTGCTGACTCATAACTTCACAAATCCAAGTGTGATATACATTAATATTCTCACGCCAAGGAAATGTTCGCTTATTCGTTTGGTACCACGCTATAAGATCTTTTGAAAATTGGCTCATAATAAAAAATAAGCACAAAATAGAAATAATTTATTTTGCGCTTAAATTATAATGCTCCCTGTTCTGTCATTGTGTCATTGATAACAGGAGTTTTTTCAGAAGTTTTTCTTGGACGACCGCGTCTCATTGATTGTTTTAATTTATCAAGTTTACTAGGACGACCGCGTTTCTTTGGAGTTTTAACAACTGCCTTCTTTGGACGACCGCGTTTCTTTGTAGAAGACTTCGCTGGACGACCGCGTTTCTTTGCAGTGCTTCCTGCTGGACGACCGCGTTTACCAGTTTTTTTCTTCGCAGTGGTCTTGCGAGTTGTTTTTTTCGCTCCAGTTTTCTTAGTTGTTTTTTTAACTGTTTTTTTCTTTGCAGTGGTTTTCTTCGCTGGTTTCTTTCCTGCTACTTTCTTTTTCTTTGCAACTGGTTTCTTTCCTGCTTTTTTAGTTGTTTTTCTTGCAGTTGATTTTTTCGCACCCGTTTTCTTACGCTTTGTTTCAGCCATGAAACACTCTCCTTTCAAAAAAAGAATTACAAACCGTTTTCACAATCACGGTTCAAAGATAATTTAACTCATGCCAAAAAAAAATGGTAGTGGCAATACCATTTTTTATAAATTTTTATTAAGAAATTATTTTTCCTTGTAAGACAAGGATATCTTTTTAACACACGGATGCATCGTCAAAGACACAACATATGATTAAGTCATTTTCTAAGAAGGAAGAAAAACATGAGACAAAATTTTGAAAGAAAAAATAAAAAACTAACACTTGGGTTTGTCTATGATCTACCAATGAAACTTGAAAATTCAGAGCAAATGATTTTTCCAGATGATGCAAGTGGTGAATGGGAAACACAAAATACGATCGAAAAAATCATTCAGACTTGGGAAGAGATTGGTTTTTCTGTAATTCTTTTTCCCATGGATAATTCATTTCTAAAGAATTGGAGTGAGAAGAGTTCTCAATGTTCACTTATTCATTCTGTTGTAGAAGGTTGGGGATCACTTGCACGTGAAGGTTGGATTCCATCTCTTTGTGAAATATCTGGAATTCCAATTATAGGATCAGATCCATTTACTCAATCTATTTGCATGAGCAAATCTCAAATCAAATTAACATGCCAATATCTTAATATTCCCACGAGTCCTTTTTATATAATCAAAAATCCAAAAGACTTAAGGAATGTCCCAAGAAATTTTTTTAACGAAACACATTTTATAAAACCTGACGGGGAAGGATCTGGAATGGGAATTAATGCATCGTATTCAATTTCAAATTCTAAATCACATACTGAAAAAATCACATACGCATTATTAGAAAAGTACCCACACGGAGTGTTAATTGAAAAATTTCTAAATGGGGAGGAATACACGTCTGGAATAATTGGCACTCCCATTCAGAATCTACCAATTGCGCAAATTGAAGTTGATGATGGAATTTATGGTCTTACAAACAAATCTAAAGAATATATGGGTGAAAAAGTAACTTTTCCCAAACTCACAAAAAAAATAGAAAAAATAATTAAAAAAGGCACTGAAGATCTATTTCAATTTCTTGATATGAAAGATTTTGTTAGAATGGATTGGCGTTGCGATGAAAAAGGAAATGTATATTTTTTAGAGGCAAATACGTTACCTGGAATATCTTACTATTATAGTGTCCTCCCAATGATGGCAGAAAAGTTAGGGATAAATTATATTCAATTGTTTGAGACATTAGCTGAATCGGCCTTAAAACGCTCATATGATAGAAATTTATGGTATGGTAAAACTAGAATTCAGCAGAAAAAATAAAACCTATAACGTTCAGTCATAGGTTTTATTTTTAAAGTTTAATATTAAAACTTTCAAAATTATAATTTGCCAGTGGCAACAAGACGTGTGAGTTGAACCATACGATTGCTAAATCCAGCTTCGTTATCATACCAAGAAAGAACTTTAACCATATTCTCACCAATGACTGTTGTGTATTCTGCATCAATTGTAGAACTATTAGAACAACCATTATAATCGCAGCTCACAAGTGGCTCTTCAGAGTAGCCTAAAATTCCTTTTAATGCGCCTTCTGCTGCTGATTTAAGAGCTGCGTTGATATCTTTTGCTGTAACTGATTTTTCAAGTTCAAACGTAACATCAACGAGTGACACGTTTGGAGTTGGTACACGCACGGCAAAACCATTTAATTTACCAGCAAGTGAAGGAATCACTTCTGAAATTGCTTTTGCAGCACCAGTCGTTGTTGGAATCATGCTCAGTGCAGCTGCACGTGCGCGGCGCAAATCTTTATGTGGAAGATCAAGAATATTTTGGTCGTTCGTATAGGAGTGAATTGTTGTCATAAGACCTTTTTTCACGCCAAATTTTTCATGAATTACTTTTGTTAAAGGCGCAAGACAGTTTGTTGTACAAGATCCATTGCTCACAATATTATGTTTTGCAATATCGTACTCTTCATCGTTCACACCAATTACAATTGTTTTATCGATTGATTTACCAGGAGCACTGAGGATGACTTTTTTTGCTCCACCTTTTAAATGGGCACTTGCTTTTTCACCCTCTGTAAATAAACCAGTGCACTCAAGTACGATATCAACACCATTAGCTGCCCAAGGAATTTCAGCTGGATTGCGAATTGCCGAAATTTTAATTTCTTTACCATCGAGGAGAAGTGAATTTTCTTTTGCTTCTACTGCTTGTTGTGCCTTACCGTGAATAGAATCATATTTATAAAGATGCGCAAGAGTCTTGGCATCGGTCAAATCATTTATAAGACATACTTCTATATCGCGCTCATTTTTTAATGCTCTGAGGACACAACGGCCAATGCGCCCAAAACCATTGATACCAACCTTAATAGTCATGAAAAACCTCCAAAATTTGAAAAAAGGCAATAAGATAGCCTTTTCATTTGAGAACGAAATCACATAAATGACCTTCGTTCATAACTCAGATACATATATCTGAAAAAAGATACAATTCTGCAAGTATCAAATAAGAGAATCGTTGTGAGTGCTATCGAGAAGATTTAAAAATTCTTCGGCATTTTTACAGTCCGAGAAATTTCTGCCAACAATATTACGCCCGTTCACTTTTAATGGCTCATCCATAATAATTGTAAGATTTGAGAAAATACATTCTTTGAATTTACAGTTTTCGAAATCAACACCCTGAATATCGCATGATTCAATTTCGCAATCTTGAAAATCGACAGCATGAAAACTCATCCGAGACAGGCGACTCCCAGAGATTGTCGTTTCAGAAAAATCTGATTTAATAAGTACATTTTCAGTAAAATCTGATTCTCTGACACAAACATCTGAAATTGAAGCTCTGGAAAATTTATTATTCTCAAGGCGTGCTTCTTGCATTGTTACGTTACTTAACCGAGCTAAACTAAATTGTGAAGTACAAAAATCGGAGCGCTGAATAGACAACTCAGAAAATTGTACCGCTGTGAATTTATTATTTTTTATCTCAGAATTCTCAGAAATATTGACACCAAACCATTGAGAGCCAACAACAAGATTATTTTTTATCACGCAATCCGTTCCCGCATGAAAAGCTCTAAATACAGAAAGTTTAGACTCTAAACCTGATATATTTGGAGAAAAGCCAATTGGTTGTAAATTATGTGCTAAATTTTCTTGAATTTTTTCTATTTGCGGCATGTTCTCCGAAATTTGACTCACTAAATTACTTGATATTTTTATTAATTCATCAATATTTACAGATTTTTTTAATTTTTCAAAAGCATTTTTTAAACCTTCTTGCGATTCTTCTTTTGCATTATGAAATTCTTCAGATATTCCTTTTTTTGGCTTTTTTAAAACATAATTTTTTTCAATCAGAGCTTTTGCTTTCTCAACATTCATTTTTCCGTTCGCAACGGAATCTAGAATTAAATTTAAATCAAACATATAATTACTGTCCTTTATCTAATTTTCTAATAAGCATATAACTTAAAGTTGCTACTAAAACATTCATAGTCCATGCTGCTAAAAATGGATTGAGTTCCCCTTTTAAAGCAAAACTACGCAGCGCCATATTTCCAAACCAATATATGAGAGCGGCTACAAGACAGATAACGATTCCAATATATGTTTCTTCTTGCCGTTCTTTTTTTAATGCAAAAGGCAATGTTAAAAAAAGAAACAGCATATTTGCGAAAGGAGTGCTGATCTTCATATAAAGATCTATCACTCTATCAGATATATTTGTTCCTGCAATCTCTGCTTCTGCAATTAATCGTCGCAATTGCCAAAAACTCAATTGACTTGATTCACTCTCTCGATTCAATATTTTAGGTGGAGCAAAATCAATATTCGTCACATAGAGAGGTTTAACTTCTGTAACTGTTGAAGTATTTGTGTTTTCTAAATGCCGAACAAGTGCATTGCGGAGTACCCATCTCCCAATATTTTCATCAAAATATCCCGTCTGTGCATGAACAATTTCACTTAAGCTTTTTGGATAGTTTCCTTTAAAATACTCAATTTTAAGAAGCTCCTGCTTCACTTCATCATATTTATGAAAATGTAAAATCGTATTTGTAGCTTTTAACCACTGGCTTTCAGTAAATACATTATCAATTTTCTTTTTTTCAATATCCACATTTCTTAATTTTAAATAATGTGTTGTACTTTCTGGTAAGATCAATTCACTCAGAGTAAAATGAAATGCAGTAAATAATATACCAACACTGACAAGAGGTATTGATATTTTCATCATAGATAATCCTGCTGCCCTGAGAGCAGCAATTTCCCCATGTTTAGCTAAAATCCAATTTGTTACAATACCTGATATAAGTACAGAAAAAGGTAAAAATTGAATTGCAATCGATGGTGCTTGCCAAAAGTAATAAAAGAATATTGTGCTATTTGAAGGTTTATATTTATTAAAATAATGCTGACTATCTTCCATATATGTCAAAACAAAATAAAGACTTAATGCAAAAAATAAAAAACCAAACGCAGTTTTTAAATACTGCGAAACAAAATAAACCCAAATCCTCATATTTTAATCCTTTTTTGTGAAAAATTTAATTTTAAATAAATCATCTCTCACAAAAGCGATGAAACCTGTTGAAGGAGGGTGACGTAAACGCCAACGTAATAAAATAAGTATAATAAAAATAAGTACGCTAGGTGGGATAAACAGCATACATATTGGACTTATGGTAAAGTTTAATATCAGCTGCTGGCACAATGACATAGAGGAATATAATGCAAAAATGACGAGCCCAATTCCAAAATAGACTCCATACTGTTTTCTCCGAGGATCTTGGATACCTAAACAAACACCTATGATGGGCAAAAATAAAGTTGATAGAGGTACAGCGACTTGTTTTAAAATAAAAAGAAATTTTTCAATTACCAAGCGATCATTTTTCCAATTTGGACTATTATCTATTTGTTGCTTTAAAAATTCTATATAAGCCGCTGGGTATAACTGATCAGCACCACCTGAAAAAGTCGAATCGGTCTTAAATTTACTTTTAAATGTATTCACTAAAGATATATCCATATCTTTGAACTGAGTCACAATTAAATCTTGAGGCTTAGGAAATTGAGTTAGATCAATTTTAGCTGAGATACTTTTTGAAAAATAAAATGTTTTTGGATGCTCTTTGATCAATACTGGTAAAGTTTCGTTTGATTCACGTTCTGCATAGGCTGTGCCATCTTGTAAAGAGAAAACATAATCGGGTAATCCATAATTTTGCGTTTTCTTTAAAGAACCTGTTTCTGATACGAGGACAGAGAAGAAATTCTCTGAAGGTGGCTTAATACCCATAAATACGTTCATAAATTCAGATTTATCTGAAGAAACTTTCTGAAAATAAAGTGACATATTTACTTTTTCAGTAGAAGGTACATCGTAGATAAATGATTTTTCTCGAATGGTATTTGCAAGAACCGCTTCAACCACACCTCTCGTCTGGATCCATTTAAATTTATTAAACTGCTGTGTCGAGTATGGCTCAAAATAAAGCGCACTGAACAATGAGATAAGCATAACAGCTATACCCAAAAAGGTAGGCATTGCAGCAAACCTAAATATACTTACGCCACTGGACATCCAGGCTTCTAGTTCTCGATCAGCTGCCATTCTTATCGTAACAATAGCAGATGCAAGTAACAAAGATATAGGAACTGTTAATTTAAGTACATTAGGAAATATATAAAGTAACAACATTAAAAATGTTGTGACACTTTCAGGTGCCGAAAAAAGAAAATCAGCGTATCTTGGCAATTTCCCCATTATCATAATAGAGCTGAGACTTGCAGTGATGACGAAGGTCAATGATATAATCTCAGTTGCCATCAAACGATCGAGTTTTTGTAAAACGGCCATTCTGGCTCCAAATCAAACAGCGTGCAAAATCTGCACTGAGTCAAGGTTATTCCCATATGTTATGAAATTCATAATTGCAATGCTTAAAACATGACTGCAATTGATTTGCTGTACGTAGAAACCGATGACATTGCAAAACCTCTGCTCTGAAAAACAATTTCAATGAAACTTGAGACTACTTCTATCTTGCGTTACAAACAAGCCGCTGTTAGCCTTTTCGATATGGAGGAATGATATGAGCCAACAATCTAGCAATGTTAAATACGAAAAACGTTTAATTGATAATGCCGTATGCCGACGTCGATTTCATTTAGTATATGAAGAAGGGACAAAAAATGAAAGTCACGTTGAAATAAAATGCCCTCACTGTGGAGTCACATTATTTGAAGAAAACAATCATCCTACAGTTACTCTAGCTCGGGATGAAAACCTTATTAAGAGCCCAGATGGAACTCAACCAATCGTTTATGAATGTAAATTTCTTAAGTAGCTTCTGCTTACAAACATATATTGGTATTGTTTTTACCTGCATAGTCATTGTTTATCTCACCGGCAGGCTTTCTTACTTTACAACATATGTATTTAATTATTTACACTGGCGTTCTTTAATTTTGCCTTTTGAATTTAAAATATTTAACACTTTTTTTTATTTTTTAAGGAAAATTGCAGATAAAGTTCCATTTATAACTTTACTAATTTTGACGACGGAAAAATTACATATTTCATTATTGCTAACCTCGCTTATTGGTTTCTTTTTGGGCTTCGTCCGTCTCGCTGCTACGCAAGAATGGCAAGCACAAATCCCAAATATAAAAAAATGGAAATTTGAACTTGGTGTTCTGCATCTAGAAAAAAAACTTTCTTCTCATTTTATCAAAGATATTCTCTGTAAAAACATTAAGAAACTGGCCATACCGAATATCAATAATAAATATGAAATATCTAAAGCAGATTTTCGCTGTTATATGGCTCTATCGCTCTTATTTTTATCAGTTTACTTATATCGGAATGGGTACTCATATATTCGCACAGATCTCATTGCTTTTTATTTAATCGCATGGAGTTCCATTGATGCTCTTTTTTGGAATTTTATATTAAAACACAAACCACACTCACCTGTTGAAACTTTTAAAGAAAGACCAAACGAGTTTTATTCAAAATACTGGATCCGATTGTTTTGTCTCCTAATAATTTTGTCTTTTTTATATCTAGTAAATCATTATTTTGGTACAGCATTTTCAAGATATAATGTTGCAAGTTTTATTTTATTTTTTATGATTATAAATAAATTTTTACGAATATGGAATGAAGCCCTTATTGCAAAACTAAATTTGCAAAAACAATATTACCCTGCTAGTTATACAAAAAATCATATTTTTAAATTTGAAAATGTACGTATTTGGCGGGACATTGGTGCTTTGAGAAGCCAATCCATTCATCCATTTGTACGACTTGTCATGTTTAGAACGATTTTTGAGCTATCTGATCGAAGTATTTTTATTGGGATCATTACACATCTTGATTTAATAGTTGCTACAATTTTTTATGCAATTTTAATTGCTCATTGATAATTTCAATATAAATTCAGATGATATTTGACTGAGTTTCCTAACTTTATCAAGTATAAGAGTCAAAATTATTTCCTATTTACATATAAGGCATCGTTTGTGATCCTATCATTTCATAAGACGCTTTTATTTTCCTTCCCCCATTTTCGAGCAGAATAAATTTTCCTGTCAGCCAAACTGGTCCATAAGACATTTTCGCTTTTTTCCCTGATGCCATTTTTACATGAATGATTTGATTGGGTGGTGGTGGTGGGACATGGATACAAGCCATTGGGGATGGAACGAATAAAAACTCATCAACAAAATCTTGATTGTCTTCGAGGGGAATAATAAAACCAGGAATTTTAATCATAGCGCCATCTATTACTTTTAAATCTTTTGGAATATTCCCAGTTGTCACATCTAGCTTCTGTAAAAGATTCCAATCTATTTCAGTTATCCTTGTGTTGTTATATTGAGTATTAATCTGTTCAACTGAATCCCCTCTGGAAATTAAGTAAACAGCAACTCCACCAGCAACAATTCCAAATAGAATAAAAAGAATAATTTTAAAAGAAAAACGCATTTTTTGAACTCATTTCAATCAGATATAAAAACACTTTACTCATTTACTGTACTCCTTTGCAAAACCATCGTAAACAGGAGTCGTACGAAATGAGTGAGGTCTATGCAAACAGATTTTGTCCTAAAATGCGAAGAATTCGCAAAATCAAATTTTTCCCTGTCCGAATTACGTCCTGCCCAACGGGAAGTTCTTGCACAGATTTTTGAAAAAAAGTTTGTAATTGCAACACTCCCGACAGGGGCTGGTAAAACACTTTTATATTCACTTCCAGCTTTATTTTTCAGCAATGAGACTGTGCTTGTCATCAGTCCCTTGATTTCTCTTATGCGAGATCAAGAGAGACGTATGAGCGATGCTTCAATCCCCTGTGTTGTTTTTACATCAGAACAATCCGAAGAAGAACGAAAAATTGCGTGGACTAAATTGAGAAACCGAGAAGCTAAAATTATTTTTGCTTCTCCTGAACGATTTGTGTTACCTTCTTTTTTAAATGCACTCGCAAAAATTAATATCAGTATGGCAGTAATTGATGAAGCGCACTGTGTGGTGACTTGGGGACATAATTTCCGTCCAGAATATTCTGAAATTGGAAAAATATTAACTAAGTTAGAACCACCACGTATACTTGCACTTACAGCAACTGCAGGACGAAATAGCAGACAAGATATTATTAAAAGAGTTTTTCCTGAAAATGTTCAAGTCTCTGAATATATATCAAAACCCTTAGCTGAAAATGTTTTTGTTGAAAGTCACCGCGTTTTTTCTGTTGATGAACAGTGGGAAAAACTAGTTAAAATAATCAATGAGTCTTCATCACAAAAAATCCTTGTTTATTTTCAATCACGCATTCTTTGCGAAGAAGCAGTCCGAAAATTAAGAAAACTAAAAATTCACTCTGTTGCTTACCATGCAGGCTTGCCAAAGATTGAGCGGCGCAGTGTTGAACAATATGTGCACGATACAACTCAAAAATCTGTTATTTGTGCCACAACCGCTTTTGGCATGGGAGTGGATGTTTCAGGAATACTTCTTGTTATTGTCTTTGGTTTTCCAAGTAATATAGAAGAATTTTTTCAAATGCTCGGCCGTGGAGGACGAGGAGGAGAGCCTTCACGTGGTTTGTTACTTTGGACTGGCTCCGATCCCATTAAAAGAGAATTTCAATTTAAATCGTCGTTCCCAGAGCCCTCAGTATTTTTAGAACTCACAGCATCGTTTATAAAGTTTATGCCGAATTCATTTGGTGAAAGTTGCTTTGTATATAAAACAGATTTATTAAATGTTATAAAAACAAAAAAGGAACAAGATAAATTAAAAAAATTAGAAACGATTTGTGCTGGCTTGAGAATATGCAATGCATTGGAAGACACACGGATTGGTGAGTCATATTTAATTATCAAAGTTGCAGCACATTTGACATTTGCAGATGTTCTTGCCTCCCTCCCAATTGGTATAACGAAACGAAAAAAAGTATTAGAAGGTCTAACATCTCTTGTAGAAAAGAGTTGGATTTCTCTAAGGGGCGGGCAATGCGTCATTTCGTTAAAAATGCTTGCGGATGCATCTGAAATGAATGTCACAAGTTGTGAACAGGTTTTTTTGCACTATGATGAACAAAAAATCATTAGTTTTGCTAAAATAGAGAGTGAACATGCAAAACAAGGTGTAATTTTGAAAAATGGCTATGTGCATTTGCAAAAAGAACTGCCGAGATATATTTCTGCCCGAAGCCATTTTCATGCAAGCTTGCGTGAACTTGACAAATTGTCTACTTCAGCAACGTGTAGGTTGTCTGCAAGCTTTGAATTCTTTGCCCCACGACATATACAAGGCGCATCAAAAAATCTTTGGCGTTGCATGCAGTGTGATATTTGCATTAGAAAGAGGACGGAATGAAAAATACCAAAAAAACGGAAGCATCACTTACGCAAAATATTTTGACAAAAAGAGAAAAAGAATTTCCAGTAGCCCAAAAATTGCAAAAAACCACACTCCGGTTTCGCCGACTCAATTCTGATGAAGTTTATAGATTTTGTGATTTTCAATCCACAGCTCCGGAAAAAAAAGCTAAGTCAGAACCTAATTACGATATTATTTCGCAAGTAAGGGCTGTGCGTGCTATTAATTTAGGTCTTGGTATCCAAAAACCGGGTTACAATATTTATGTAGCAGGTGTGCAAGGTACAGGGAAAACGAGTGTCATCCGTTCCTTTTTGAAAAAAACGGCTGCGCATTGTCCAACTCCAGGGGATTGGATATACGTTTATAACTTTAAAAATCCTGAATCTCCGCATGCGATGGAACTTAAGACAGGAATTGCAAAACGTTTTAAAAAACAAATGGATGAACTCGTCGAACAGCTCACAGTTGAACTCGTTGACGCCTTTCAATCTGAAGAATACGAAACAAACGTAAATTCCACTGTCAATGTGAGCAATGAAAAAAAAGCAAAACTTTTTAGCGAACTGGAAAAGACCGCAAAAATAAAAAACTTTGGGGTTAAATCCACACGCATGGGTATTGTTACTGTACCGATTATCGATGGAAAACCTCTAAGCGAAAAAGATTATTCTGAATTAAGTGATGAGCAAAAAGAAAAAATTGAAGGTGAAAGAAATCTATTAGAACCTGAAGTTCTAGATTTTGCAAGAAAAGTGCGTTCCATAGAAAATGATACAAAAAATAAATTGGAAGAGCTGCAATCCGAATTGGGTGATTATGTTGTTAGCCAAGCACTCATTCCATTCTTAAAAGAATATGAAGCGCAAAAAAATGTGCTTGAATATTTAGAAGATGTAAAGAAACACCTCCTAGAGAATTTAAATGAATTTTTGCCTGATGAAGAAGAAGGGGAAGGCGAAGGAGAAGAAATTTCCACTCCTAGTTCCTATCATCTTAAAAAAGGCGATCCTCATTTACCATATAGAATAAATGTTTTTGTCGATAATACGGAAGTGGAAGGCGCTCCTATTATTATCGAAAACAATCCAACATTTTATAATTTATTTGGTAAAATTGAAAAAAATATAGAATATGGTGTTTACACCACAGACTTCAAAATGATTAAAGCTGGTTCCTTAGCACGTGCTAATGGCGGTTATCTTGTTTTAAATGCACTCGATATATTACGTGCCCCCCAAGTATGGGACACTTTAAAAAGAGTTGTAAAAAATCAAAAATTATTTATTGAAGATTTAGGTGAACAATACAGTATTTTAGCAACAAGCGGTTTGCGCCCAGAACCAATTCCTTTAAATGTAAAAATTATTTTAATCGGATCAGACTGGATATATCGCATGCTATATCAACATGATGAAGATTTTAATAAAATATTTAAAATTAAAGCAGATTTCGATGCGCAAATGGATCGCAGCAATAAAACCATGGAAGATTACGTTGAATTTATTTCAACCCGTACAAAAGTTGAAAATTTATTGCCATTTGATGACACAGGAATAGCAGCAATTATAGAATTTGGCAGCAGAATCGTAGATGATCAAGATAAATTAACAACCCGATTTAGCCTGATTAAAGACATTACTATTGAAGCCGATTTCATGGCAAAAGAACGGAAAACTAAAAAAGTCTCACGCAGTGATGTTGAAAAAGCAATTGAAGAACGATATATGCGCTCAGCAGCTATAGAAGATCACATTATTGAAATGTTGAAACGCAAAGATATTATTATTTCTACTTCATCTCGTCGTGTTGGAGAAATAAACGGCCTTGCTGTTTACTCATTAGGTGATCTTTCTTTTGGAGTGCCTACACGAATTACTTGCAGAACCTATAAAGGCAAACCTGGAATTTTAAATATCGAAAGAGAAGCTTCGCTTTCAGGTAAATTACACAATAAAGGCGTTAGTATTTTAACCAGCTGGCTGAACGCAACATTTGCCAAAAAATCGCCGGCAAATATTTCGGCGACAATTTGTTTCGAACAAAATTATAATGGAGTTGATGGTGACAGCGCAACTCTTGCAGAATTGTGTTTAGTTTTATCGACCATTGCCAATATTCCAATTGATCAAGGAATTGGAGTTACTGGATCGGTCAATCAATTTGGTGAAATACAGCCTATTGGTGGAGTCAATGAAAAGATTGAAGGTTTCTTTAAAACCTGCAATCTTCAAGGGCTCAACGGTCGACAAGGCTGTATTATACCAGTTCAAAATGTAAAACACCTCATGCTTAACCGTGATGTGCGACAAGCAATTGAAAAAAATGAATTCCATATTTGGCCCGTTTCCCGTGCAGAAGAAGCATTTGAACTTTTAACAGGTTTCCATGCAGGAACTTGGGATGATAAAAAATCATGCTTTGAAAAAGGGAGTGCATTTGAAAAAATATACAAAACCCTGCATTCAAAAACAGACCATAGTGAAAAGAAAGCTAAAAATTCACATAAAAAGGTAACTAAACCTAAAACAACACGTAAACCTTCAAGCCCAGTTAGAAAAAAAAGTACTAAAAAATGAATTCTAAGAAAAATCCTCTTTTATTACAAAATCTCTATGAATTGCGACGTGTTCACTCCGTAACGCAAAGACTTTCGATGGGAAGAGTATTTTTTTTAGATAACAAAATGGGTTTGTGTGATGCAACAGGAACTATTTGGCCCGTAAACGTGCACAATGAAGCCTATGAAGAAGAAATACAATCTGGAGATATTATATTATTTTCCTGTAATATCATAAGGAATAGATCACATAAATTAAATGAATATATAGATAATTGTTACTTAATTGAAATCACAAATATAATAAATAAAACCACATGCCTAGCTCCTTGGCAGAATGCTTTTATTTCTTCTCCTATTCCAAACAGTACATTTTTATTTCCAGAAAATATAATTTCTATTGAGAGACAAAAAAATACACATTTTTATCCTTCACCTGCTTCAGAAAGAATGAAAAGCATTCTGCAGCGCAATCGTTGTTTAGAGCGGACAAAAGCTTTTTTTGTCAATCGTGGATTTATCCAAGTTGAGACTCCCACTCTGGTACCAAGCGGAGGAGTTGAGGTTTATTTAAATACTTTTACAACTAGTTACATCGATCACAGGGGCAATTCTTGGCAATTGGAATTGCCAACAAGTCCTGAATTCGCTTTAAAAAAAATAATGGTTGAAGGAACAGCTAAAATATTTCAACTGGCGCATGCTTACCGCAATCAAGGAGAGATCTCACAACAACATGAACCAGAGTTTATTATGCTTGAATGGTATCGAGCTGGCGCAACTCTGCAACAAATAATGCACGACACACAAACTCTCGTACAAACTTTAGCAAATTTTATTGGGAGCACTGAAGAAATCCCAAAGCAGTGGCCCCAATTTAGAATCGATGATTTATTTAAAAAACTTATAAATATCAATTTAGCAGAAGTACAAGATAGAGATATTTTTTACGCTAAAGCAAAAGATTTGAGTTTATCGATAGTAGAGAATGATGATTGGGACTCTCTTTTTTACAAGCTCTTTATGGAAAAAGTAGAACCTTTTTTGAAAGAACAGACAGCTTGTTTTGTCACTCACTATCCTATTCAAATGGGAGCCTTAGCAGCACAAGAGGTTGTACCTGATAAAACACAAAAAAGTTCAATAAAAAAACCATATGTAGAACGCTGTGAAGCTTTTTTATTTGGTGTCGAAATATGCAATGCCTATTTAGAATTGATTGATGCTAACAATCTTCTAGTTCGATTTCAGAACACTACGGAAAAAAGGCCTTCTCTCAAACGCGATTCTATATTTGAAAATGCCATGCAATTTGGCCTTCCGCCCTGTGCTGGCAATGCATTAGGAATTGATCGTGTTATCGCTCTTTTACTTGGTCAAAAAGAAATTGCAAAACTGTACCCAATTCCATTCTTAAGTCAATTTCCCGCTGAAACCGTTGCCAAAGAATAAATGATTGGCTTGACAAAAAATCATCAGAATCCAAAAAGAAACTCAACAAATTTTTTTCCCCGTGCTAAGATTGAGTGTGCCAGTGTTAAGCACTTTTATCTACTCTATGAATGGTATAGAAATGACCTCTCCCATCTCAAACTCTGCTGTGTTTTCTAAGAGATTTCAATCCCTTGCAAGATGGGTCGTTGTTGTCGTTCTTTGGCTTATTATTGGTTCAATAGCTATTGGCAAAGCTGGGATTTCTAATTTTATGGAACTGATCAGTGAAAGAAATATATTAGTTCAAACAAATATGGAGCTTGAAATACAAAATCAAGAACTCGAACAGACCATTGCTAAACTCAAAAGTTCGCCAAGTAAACAAGAACGCTACCTAAAGCAAAATTTTGGTTATGTAGAGCAAGATGAATATATATTTCAATTTAACACAAAAAATTCCTTTTCATTTGGAGCCATTTCGCATAACTCTCAAATCTTTTCTGCAGAATCTTCACGTTAGTTTTTCTTATCTATAAAAAAATAAATTGACAATTTGTAAAAAAATTATTTACAATCGAAAGATTGTTTAACAATAAAAATAAATTTTTATTGTTAAACATAATCATTATTAAAATAAAAGAAAAAAATGGTAATGGAAAAAGAAACTTATATTCATTTTAAAAAAATATTAGATCAATTTAACTTACCCAATTGGTTTCATCCTAACTCAAGCTTGCTTTCCATTTGGAATTCATTTGGCGAAATTATATTTATTACTAAAAACTGTGTTTCTTTTTATGGATACACTGCCGATGAGATTATGCGCAAACAAGGATTTGAATTTTTTCCACCCGATGATTTTGAAAGTCATCTTAATAGATTTATATCGGTATTTAATAATATTGGAGTTGAATATTCTTTTAAAAAAAGAATACTTTCAAAAAAAGGTGCTTATATCTATACTGAATCTATTGCAAAAACTATCTACTCCGATTATTTTGATGAAGTGCTTCTTTTTTTAATATCGCGCAAAATATAATATTATATTTAATAAATATTTTTCATTTATATCAAGGAATTTGTATTATTATTCTGAGCAATATCAATAATTATTTTGATTTAAAAAAAACACATGCTTTATGTCCATTTGGACAAAATGATATGTTTTCAATTGTGAATATACTTGGTGAAGTGTTATTTGCATCCGAAGGATTAAAAAACTTCTTAGGTATTACAAACGAAGAAATCATAGGAAAACCTTCATATGATTTCACCTTGCAAGATGAAAATCACGAAATTTCAGAAGCGCATGAAAAACTAATCACAGAAATTGGCATCGTGACAAAAATTAAATTTAGATTAATTCATAAATCTGGTGAATTATTCTGGGTTGAATCCACCACTAAATCCTTTACTCAAAAAAATTCTGAAGATATAATGTTCTTTTGTTTATTTAAACAAATTCATTGCTTTTAAACGCTGAATATCGTGTTGAACAATTGGTTTGGGATAATCTATCCCCAAGCGACACTGCGCTGTGATCAAGACCTTTTCTGGTGATTTTATCGGCTCATGAATATATTTATCATCCAATAATTTTAATTCAGGACAATATTTACGGATAAAATCTCCACTGGGATCAAACTTCTTGGACTGAGCTGCTGGGTTAAAAACTCTAAAGTATGGTTGTGCATCGCATCCGGTTGACGCACACCACTGCCAACCCCCATTGTTGGAAGACAAGTCAAAATCAATTAGATTATCTGCAAAATATTCCTCACCTTTTCTATAATCTAACAGGAGATCTTTAGATAAAAAAGAAGCTACAATCATACGCAATCGATTGTGCATCCATCCTGATTGCTTAAAATGTCGCATTGCAGCATCGATAATGGGAAAACCTGTCATCCCATTCTTCCATTTTTCAAAATACTCAGGATTGTCTATCCATTTAATATTTGCACACTGCCGCTTAAAACTTTGTTTTTCTACATATGGAAATTGGCAAAGAATCATCTTATAAAATTCTCGCCAGATCAGCTCTGATTGCCAAATTTCAGATCCTTCTGAATGATTTTTCTTTGCAAAGAGAAAAAGCTCACGGATAGATATAGTACCAAAACGCAAATGCACAGAAAGTCGAGATGTTCCATCCAAAGCAAAGAGATCCCGCTGCTCATGATATCGGCTTAATTTATTTGCAAAATTTTGAAGACATTCTATCCCCCCCACTCTGCCTGCTCTAAATGATAAATTTATCTTGTTAAAACCGATATCTGCTAAAGCTAAAGTTGAATCGAAAACATCTAAATTTCTTTTAGGACATAATTTATCAATTTTATAATTTGCAATATTTATCTTTTCCTTTTGATACATAGTTAACCAAGCTTTTTTATAGGGAGTAAACACTTGGTATGGCTGACCTTGATTATTTAAAATTTCTTTTTCTTCAAAAATAACTTGATCTTTATATGAAAAGAATTGGATATTGTGAGCTTGTAGTTGTTTCTTTACTGTTTGATCTCTTTTATATGCATAAGACTCATAATCTTTATTACAAAAGAGAGCATCGATATTTAATTTTTTAGCAATTTTTTCTATTTCTTCTTCTGGCTTTCCATACAATATTATTATATCTTTTCCATTTTTATTAAGTTCATCTCTGAGTTGAAGTAATGTTTCATAAATATATTGCACTCTTCTATCTTCTTTATTCTTTAACTTACTCAAAATATTTGAATCAAAAATAAACAATGGAATAACATTTTCAGACATTTCACAAGCTTTACTTAAAGCAATATTATCTTCTAAACGTAAATCACGTCTCAACCAAACGATGCTGTTTCTAAATTGCAAAATAAAACTCCTTAGATACGACTTTAAATGATGTTTTGCACTTAAAGTTGTTAAACAATATTTTAGACTAACTTATTTTATTAAAAAAAAAAGACTCGCCCTCAAAAATGAACTATGCTAGTCACATAAATTTCTATTTATTTTCGAGGATTTTATGCATCCATACAGATGTGCTCATTTTCAAATTTATGAATACACCCCTTCCCAAAGTAAGAAAATTGAAAAGGCTCTGTTTTTTGCCCATGCGAATGGTGTACCCGCACAAACCTACCGAGCACTCTTCGAAAAAATGGCTGAAAGTTTAAATTGGCTCATTGTCACTTACGACATGCGTGGCATCGGGAAAACCAAAGCACCTGCAAAATTAATAAAGGACAGGCCCTCTGAATGGATTTGGGATATATTAATTGCAGATCATATCGAGCTCTTTCAGAAAATTAAAAAACAAAAAGCAGATGATCTTATTTGGATCTTTGGTGGCCACAGTCTGGGTGCATGGATTTCTTTGCTCTCAGCAAAATCGCTACAGATAGATAAACTTTATCTTCTCGATCCTCCGATATTACCGCCAAAAATCATTTTAAAATGGAGTCTTGTGAGTTTATTAAAACTAAAACACTTAAGCACACTGGCTAAACGTGTCAAAAAAAGGAAGATAAAGTTTAGTTCAATAGATAATGCTTTTCAAGAATTTAAAAAAAGCTCATTTATGAAAAAATGGAGTGATGAAACAATACTTGATTATATAAACGGAAGTTTTGCCGAAAATGAGGACAATATTCAACTTATCCACGATCCAAATTGGGAGGGTATTATGTTTGAAGAATATCCTGCAACCGCTGCTTTTGGATTTTTAAAACTTCCTTTTAAACTCCGCAATAAGCTCACTCCCATCTTTTTTGTAGGTGAAAACAGCGATACTTGCTATCCATTGGCTAAAAAATGGGTACAATTATTTTTTCCAAAACTCACTTGGGTCATTATCCCTAAAGGGACACACATGTATCCTATCGAAATGCCCGATGAACTCATTCTTACTTTTCAGCATCACACATAGGGTTTTGAATTCCAACAAAAAGATACTCACTTTTCCCACCATTTAAGCGCATTTTGGTCACAGCTTTCATTTGAATGGTGTCTTTAAAAAGATCTTCTTCATCTTCACTCGCCTGAAGTTCGATCAGCGGATCCATCTTCAATTCTGCAAACGTTTCTTGACATACACTTTTTACTTCATCCCATAATTCTTTTTCGGAAATAGAATAGTTTTTATGCAACTCAATAATGATTTCACCAATATTGTTTTGAAAGAATGAATAAAATAAATTTTTATGCAATGCGCATGCATTTTTACAAAATAGATTCGCATCTTCGCTTACTAAATTCAAAGTAAAATTTTGCTTTTCCAATCTTTCTTTATTAATTCGAATTTGTGAAAAATCTCTGACAAAAAACGCGATCGGCTCTCCTTTTGAAAAAACAGGAACACAATTTTGTAAATGAGCTGATAAACTTAAACCATAACGGCTTAATAAAGTTAAAAGAGGAGGAATTGCTAAAGAAATATATTTCTTAAAAAAAGATTTTGCTGCCTTTTCAATTATAAGATACTGATATTTATCAATATAATCAGAAATAAACTCAGTGATAATACTTTTCCCATTGATCGGAGACTTTTCTAATAAAGCTGCAGCAGGCAAACAGATTTCGTTTTCTTTTAAATAATTTTCAGGATTTTCTCTTAATAGACAGCTCAGATTTTCACTCAATTCATCTTTTTCAGCTTTAATATATTTATCAGAATATTCAATAAAACTAACACCTGAAACTTCTGCCTGAATTCTAAATTGACCATTTTGAAATGATTTTAAATCACGTTGTATAGATTGAAGCATTTTAGAAATTCTCGGCGCATATTCCGTAGCTTTGGTAGAAAG
Organism: Fluviispira vulneris; assembly: GCF_014281055.1. Lineage (NCBI taxonomy): Bacteria > Pseudomonadati > Bdellovibrionota > Oligoflexia > Silvanigrellales > Silvanigrellaceae > Fluviispira > Fluviispira vulneris. The sequence continues at coordinate 49,850 of NZ_JACRSE010000001.1, read as the reverse complement.
CAAGCCAAAATCACTCGGGGTTAATAGATTTATTGTGGTTTTAATATGATGACGTTTGTGCTCAACACTCTGCATTGGAGCAAATGAACGTAAAGAAACCATAGATAAAGAAGGTATTTTCACAGAATTAAGGGGAATTATTTTGAATTCAGCTATTTGATCTTTAAATTTTGGTATAATTGAGTGCTTGCGCTGCCAAGGATGCACAGGTATGAAATCATAATTACTATAATCAACTCCTTTTATAGACAATTCTTCTTTTATTTTTTCTAAAAAGTCTGGGTATTCCTTAAACAATAAATCTGAAAAAGCATAACCTTCTAATAACGTAACTTTGCAATGAGATTTTTTGACTGCTATTATTTCGAGGTCAACGATATTTCTCCATTCAGGCGAATACGTCATTAATTCATCGATATCAAAACCAATTTTTGTTTTTGCGCTTGGATGCAAAGGATGGCCCTGGATCACACATTGCTCATAAAAAGAGAGAATGCTAAATTGTTTATTAATATTTTTTTGTAATTGAATCCACTCAATGCTTGACTTCACATCGCTTTCATTTGAAGATTTCTGATATTCGTATTTAATTAATTCATATGATATTTCTGCTAAAATAAGATTTGTTAAACTATTTTCGATTTCTTGACAGAAATGAAGAAAATTCTTTTCTGAAATATGAATCTCATTTAGTAGTTCTTTTTTCACCAAGGCAAGAAACTCGAGGGGATGATTGATATTTTGTACTCCTTGCTGGGATATGTACTGAATATCGCTGAGGAGATCAAACCGTTCAAATGAATCAAATGAATCGATCAATGCAATCAGTTTCTCATTATTCGTTAAATTAATTTCAATGCTATTATCAACTTTACAAACTTTCATCTTTTCTTTTTTAAAAACAGCTTCACGCACAAATGCTTGAAATAGTTTACTTAATATTGTTCTTTTGGCATGATTTCTATTCATATATTGCCTCATTTACTTAAATTTTTGTTTTAGATTAAATATTCGATACTCTAGAGCTTCTTCGAGTGTTTTCTTTCGGCTGATTTGCATGCATAGACTTGCTCCAAATAATCACATTAATGAGAATGATTCTCAGTATCGATCTAACAGATATTCCTTCTAGACAAAAAATCAATAGATATTATAAAAAAGATGTGTAAAATATATTTTTATTTTTTTTGCATCTTTAAAAATTTATCAAAAAAAACAAAGATCAGAGGCCGCTATATTAAATAGATAAAGGAATTTTTATGAGTTTTGTCTTTGAATCAAATTTACAGTTAATCGAAATGAATTATGATGAGTTTCTCGATATGTATAAAAATTTCTTAAGTTATGAAAAGGATTGGCTCGCAAATCTATCAAACACCTGCGCACTATTAAATAACTTTTTAACCAACATCAATTGGGTTGGATTTTATCTATTAAAACATGAAGAATTGGTTCTCGGACCTTTCCAAGGAAAAATTGCCTGCACACGCATTGCTTATGGCAAAGGGGTCTGTGGAACAGCAATTAAACATTTAAAAACGATGCGGGTAGATGATGTTCATAATTTCGCAGGTCATATCGCTTGTGACAGTGCTTCACGCTCAGAAATTGTTATTCCTCTGTTTCGCAATAATAACCCAAGAACAAAAGAAAATCTTATTGGAGTTTTGGATATCGATAGCCCAAACTTAGATCGTTTTTCACAGCAGGATGCCGAAAAACTCGAAGAATTAGTGGGAATATTATGTGAAAAAACTCAATGGCCTGAGGTTTTCGCTTAAAGCATTATTGATTACACAAAAAATCTTAATATTATCTTGTCTTCATATAAATTTATCGAGAATGATATCTATTTATTATTTTTTAACTTCTTTAGATCAACATAGTGATTTGCGCGAATGCCTTTAGCAGCCAGCTGCACTGTTTCTTTTATGCGTTTATTTCTAGTTTCATCTGTCTTAGCAGAATTAATCCATTCAAGTATTATTCGTTTTGATGACGGAGCCATTGACTGATAAAACTCATAAGCTTTCTTGTTCCGTTTAAGTCGTTTTTCCAATACACTCGGAACTTCAAATCGATCTGAAGAATTGAGCATTGTCCAAGCGCCATTTTTTTTAGCTATTTTTATTTTTTCAAGACCATATTTTGTCATTAATCCTTTAGCAATTAACGCTTTCACACGCTTTTTATTTATGGCAGACCAAGTGCTTAATGGCTTTCTTTGAGAAACAAGCAATTTATATCTGTACTCATCTAGCTTTCGTGGGACGCTGTCGATCCAACCAAAACACAGAGCCTCCTCAGCAACGTCGACTGCATTGAGATTTGAATTAGGACTGGAAATTTTAAATATAACAACCCAAATACTTTCCTTTTGTTCATGATTTTTTTTCAGCCAATCTCTAAAGTCAGCTCTTGATTTTGGAGTGATTTCTTGAAATACCTTTTTCATAAATCCCATCAAATAATGCAAATCAAGTTAAAAAAATATTTAAATTATTATACTTTTATTTATCTATATCTGCAAATGTCAATTCTAAATATTACCAAGATTTAATCATAAGAATTAGAGAGAAATACTTCTTTTAAAATATTTATTATTTTATCTAAATCAATTTACTTTAAATAAAATGCTCAAAAAATGACATGTGAATTATTTCATCATAAATTTCTAGCAACCAGTATATTGTTAATAAAAAAGGGACCTATAGTGAATATCAATGTTGAAGCTCAATTTATAAATATATTTATAGAAGAAGCTATCGAAAATTTAGCCTTTTGGGAAGCGACTTGTTTAAATATCAATATAGCGAATGAGCAAGAATCCATTGCTCAACTATTTCGAATTGCACACAATCTTAAAGGATCCTCAGCATCTGTTGGATTAAAACAACTTACTGATTATATTCATAAAGTCGAAGAACTTTTAACACTAATAAAAAATAATGAAATAAAATTTGCAGCAAATATTTTAAATCTTTTTTTTGAAATTCATTCTTTTACTCAAGAATGGATTTTATCAATTAAAGAAAACCCAAATTTCATTCATAGCAACTTAATTGATAATATTAATAATATATCCATATTTTTAAAGAGTAAAGAAAGTATAAATACGTTCTCTAAAGGATTTGAAATATTCGAAGAATTTACAGATTCAAGCAAAACTGAAGAAGTAAACACTTTAACAAAAATAAATGAAACTAAAAAAATTGATGCTGAGAAAAATAAAAAAATCAATATTGATGAATATTTAAAAGTGAATGTAAGCAAACTTGATAATATAATCAATTATATCGGAGAAGTCGTTATCGACCAAAATATTTTAAAGCAAATTTCATTAACAAAATCCCTCCCACAAGAAGTTAAAAATACGATTTCCCAAATGGATAAAAATATCCAAGAATTACAAAATATTACACTTTCTTTAAGAATGATGTCCCTTGAACAGCAATTTCAGAAAATGAACAGAATTGTAAGAGATCTTTCGGTAAAGCAACAGAAAAAAATAAACTTTGAAACATTTGGTTCTGATGTGGAATTAGATAAAGTGATTGTAGATAAATTAACAGATCCATTAACTCATTTGATTAGAAATGCAATTGACCATGGAATTGAAAGCAAAGAAGATCGGATAAATAAAAATAAGCCAATAGAATGTGCAATTGAATTAAGAGCAATGCAAGAAGAAGGAAATGTCAAAATTCTTTTAAAAGATGATGGAAAAGGGCTTGATGAAGCTAAAATATTAAACAAAGCAATTGAAAAAGGAATTATTGAAGCCAAAAATAATTTAACAAAAAGTGAAATTCATAGGCTCATATTTAAACCTGGCTTTTCAACTAAAGAGGAAGTTTCTGATATTTCTGGTAGAGGTGTTGGACTTGATGTAGTTAATAATGTAATTTCAGAGCTAAAAGGAAGTATTGAAATAGAAACTGAAATTGATAAAGGAACGACATTTATTATTTCACTTCCCTCATCCTTATCAATTATCAAAGGTTTAATATTTAAGTCAAATAGACAGCTTTTTGTCATCCCTGAATCACAAATATCTGAAATTATAGATCATAAGAAATTTAAAATTGAAACACGGTTGAATGGAAGTGAAGTTTTTACACTAAGAAATGAAATTATTCCTATAATATCATTAAATAAAATTTTAAATGCAAACGAAATAGAATTAAATTTAGAAGCTGAAAATAATGGTATATTAATCCAACATCTCGGCAAGAAATTTTCCTTTCAAGTGGATGAAATTATCAATACTCAAACAATTGTTCTCAAAAAATTATCACAAGAACTTATAGGGATTCCTGGGGTAATTGCAACAACTGTCTTAGGAAATGGAGAACCAGCATTAGTTCTTAATCTAAGTCAATTAGTGAATATTTGGAGTTATCATGGAATACAATGAAGAAATTGAAGAGAACAAATACTTAATTTTTAAATTATTGAACGAAGACTATGCATGTAATTTACTACAAATTAAAGAAGTAATTAAATCAAACAATATAAAACCAGTACCTTTTATGGTTCCTTATTTTAAAGGAATCATTAATTTAAGAGGGAAGATATTAAGCATAATTGACTTTAGAATTAAAGTTTCACCTGTGTTCAATGATGAAGGAAATAAAGGTATTATTTTAGTTGTTGAAAGCAAAGATTTAAGTTTAGGTGTCATTGTTGATGATTTAGTTTCTGTTCAAACAATAAATAAAGAAGAAATACAACAAAATAATGAAATGAAATATTCAATTGATAATAAATTTATTATTGGTAACTATATTTTAAAAGAAGGCTTAGTCACAATTATAGATTTAGCATCATCAATAAGCGAAGAGGAATTAAAAGCAATTAAAGAAAATGAAAATTTAAATATTTCAGTAAATTTATAAGGAAAAGACTATGAAAAACAAAGTTTGGACTATACGGAAAAGACTCTGGACATTATCATCTCTTATGATAATTTTAATTTTTTGTATAGGAGTTATACCTTTTCAATTAAATAATTTTTACAATGAAAAAATTAATAAATTTTCATCTGAAATCATACCTGCAATGAATCATTTAACTCTTGCTGATATGCTTCATGATGGGATCCGTGCAAATATCTTTGCCATAGTCATGGCTTCCGAATCTAAAAATCACGAGAAAATAATAGAACTTGCAGAAGAAGAAAAAGAATTTAAAGAAAAATTTTTAAACCACTTAAACTCGCTCAATATCTTAGTATTAAATAAAAAAATTCACGATGATTTAAAGCTAATTCTAATTGACGCTAAAAAATACACTGATTTATCCGAAAAAATTGCAAAACTTGCTGTGGCTAAAAAAGCCATAGAAGCTAAAAGTAACATTGCTCCATTTAATGAGGTATTTAAAAGATTAGAAAAATCTATCGAAGAGTTAACTAAAGAAGTTAATGAATTTTCAGAAAAAAATATTAAAAACACCAACGAATACGGAAGGAATTCTTTATATTTTTTAATTGCTATTTTATCTATTTTCTTAAGTGTAGGTATTTTACTTTCTAAGTTTTCTATTAAAAAACTTAATAACAGTTTAAATAGTTTAATTATAGGACTTAATAATCAATCAAATTCTATTATGCAAAGAGCGAATAGCTCACAAAAAAGCTCTAAAGAACTGTCTGATATGACAATGAAACAAGCTGCTGCCATTCAAGAAACAGCTGCAAGCATGGAAGAAATGAGTTCAATGCTGACGCAAACAAGCAAGCATTCAGCACACAACTTGCGAATCTCAGAAGAAGGTCAGATCAGTGCACAAAAAGGAAGAGAGTCGATATCACAAATGCTTTCTGCGATGGATAGTATTCAAGCATCAAACGTAAAATTGGAAGAAATTTCAAATCTTATTGTTAAAATAGCCAATAAAACTAAAATAATTAACGAAATCGTCTCAGAAACGCGACTTCTTTCGTTTAATGCTTCAATTGAAGCCGCTCGAGCTGGTGTGCATGGCAAAGGCTTTGCTGTTGTAGCAGAGGAAGTTGGAAAATTGGCATCAATGAGTGGTTCAGCTGCGAACGAAATAAGAGAATTACTTGAGTCTTCAACCACAGAAGTTGCGCGTGTGGTTTCTGATATTCGTGAGCGAATTATAACTGGAAAAAATATTTCAAAAATATGCGAAGCTTCATTTGATAGCATGACTGAAATTTTGTTTAAAATAAATGAAGGAACGAAAATTATAGTCTCATCAACGAGTGAACAAGAAACAGGAATGAAACAAACAACGATTGCTATGCGACAAATAGATGAAGTAACTCAGCGGAATAGCGCAATAGGAATAGCCCAAGCTACAGATAGTCAATATTTGGCAAGCGGAATAAAAAACATAAGTGAAATAATTTTAAAATTAAGATATTTAATCATTGGTAATGTAGCCAATGATCAGAATGATAATAAGAAAGAAGATAATAATTTTCCAAAGAATAATCAGGATAATTTTTTCTCGTTAGATAGCAAAACTGATGGAGAAAATAAAGCCAATAGTGAACTTATATTAACAGATAATTTACCGAGCAGAAATGACTCTAGATGGAAAGCATAGATATATGCAAAAAAATGAAAACTATTTCATGAAAATTATTCATGATATTCAAGGATTGATTCAGGTAGAATTAAACAATGAAAAGATAAAACTCGCGTCTGAAAAAATCAAGCTAAGACAGAATGTATTGAATTTTGCAAAAATTGAAGATTATTACGAGTATTATTTGCAAAATATAGATATTGAAGTAAGAAATTTAATATCAATTTTAACGAATCATACAACTGAGTTTTTCCGTGAACCAGAACATTTTGATTTTTTAGCAGATGAAATTTTTCCCGAATTTATAAAAAGAAATAAACCTATTCGCATTTGGTCAGCTGCAGCCTCCAATGGTAAAGAAGTATATTCCATTGCAATTTGCTATTTAGAGGCTTGCTATTCACTTGGTATCAAATATGAATTTATCCCACCAATTGAAATATTGGGCACTGATATTGATTTATTATCTATTGAGAAATGTGAAAATGGAATATATTTAGCTACTGAAGTTGAAAAAGAAATAGGTAAAGTATTGATTCAAAAATATTTTGATTATGGCAAAGATGAGTTAAGAAATCATGTCAGAATAAAAGACAGCGTACATAGATTATGCAAATTTAAAGTACACAATCTTTTAGTAAATCCAGAAGATTTCGGTAAATTTAATATTATTTTAATCCGAAATATTATAATTTATTATAAGCGAAAAGAAGTAAAAAATATAATACTTTCACTCAAAAATCATTTAGAAAACCAGGGATATTTAATATTAGGTCATTCTGAGTCTCTAAATGGCATTGATGTACCCTTTACTCATTTAAAAAACTCTATATATTCATTAAATTCAGAAACAATGCCGGATTTTACAAAGGTTTTTATTATTGATGATGCTTTAACAGTTCGTGATTTTCTGCGAAAAGTTTTAACAAAAGAAGAAAATTTTTTGCTGGTTGGTGAAGCTGAAAATCCAATTGAAGCAATGGAAATACTCAGCACATTAGAGCAACAGCCCCACGTAATTGTTCTTGATTTAAATATGCCCAAAATGAATGGCATCGAATACCTTGAATTTTTAAAAGATAAACCTCACCCCCCTATTGTAGTCATGAGTTCAATAAACTTTGATGAAGCAGATAATGGAATAAGATGTTTAGAATTAGGAGCATTTGATTATATTGAAAAACCCAAAGGAGTTCATTCTACAAAAGAAATAATAAGTATTAAAAACACCATTCTTGAAGCAAGAAAATCAAACAAAGAGGCTATTTTTAAAGATAAAAAATGTTTTATTGAAAATAAGTTCTATAATTTACCTAAAAATATATTAAAACCGGATTTAATTGCAATAGGTTCGTCGACTGGTGGTGTCGAAGCTCTCCAAACTATTTTAACACAAATTGATAAAAATATTCCACCTATTGTTATTGTTCAACATATTCCTGAATATTTCTCTTCGGCTTTAGCAAATAGATTAAACGAATTATGTAATTTCAGAGTTTATGAGGGAAAAAATAAACAAGTATTAGAAAATAACTGTGTTTATTTAGCCCCTGGTGGGAAGCAAATGAGAATAATTGAAGAAAGAAATAAGCTCATTTTAGAAGTAAATGATACAGAAAAAATCAATATGCATAAACCATCTATAGACTATTTATTTTATTCCATTGCCCAATTGAAATTACAAATTAATATTTGCGCTCTAATTTTAACAGGCATGGGAAATGATGGAGCAAATGGCCTTAAAGAATTATATGATAAAAATGCATTTACCATAGCTCAAGATGAGGAAAGCAGTGTTGTTTTTGGTATGCCTAAAGAAGCAATCGCACTAGGCGGTGTTCACCAGGTTGTTTCGTTAAAAGATATTCCAAACATTTTAAAACGTATTCTTTAGTTTTCGCAAAATTTTATCTAGCAAATCTTTTAAATGCTGTGGTGCAAAAAATTTAACTAGTAAAATGCTCACAGCACAAAAGAGAAATCCTCCTAAACTTAAAATAATAAATTGACTAAAAAAATTGAGTTTAAAAGAGAAGAAATGATCAAAGTTTTGCCAAAAATAGATAATGTTTGCAACACCAGCTAATCCAAATATATAGGCTAAAAATGCAAATACGAACATCCGAAAGCCAAAAACTTTTCCACCTTCAACATAAGGATTGTCCCCGTAATATTTTTTTTGAAATCTTTTTTTCAAAAAATAATAATTCATAAGAAAATCAAATGCACTGGCAGTTCCATAGGATATTCCAAGACCGAGTATGCCAAACTTTGGTGCTAAAATTGAACTTAAACTAGCGTTGATTACTAAATAAACAATTGCATTGTAAACAATTTGCTTCGTACAATTGATTGCATAAAAGCCATTTAATAATATTTTAGATCCTGAAGCAAAAATGATTCCTATTGAATAAGCACACACAGCTATAGAATTTTGTAAAGTATCATGAAAGTTGACTGCTCCATGTTGAAACAATACTGAATAAAATGGCACAATCAATAAAGCGAAGCAAGCTGTCGTAAGTGCCGCAAGCCACATTGCTGTGTCTAAACTTTCCACGAGCAGTAATGAAAATTTTTTATTTTGATTTTCTATGATTGCTTTACTCAAAACAGGTAAGGCAGCGAAACCTGTGGCCACACCAAACAAACCAATTGGTACCTGAATAATAATTGTTGCAGTCATAATATATGTTAAAGCACCTTCGCCCACCTGAATAGCAAAAAAAGTATTTATTAATAATGCTAAAATCATTGCTCCTTGGCCAAGAGCGCGTGGGATCATTAAAATTAAAACTTCATGCAATGGCTTATAAGAAATCCACTCTTTTATACTAAAAATGGGCCATGCTAACATACCTAATTTATATAAGGGTAAAAACTGGTATATCATTTGCATTATCACACCAATTATTGCACCAATAGCAATACCAACAACAGGGTTAAAACCATAATATAAAAAGAGTGGTGAGCAAAAAGCCAATCCAATTATTCCAACATTTAAAAAAGCGGAACCATTCATAGCACGAAATGTTTGTCCAAGCACACCTAAAACGGCCATAGCAACCGCATTTAGCATAGTTAAAGGTAGATAAAATGCTAAAATCTTAAATAGAAAAGATGCGAGTTCAAGACCGCCAGTTTGTTTAAATTCTTCATTGCTAATAAATTCCATAAAAGGATATGAAAAAATTGCTGCAAGAATTGCAATGAAAAAAGTAACAAATGAAAAAAATCCAATCACTATTCGAATTAATTTTTTTTCAGCATCAACTCCCTTGTTTCTTTCTTCCACTAATACCTTAATAAAGGAAGCTGAAAGAGCACCATCTGCAAAGAGATCTCGCAAACTATTTGGAAAGCGAAATGCTGCATTAAAGGCATCTAAAGAAACATTTACCCCAAAGGTACCATTTACGACTGCTGTACGTACGATCCCTGAGGCGCGGGAAAAAAGAACACCCGCTATAGCTGCAAAACTTGCTTTTTTCAATTTAACCGATTCAATTTCTCTTGCTGTGCTTGGAGTTTTCATATCAGTCATAAATTATTAATTCCTTAAACTCTCATATTGCCATTGCTCGTTTGCCATTCTATAAGTTAATCAAGCTCGGTAAATCCGAATGCTTAGATATTACATCAGCCGTAACGAATTTTTTTAGAATGCGATAGGCCAAGACTGGAGTGATTATGAAGACCAATGAGATTCGCCGTAAGTTTATTCATTTTTTTGAAACAAAAAAGCACACTTACGTGCCAAGTGCCTCCACAATCCCCATAGCTGACCAAACCATTCTTTTTACAATTGCGGGAATGACACAATTTAAATCCTGCCTTACTGGCGAGGAAGTGCGATCATATAAACGTGCAACAAACTCACAAAAGTGTATTCGCGTTGGCGATCTCGACGATGTCGGGAAGGACGGTCGCCATTGCACCATGTTTGAAATGCTTGGTTCTTGGAGCTTTGGTGATTACTACAAAAAAGAAGCGATAGAATGGGCATATGAATTCACTAAAAAAGAACTTAAACTCGATCTCTCCCGTTTTTGGGCTACGGTTCACCACAGTGATGATGAAGCCTTTGAGATTTGGAAATCCATTGGTGTTCCGGCTGAGCGCATCGTACGTCTCGGCGATAAAGATAATTTTTGGGCAATGGGCCCCACAGGACCTTGCGGTCCCTGTTCCGAACTTTACTTAGATCAAGGAGAAAAAGTTGGTCAATGTTACGAAAAAGGACTTGTCTGTAAAGGTCCAGGTTGTGACTGTGACCGTTACTTAGAATTTTGGAACTTGGTTTTTATGCAATACAACCGCCAAGAAGACGGAACACTTCTCGACTTGCCTATGAAAAGCGTAGACACAGGTATGGGACTTGAGCGCGTCACTGCTCTTACCCAAGGGAAAACTGCTATCTTTGACATCGATTTATTTGAAAAAATAAAAGATGAAATCTTATTAACAGCAAATATAAAAACAAAGTTAAATGAACTTTCAGAGCTGCAAAAAGAAAGCTGCAATGTTGTAGCCGATCACATCCGGTTATTAACGTTTACATTAGCTGATGGTGCAAATTTTTCAAATGAAGGGCGTGGATATGTTTTGCGCCGCGTACTTCGCCGTGCAGTGAGACATGCACATAGACTCAGTAAAAATTGGCCAAAAGATCAATCTTTCTTAGAAAAGATCGTTAAAGTTGTAGTCTCCGAAATGGGAGAGTTTTATCCTGAAATCATTAAAAATAAAAATCGTATTGAAGATGCAATACGCAATGAAGAATTGCGTTTTAGCAGTACACTCGAAAGTGGTCTAAGCAAATTTAATCATTTTGTAGATGAGGCAAAAGCAAAAAATTTAAAAGTTATTTCTGGTGAAAATATTTTTATTCTTCATGACAGTTTTGGCTTTCCTTCCGACCTAACCAGAGTTTTATGTGAAGAAATTGGTTTCAGTGCTGATATTGAAAACTTTGATAAGCACATGCTTGAACAAAAAGAAAGAAGCCGAGCGGAAGCAAAATTTTATAAATTTGATCAGGATGACTCACCTTGGCTTGAATTAAACAAGTTAAATCCTTCTGAAGATAAAAACTTTATGGGATATAATCTTGAAGTAACAAATATATCAACGGATAAAGTTGAGTATGCCGAAGTGCAAATAGCAAACACAAATATTAAAAAAGTACGTCAAATAAAAAATAAATTATTTGAAATTGTCATAGCAAACACTCCATTTTATCCAGAAGGTGGTGGGCAAGTAAGTGATATTGGTAATATTCAATTTATAAATAAAGATGGAAGAAATGTGTTCGAAGTTATTGATGTTCGAAAAACTGTAACAAGTATTATTCATCTTCTTAAACATGTTGAATACAGCTCTGAATCATATGAATACTTAACACAAGAACAGATAAAGAAAATATTTGCAAACTCCGCTAAAGTAACAGCACGTATCGATTTTACTGCTAGACAAGCTACTATGCGTAACCACACAGCAACACATTTGGCACATAAAGCTTTACAAATTGTTTTAGGAGAAAATGTTAGACAAGCAGGCTCTCTCGTCAACCCACACACACTGCGCTTTGACTTTACCCACAATAAAGCGATGAGCGCAAAAGAAATTGAACAAGTTGAGTTTCTGGTTAATGCTCAAATATTAAAAAATATTCCGGTTAAAACCCATGAGCATGTTCCCTTAGCAAAAGCTAAAGAAATGGGAGCGATGGCCATGTTCGATGAAAAATACGACGACCATGTACGCATGCTTGAAATAAACAATTTTTCCCTTGAATTATGCGGTGGAACTCATATATCTAGCACAGGTAATATTGGCTTATTTAAAATTATCTCTGAAGGAAGCGTAACAAGTGGTGTGCGTCGTATCGAAGCTGTGACAGGTCTTGCAGCACTCCAATACATCAAAAAACTGAAAAGTATTATTGGGCATGCTGCTGAAACTGCAAAATGCGCAGAATCTGAAATTTCTCAACGGATCATTGCACTGCGTGAAAATACAAAAGATTTAGAAAAAAATATTGTGCAATTGCAAAGTAGACTTGTAAATGCACAAATCTCTGAATTATTGACAAATGCAAAGCAGCTAAAAAATAATGCACGTCTTGTAGTTACTTTATCAGATTCTTCAGATATGAAAGAAATGGAACTTTTATGTGATAGACTCAAAGAGAAACCCAATACCATAGCAGTTGTTGCTGCAATTTTTGACAATCGAGCGCATATTATTTCAGCAATAAATCCAGAGATGACAAAACAGAATAAAAAACTTTCTGCGGGAAATATCATCAAATTGCTTTCAGAAATGGTGGGCGGCAAAGGAGGAGGCAGACCTGATTTTGCTCGCGGAGGAGGCACACAAACCTCTGAATTGGCATCAGCATTATTAAAAGTTGATGAAATCGTAAATAAAATGATCGATTGATTAAAAAAAATAATTTAGTCGTTTTATGATTGTAATAACATATTATAAAACGATTAATTTTATAAAATATGAATTCATTTACTCCCAAAATGTACTTTTCATAATATGTGTCCAATTTAATATATTTGACTAACCAGCAAAAAAGAAATAAGTAAGCAGGGAAAATTAAAAATGGGTTTTTACTTTGGGAATCTTCGACATTTCCTTTTAGAGATCCTTTACTATAAATTAAGTTAAGTTCGGAAGGGGACAAACACCGTGAAACTTAAACGAAGTATTGGTTGGTTTGGCATTATGTGCGCCAGCCTTGGTGGAATTGTAGGTTCTGGATGGCTCTTTGGCTCACTCTATGCAGCTCAAATGGCAGGTCCTGCCTCTCTAATTGCATGGCTCATTGGTGGCTTTGGTACGATATTTTTAGCCCTTACATTTGCAGAATTAAGTGCAATGTTTCCTATATCTGGTGGGGTTGCAGCTTTTCCTATTTTTACTCACGGAAAACTCGTTGGCTTTATTTTAACATGGCTCACTTGGATTACCTATGTGGTTTCCATTTCTCAGGAAGTTCAGTCAACAGTTCTCTATATGGGTCATCTATTTCCCTCACTTGTGCAAAAAGTAGACAATGTATCTGTTTTCACATCTTTTGGTTTTGTTATGTGCTTTTGCACAATGCTTTTTGTTATTTTACTGAATAGTTTTGGTGCTAAATTCCTTGCAAATGCAAATAGTCTAATCAGTGTATGGAAGTTGATTGTCCCCTTTGCAGTCGTAATTGTTTTTCTTATAACTTCCCATAACTCAGACAATATGGGATTAACTGCAACTTCAACTCAAGAGTTTGCTCCCTATGGAATTTCAGGAATTTTATCTGCAGTTGCTCTAGCAGGTGTTGTCTATTCCTATTGTGGATTCCAGCATGCAGCTTTACTCGCAGGTGAAGCCAAAAGACCTCAACGGGATATCCCGCTTGCTCTTGTCGGCTCCATAATTATCTGCATGTTTTTATATGTTGGACTTCAATATTCTTTCATTGCAGCTTTGCCTGAAAGTGCATTAGCTAATGGTTGGAGCAAAATTGCATTTGTTGGAGATGCGGGACCTTTAGCAGGTCTTGCTGCAAATCTTGGTGTGATTTGGCTTGTTACTGTTCTTTATATTGATGCTGTCGTTTCACCCCTCGGAACAGGTGTGCTTTATGTCGCATCAAGTGCCCGTATCGTTCAAACAATGAGCCAATCCGGCAACTCACCAAAATTCTTCAGTAAAATTGCTAAATCGGGCATCCCAATGCGTGCTATTTTCTTGAATTTCGTTGTTGCTATGCTCGCTTTCCTTCCATTTGATGGGTGGAAATCAATCGTATCCTTTTTATCTGCCGCACTGATCTTCTCTTTTGCTGTTGGTCCAATATGTCTTGTGGCCCTTAGAAAACAACAACCTGAAAGACACAGACCATTTAAACTTCCTTGTTACCAATTGATGTCTTTTATTGCTTTCTACATCTGTAACCTTATGATCTATTGGTCAGGATGGACAGTTGTTTGGAAACTCGCTTTGACAGTGACTGTTGGTTTAACTGTATTCCTTTTAACAAATTTCTTGAATAGAAGTCGAATTGACCCAGAACACATTGCAACAAAACTCGATTTCAAGTGTGCATTATGGCTTTACCCATATATGGGTGTATTCACTATTCTCTCTTATTTTGGCTCGTTCCAAGGTGGAACTAAAGACATTCCATTGGGCATCGATTTTATCTTTATGGCTGTTTTTAGTTTTGTTATTTTCTATATGTCCCAAGCTTTGTGCTTACCAAAAGCTGAATCTGATAGAAATACTGCTTCTTTATTAGCTAAAAAATAAATCGATTCGTAATGTTGATCCGATTAAAAGAGATGTTTATTTAAAATGAAACATCTCTTTTTTTCTTCAGATCTTTTTCTCTTAGAACATTATACATCAGATAAGTTGCGCATACAGTTATGTGAGTTTTCCCTACGATGATATTCCCCTAAACGAACTAAAAAAAGTAAATAAAACTAATTTCTGGGGTGATTTGAAATGAACCAAATTGGTAGCCAAAATATAATCCAGCCAAAAGATGTAAATTTTTTCCAATGAGCCAACTGTATCCAGGAATAACTCCTCCAATGGGATCTTCATACTTTTTCCATTGGCCAGAATCTTGTTTAATTTCAATCGACTCAAAACCACCTGAGAGTGCTAAAGTGATTCCATTTTTTTGAATACCTGAAAAATAATAAGTCATTCTATATTCAACTAAACTTCCTTCTGCTTGAGGATCGATATGACGAGTCGAGTAATAAGTTCCTGATAAACCGATCTGCAATTGGTTCGATAAAAAAGTTGAGATACCTAAAGAATAAATTCCAAAAATAGGTCCCAATATATTGATAGAAATTCCTACATTGGGAGCAACATCGTTGCCAAAATATTGGGAATAAATTTTAGAATGAAAAAAAAATAAAAAGAAAAAAAGAAATAATTTCTCTTTCATCGTAATTCACCATATTTTTCAATACGTGTCATCAATTTTGCAGTTTCAGCATTTGCTCTGAATCCATTCTCATGCAAGTCAAAAGAAAGCTTATATGCACCTGATAAAAAACCTTTTTTACAACTTAAAATTTCAATTTGTGCTTGCAGCTGTGTTGCATTTTTTTTAATCGGTTCTTCGAACGCTATTTGCAATAATTCTTTACAGCGTTCACCCGTATCAAGATTTGCAGAAAAAAGAATTTTTTCATCGAACCCATTTTTACTTATACGCAGTGAAATCAATTCAGAATGTATATCAAGTGAAGTGGTTTTTGTCCTTTTACCTACATAGGTTATAAGACCATTTTCATCTTTAAACTCAAGCGGAGGTGTGTCAAATAAGATATTTTGAAAAATTTGTTGACGGCTCCATCCTCCATATCCGTTTCGAATAATCACGGCTGAACCATTTTCATCTTCACGACTGCAGCCTTTCATAAAAATCAATGCTTCTTCTTCACCTTTTTTCAAAAAAGAGCCTCTATAAGCTGACAAAAATTTAAATTCTTTATCTTCTGTTACTTTTGTTATATATTTTGGGCAATATCCACAACCTGTAAAGTTCTCGGTCAAATGCATTTTAGGAGGCTCACCACATATGGCTTCATAAATTTCTGAATTAATAAAAATTGGTTTGTTAGGTAATGTTATTCTTTTTGGTGAATTCTCAACTGGAATTTGTTTTTTAACTGGAGGCTTTTGTATATGTATGTACAATGCAAGTGAAGGATAAAGTGTTACGATTTTAACTTTTAACATTTCAAGCAGACGTTTGGAATCTGCCGGATAATAATGATAAAGTGCCACTCCAGCTAATATAGAGGGCAGTAGTAAAAGAATTAGAAAAATAATTATTTTTTTCATTGCTTCTAAAAAACTCTTTACATTTAATAATGTTGTAAATGCTGAGTCGCTAACTTCACAGCAACACCTACTTCTTGGTTTGTTATTCCGAGTTTATCTAAAACTGTAGCATTCACCCGAGTGTCACGGGAGTAATTCATAAATGCATTGCCAAAACGATGAGCAATTGTATCTGAAAGACATAAAATATTTATTGATTTATTTTGCTCACTCGTAATTTTTTTTGTACGAAAAGCTTCATCAGTATGATGATTTTTAACCAATAATATGACTTCTTCAGGAAATTGCCAAGATTGCAATAGTTCAACTCCTAGAATTTCATGCCCATCTAATTTTAATTTTTTCTCTGCACTGTTAAAATCTATTTTATCTGCTATACATAGTTCCGTAATTTTTTTCATCAGTGCTTTATCTGATATAGCACGCACAAGTAAACCAATATCATGAAAAAGTCCGGCAACTAATAAATCGGAAAGTCTATCACCTTTTGCAATTTTACCCAATTCAAATGCGACTTGCGAGACCCACGCACTGTGCTTAGTAAAAGCTTTAATGTTAAAAAATTCAAAAGTCTCAAATTTGAAAAGATTTTCTACCGAATATTTAACAAGAATTTGCATTAACGAAGTCATGCCTATACGTGTGAATGCAACTTTTAAATCGCTCGTTGATTTACCTGCGCCATATATAGCAGAGTTTGCTAATTTCAAAACACTTGATGTGATACCAGGATCTTTCTGTATCAAACTTGCCATTTTACTCAAATCCGCTTCTAAGCTATACATTTGCGCTAAGCATTCACGAACGGTATCAGGCATTGAGGGCAGTTTTAAATCTTTAGACGAAGTATTATTGATCACCATAAGCTTTAAGCATCCTCTAATTTTGAAGAAACTTTTGCCAACCTTGTTCCAATTCCATTGCGACGGCACAGTAAGCACTCAATTGAAAAGGAGCGCCCCATTCGAACAAGGCAGATAATGGAAGTGGTTCCATTCCGTGTTGCTGACAAATTTCAGAAAAATCAATTGATCTGTTATCACCATAAAGTAAATTGTGCATTTCACACTTCAATAATAGAATAGGATAAAAAAGATTGGATTCCAACCAACAAAATCTTCCTCTTTTGGCTGCTCCCGTTCCTAAAAGAAAAATTCTTTCTGCATTGAGTGCATTTTTTTCAGATAAATATACGCTTTCGTGAAGCATTGCTTGGCTGTCATTATTTTCACTGCAGTTTGTAGAAATAAGATTTTCTTTATTATCGATATCCAATAGATGTTGTAATTCATGAATAACTAAAGCTGCTTCAAATAAATCAAAATTTTCTTTCTTTGGTAAAAAAAGGTGGCATTTATGCCCCCTGCCAACTATGGAGAAATAACGATCTATTTTAGGAATGATATGGACCGAAAAATCAGGGATTGCTTTATTGCCAAAAAAATATTCCTCAATTTCATGCAAGCTAAATTTTTTTTTGGGAAGCATTCCAAGGGGTGAAAGTATAGGTTTCCAATCTGATTCTATTAAATGAAAAATAGACGCGATATATTTTTGTGGAACTCCATAAACGTTTTCAATAAAATAAAATAAAAACTGTTCTAAACTTTTTTTCTCTCTTTTGAGTGGAAAATTCCATATTTGTGATAAAATTAATAAAACAGAATAATGATTTAAAGGTTTTTGGAAAACATTTTCAGATTTCTTAGAGAATACAAATTGGCTTTTTTCCAAAGCATTCTTTAATAAAAAGTGATCAGTTTTCTCTCTATCACTATTTGATTTTTTTTGCCAATTTGCTGATAACCAGATATAATATTTTTGAGAAATTTTTTGAAAGTTTATATTATTCTCTTTTTGATATTCATTTATCACGGTTTGAGCTGCGATGACTTTTTGCAAATATGCATGTTCAGTATTTGTGGCGTTTCCTTGCTCTACTTTTAAAACAAGAGAAGAGATATATTCTAAATCGAAAAATAAATTCACAGAGAATCTCCCAAAAAATTTGAGGTCCTATCTTGAATAGTCAAAAAACGACGCTGTGGCAAAAGTTTTCGTTCTCAGATGTCACTCCTGTAATGAAAAAACTTAATCAGCATACAATCGATAAATCAGATTTAAATTCGGTTCCCTTTATTAATAACACATTAGCAAAGGGAGATGATTATCCTGATTTCGAAACTTCATTGCACGATTTACGCAAATCCCCCTTTCAAGCTCTTATAAAATATGAAAGAAAACAATTTTTATTTATGTTTTTCATTCATATTACAGATGTTACAACTTCTTTATTATCAGCATTTGCTGCAATTCAACTTTTAAGAAGTTTTGAAAAAACATCCACAAATTTCAAATTGATAGATCTTTTTTACCATGAATCAACTCCAAATCAAATACTGATTTTCACAGTTTGTTTGGCAGTGATAATCTTTATATTAAAAATATTAGCTGCGAGTTTACATGCACAGAAAATTGAAACAGAAATGCTCCTTTCATGGCGCATACCATTTAAACTTATGCAGTCGCTCTATTTACAACTTCTTAAAATTAGTAAAAAAGATCGGACTCAATATCAAACAGGAGATATTACAAATCTTGCACAAAACGATGCAAAATTCCTTGGCAATTTTCTTGCCCATGCTCTTGTCGATATTCCTGTACTTTTAGCGTCCTGTGCACTCGTTATGATTTTGATGATTGCAATGCTTGGCAATATTGCATGGATTGGTTTTTTCATAATTGCATTACAAATTCCTCTTTCAATTTTCTTCTCATGGATTGGCAATATCCTCCACACAGAAATGATGAAAAGGGGAGACAAGCGCTTGCAATTGATCACAGAATGGATTCAGGGGATGCGTTTGGTTCGTTACTTTGGCTGGGGGAAATATTTTAAAAATGAGATTCACGAGGCTACACTTTCTGAGTTTATACAAGATCTCAAAATTACTTTTAAGTATTGCTTTGCTTTTGCCCTAACTCTCAATTGGTGGATGGTCGTTAGTAGCGGGATATTTGCAGGAATTGTCTTTTATAAAGGTGATAGAAGTGCATCAACTTTATTTGCCGCAATTTGGTTATCCAGTATATTAGGACAGCAAATCACCCCTCTTCCTTGGTTTGTCAATGCATGGTCACAAGCCATAGTGGCATCACGGAGATTAAAGTTATTTTATGTTGCACGTATCCAAGAAGAAGAATTTTTAAAAGAAAAAAATCAAACTTATAACAAAGAAGAAAAAGTAATTATTGATAAAATAATACAAAATAAACTGGATTCTGAAATTTCTATTTCATTTTCAATTAAAAATATTTCTTTACGCTTTTCAAACAATGAACCCTATGTTTTAAAAAATATTAATGTTGAAATTCCTGAGAAGAAAACACTGGCAATAATAGGACCAGTTGCCAGTGGAAAATCTCTTCTAATACAAGTTATGATGGGAGATATTGTTCCAACAGATGGAGATGTATATTTTAAACTATACTTTAATGATAAAAACCACAAGATAACCAATATTACTAGTAATGTACACACAGCAACTGGATTAGCACTCTTACGTGCTATTCAAAGTTATGTTCCACAAGAAGCTTTTATTATCAGCAGTTCTATTCGCGAAAATATTCCATTAAAATATAAATATCAAAATGAATATTATGAAAGTGATAATTCTATTATGAACTCAATTTATGCTGCGAGTTTTCATACAGATTTAGCTAATTTTTCACATGGAATGGATACTGAAATTGGCGAAAGAGGTGTTAACTTATCAGGAGGACAAAAACAAAGAATTAGTTTGTCGCGCAGCTCATTTGCGAATGCATCACTTATATTTTTAGATGACCCATTGAGTGCTGTTGATGTTAAAACAGAAAAAACAATTGCCCACAATATTTTTCAAGGAGATTGGGGCAAAGGAAAAACAATCATTTGGTCAACCCATCGCTTAGAATATTTAAAATATACTGACAATATTTTGTTTTTAGATGGTGGGACAGTAACAGAATTTGGCAGCTTTGAAAAACTCAAAGCTAATAAAAAATCAAGACTCAATCAATTTATTTCAGGATTAAATGAGCATGAGCGAAAAAATTAGTTTCATCACACAGGAAGAACGACAATCAGGAAAGATTGGTTTAGGTCTATATTCAAAATATTTAAACTCAATGCAATATCTCCCAATTTTTTTGCCAATTATCTTAATCTTACTTGTTTTGACAAGTTTAAGTGAAAGTGGTTTCAGGTACCTTGTTTCCCTTTGGGCCAATGATTGCAACAATATTTTATGTGGTGATGAGAATCAACTTAAAAATGTGATACGCATATGGTTACAAAATGCTGATGCTTATCGAATTACACTTTTCTTTTTCTTATTTTGTCTCGCCGCAATTCTCTTACGAGCTATTAGTTGGGTCGTTTTAATGGGGTTTTTAGCCAACGGCGCACGTGTTTTACACAATCAAATGGTAGAAAGTTTTTCAAATGTTCGTGTTACTTTTTTAGATGAGAACCCAACTGGACGACTCATACGTCGTTTTAGCGGAGATTATATACAGATTAAAGATGAAATACCCAATATTTTTTCTGATATTGTTTGCTCAATTATTGAACTATTAATTGTATCAGTCATCGTTCTTTTTCAAGCACCAGTTGCAATTATTGCCGTTTTACCTTGTATTTATTTTTATTATTCCGTGCAATCTTTATTTAAAACGGCTTCTCGAGAAATTCAACGCTATACGAAGATACTTGAAACACCAATTTGGAGCTTATTTACAGAAACAGTTGTTGGATTTCAAACAATACGCTCTTACGGCAAAAGCAAAATTTTTTACGACAGATTAATTTTGTTGTCACATGATTATGCAAAATCAGTTCTACTACAAAGTAGAATATTGCGTTGGCTCAATTTACGCCTCAAAATTATTTCAGAATGTTTTGGCCTAGCAGTTACTTTAATAGCTGTCATTTTAGTTGCAAAAAATAAAATAGGAGTTGGAGAAGCTGGTTTTTTAATGAGTCTTACGATTGGTCTCGATGCCACCATGCAATGGTTAACACGTAGTTTATCCATGATAGATTCAAAAATGGTTTCAGTCGAAAGAGTCATTGAATATAAAAATCTTCCCAGTGAACACATTCAATTTTCA
Source organism: Fluviispira vulneris (assembly GCF_014281055.1). Classification (NCBI taxonomy): domain Bacteria; kingdom Pseudomonadati; phylum Bdellovibrionota; class Oligoflexia; order Silvanigrellales; family Silvanigrellaceae; genus Fluviispira; species Fluviispira vulneris. The sequence continues at coordinate 28,265 of NZ_JACRSE010000001.1, read as the reverse complement.
CATGCGTCAGAAGCAATAAAAGCAGATTGGCCAAAGTATGGAGAAATTATTATTGAAAATATTCAAGCTTCGTATCGAAAAGATTTACCAATCGTTTTAAAAAATTTAAATTTAAAATTTGAAGCTGGTAAAAAAACAGGAGTTATTGGAAGAACAGGAGCTGGAAAAAGTACTTTGTTCCAAGCTTTTTTTCGTATGCTCTATCTCCATACTGGAAAAATAATCATAGATGGGATCGATATCACACAAATATCACTTGAAGATGCTCGCAAAGTTTTTGCAATTGTTCCCCAGGAGCCGCATTTATTTTCTGGTACTTTAAAATATAATTTAGACAGAACTGGAAAATATTCTGAAGAACAAATGTGGGAAGCATTAAAAGAAGTTCAACTTGCGAAATATATCGAAAATCTTCCAGAAAAACTCAATTACGTTTTAACCGAAAGAGGACACAACTTTTCGGTCGGACAACGCCAACTGATTTGTATGGCACGAGCTATTTTATGCAATGCCAAAATCATACTTATGGACGAAGCCACGGCAAGTGTTGATTTGGAAACGGAAAAACTCATACAAGAAACTTTAAACACAGCTTTTGCTCATAAAACAGTCATTATCATTGCTCATCGCTTAGAGACATTAAATAATGCTGATCATGTTGTTGTGCTTGGCAATGGACAACTCGTGGATTATGGTACGCCTGCCAAAATACTCTCCAAATTAGGTGAGAGTTTACATTCACATTTATCTTAAGCCATAGGAAAAACACAGATGGAAAAGACAGTTAAAATTCTCATTACAGGTAAACTCCATGATATAGCTCTTAAGCTATTGAACAATCAACCTTCTGAGCTTGCTGTCTCTGAATCACTTAATATTGTTTATATTCCTGATGCACCCCGTGATGTCATTTTAAAAGAAATAGAAGACACACATGTTCTTATCAGCCGCTCAGAAACCGATGTCGATGCTGAACTTTTGCGCAAAGCTAAAAAATTAAGCGTTGTTGCGCGCGCAGCGGTTGGCTATGGCAATATTGATTGTGATTTAGCCACAGAAATGGGCATCCTTGTCGTCAATACCCCTGGAAAAAACACAAACTCGGCTGCTGAATTAACTATGGGTTTGCTTCTTGCACTTGTCCGCAAAATCCCTCAAGCCCACGTCAGCACAAGTGCGGGTGGCTGGAATCGGCACAAATTCTCTGGAACCGAGCTCGGTGGAAAAACCATCGGAATCGTCGGTCTTGGTAATGTGGGTCACCGCGTTGCCAAATTTGCTAAAGGCTTCGATATGCGAGTCATTGCCTATGATCCATATATTTCTGAAGATGTTTTCCGTAAAAATTATGCTGAGCGTAAGAATACTTTGGAAGAATTGCTTGCAGAATGTGATATTCTTTCAGTGCATGTGCCTCTCAATAAAGAAACAAAAGGCATGATTTCTACAGTTGAGCTCAAGAAAATGCGCAAAGGTGGTATTATTGTGAACGCCGCGCGTGGAGGAATTATTGCCGAGAAGGCACTGCTCGAAGTCCTCAACGAAGGGTATATAGTGGGTGCTGCCATTGACACCTTTGACAATGAACCAAAACCATTACAGGAACTTATCTCTCATTCCAATGTCATTGTGACACCCCATATCGGAGCAAGTACGGCTGAAGCACAGTATCGCATTGGTGAAACCATTGCGATTCAAGTTTTGAAAGCTTTACGCGGGGAAATTGTCGATTACCCTGTTAATCTACCACATGTTTCCTTATTGGGCACAAATGATCTTAAAGTTTTCTCTGTCCTATCTGAAAAAGTCTCACGCTTTGGTGCGCAAATCTTTGACTTTCAACCAGCCGTTTTAAAGCTAACTGTCAAAGCAAATCTCAACAAAGAAGACTTACAGGTTTTAAAACTTTCTGCAATTAAAGGTTTTCTTTCCCATGCCTCAGAAGAATTTGTCTCCTATGTCAATGCAGAAAAAATACTCCTGCGCAAAGGTCTTGAATTTGAGATAGAAATGACTCCTTCCTCTACTGCAAAAAATGAACTTTTATTTGAAGTTTATGGTAAAGGTACCAATGAAAAAATATCAGTGGGCGCCGTACTCTATGATGGGAAATTTGCCCGTCTAAGCTCAATCAATGATTTTCTCTTTGAAATTGAACTTGATAACGATCTAATCGTTATGCAAAATCATGATAGACCAGGTGTGATTGGAGATGTGGGATCCTATTTGGCAAAAAACAATGTTAATATTGCTCAGTTTGAACTTTCACGCAATCGTCGGGGAGGAATGGCTATGAGTCTGATTCGCATAGATGGTGATCTTGAAAGCGAAGTGGTTGCTGGGCTTCGTAAACTCCCGAATTTAATTTCAGCACGTTTGGTCAGTGGGCTGTGATTTTAGACACAAAAGGCATTGAAAGAACAATTGCCATGTGTTACATAAAACAGTTGCTCTATTTTGTCTCACAAGGAGATTCCCTTTGAACCCAAATTATGAAATTATTGAACAACTCTATCGCTTAGATATCGACTCTGGGCTTGTTACTCAAGACCAGCGAGTTGCGCAAAAAGAACTCTCTGAACTCGCTAAAAAATCGCGTATCAGTGAAGAAATAATCGCAAAAACACGCACAGACATGGTTTTCCACGAAGCAGAACTCCGCCGTCTTTACAAAAAACTTGATGACCTAGATGAACGCAAAGCAGAACGCTCTGCTCGTTTGTTTGCTGCGAAAAATGATGATGATCACCGTGGACTCAAACGTGAACTCGATCACGTTGAGCGCGATATTCGTGAAACGCAGCGCCGTGCCGACGAAACGGAAAGCCGCATTGAACAATCCAAAGCTGTTTTCCAAAAAGCAGAAACAGAGCTTTCCGCTTCTATCAGTGCTTCGGAAGGTGAACGCAAAAAAGCCCAAGAAGCAGAAAATAACTCTGCAGGTCGCTTAGACGAAATCAACAAAGTGCGTGACTCTTATTTATCTCGCCTTGATGATCGTATTGCGCAACACTATATGCGCGTTTCTAAGATCACCCGCAATCCAAACGGCCCTATTTGCCGTGTGGTTGAAAGAGCTTGTGGGAATTGCCGTATTGGTCTCTCTCCGCAAATCCTCAACAACATTGCCCGCGGCAAGTCCGTTGAATTCTGTCCAAACTGTTCCCATGTTTTACTTCCGCAGTCCAATGCTTAAGTAAAAATAATTTTTGAAAAAAACCTTGATAATCTTATCAAGGTTTTTTTTATTATTTTTAAAACGAGTACTCTTCCTCTCCCATTATTAACCAAAGACATCATAGATGCTTCAATTGCTCCAGAAAAATCTCAAAAAATTCCATTTTTATTGTTAATTGCAAGTGCGGCTTTGCTCTTTGAACGGATCATTTCATATTATCATGGAATAGTCATATATAAAATATATCGAAATCTATTAAAAATAAATCGCAAAAAAATTTTAGTAAATTATTTAAAATCTGTATACAATACAAACTTAGCTGGGAAAGTCATTACTCTTACCCATGAAATCTATCAAAATACCGAAATTGCCTTGTCTATATTTTTTGACAAACTTATCAATGTTTTTGAAAATATTTTAATTGTTATTTTTTGCTTCATTGCACTCTTAATATTAGATAAGTTTATAGCTATCGCAATTATTTTCTTTATCCCTTTTTTTATCCTATCATCTTATTTTTTAGCGAAAGAAATCCGTGAATCGACAAAAATATTTTATGAAGATGCTGCAAAAGAAAAAACATTTTTTCAAAGTTGCATGGAGAATCAAATATTTATCAAATTAACAAATATTATTTACCCAACCTCTCTTGCAATAAATAAATTTGAGAAAACAATTGACTCAGCAAATAACATGATGCATTACCGCTCACTTTCTTTTGCAGTTGTTGGAGGATTAACTTCTTTTTTCCCCCTTTTGCTCTTAGCTTATAACATTTTCCGAATACAACAAGGCACTCTGTCCATCGGAAGCTTTTTTGCCATACTCACATTTGCCACAATGATGCTACAAAACACAAAGCAACTCATCATTTATTTGCAAGAAACCCACCCTGGCTTCGCGGCTATTAAAAAATTAAATAGTTATTTCAACATGGATTTAGAAATAGCAAATAATAAAGTTATTTTTAATAAGTTTAAAACCGTAAACTCAATAGAAATTAAGAATCTTGATTATAAATTTCCTCATAGCAATTCATACTTTCAAAATATAAATTTCCAGTAGCAAAGGGGAAAAATTCTCGGCCTCAAGGGGATTTCTGGTAGCGGAAAAACAACTTTATCTTTAATCTTAAATGGAATTATCCAGCAAACGAGTGGAAGTATTGGGTGTGATAATAAAATTATCACACCACTTGAATTACAAGCATTATCCATTCAAGTTCAACAAGAACCTCTGTTTTTTGATGATTCAATCATAGACAATATTTGTCTTGGAAATAAAAATACAGACAAAGAAGCAGTTTCACAATTATTACAAAGATTTCTCTGGGAAGGAGCACAAGTAGGCAAAAAGAATCGTTTAAATGAATATATATCTGAAGCTGGAAAAAACCTTTCGGGCGGTGAAAAAAGACGTCTTGCGATTGCGCGAACATTATTTGTAGAAAACAAACATCTTTTTATTTTTGATGAACCCACGGCTGGTCTTGATAATGACAGTGCCAGTGCCGTTATGACGGAAATTAAAAACATTGCAGATGATAAGTTTATAATTGTTATCAGTCACGATGAACGTTTTGATGATCTATTTGACGAAATTATTTTTATAGCGTCTGTGGGTAAGACTTAGGGAAGAGAAAATTTAAAAAATAAAGACTAGGGTTAAACACAAACCCTATCTCTTTTCTTATGGACGATTTAAATAAAAACCTTTGCTATTCTCTGGATCTGCCATATCTGCAAAAATCTTATTAAAAATATTACGATCATTATTTATAATGTCATCGCGGTTCTCTAAGTAAACTGTATCAACCAAGACTCCATTACCACCTAAATACTTTTCATTGCTGCTCGCATGTTCCCGCACTGTTTGCCCCCAGGCAAAGGAAATATCACTGCCTTTAGGCAAAGATTTGGCATTTGGGATAAGGGATTTTATTGTTACTCGAGGAGAAATGATTGTTGATGCAAAATCTTTCCAAGAGAAAATATTTATGTCTCTTCCACCTATTTGTTTGCTTGTCCCATATATTTTTGCAATCTTATAATCTTTCATAAATGAAACAAATGTATTACAAGCATAACTGCAGTCACTATTTGCAAAAATTGCTATGGGCTTGTCAGTGAGAATGCCTTTAGTTATAATTTTTTTTGAATATTTTTTGTAGATATCATCATGATTTGCATCAAATAAATTAAATGGATTGGTAAATAATGAGCGATTTTTAATTTGTTCTTTATAAGTCTCATCTTTTAAAAATTTTCCAATTTTATCAAAAATAAAAGCATCTAATTTTTCATTTAAATTTGAGTAAAGCAAAAGATTATTAGCCAATGTCTCTCGATTTGAATCTGAAACTCTTAAAATAACATTTGGATAAGAGATATCTTGCGTAGTAAATAAACTTGCCAAAGCAACAGGTGATGTCGCATAAGAGAAATAATTGTTAAAATTATAATCCCCACTTAGGTCAAAGAGAACTCCATCAATCTTGTTCCTTTCTTTTTCTAAAAAATCTTTAATGCGTTCTACTTCATCTATTTCATGTGCTTTATTTTTCACAAATTTGCTAACTCTTATAACTGCAAATGACTTTCCAGCATATTCAACAATATTTGCACTTCCCCCAGAAAGATATTCAGCCTTTAAAGTCGGATCATTGTCTGTTTTCTTTTCCTCGTCTTTGTTTATAATAGTTTCTCGCGTGACAGGTTCACCTCCATGACATTTATAATTTACATAACGCCACCATGGAAATGTATAGGTAACAATCTGAGCATCTGCACTTCTTTTTATTTTTACGGTAAAGTATCCTTCAGGAATTTTCCCTTCATCACCTTCGCGAAGAAAATATCTCTGCAGGGCTTGATCCCTTTTCTCTTCGTCCGTGAGACCTGAAACCTGTTTCATTAAGAGATTGAGCCCTTCAAGGGCACTTATTTCTTCTTCAGTTTCCCCTTCAAGGCCAATATTAGAAATTGAAATGAGTTCATCACCCACTTGAATATTATTAAAATCAATTTTTTCTTCTCGACTCAAAGGAATAGTATCTATAGAATATTTCTTTGATATAACCAATTTTCCTTCTTTATCAGATGGATCATCATAAGCCAAAGCAACATCAAAATAAAAATGAGCATTGAGACACTTTGCTGGGCTAGGATAGGTAAATTTAGTATAAATATCACCATTTTTATTAAAAATCCTCATTGTCTCTCTTAAAAGAGTCTCTGAATCCATTTCTTTATTTAGTTTTAAAGATTCACTAAAGGCATCGAAGTTGTGTAAATTATTTTTCTGAAAATCATTCACATAATATTCGCTAAATACGGTCTGCACAGAATCCACTAAGTTAGTTTTTTCTTCTATTGTTAACTCTGGTAGCTCCCAAGGTTTATCTGTATAAGAACTGACTTGGGCGGTATTATCCGATTTATGACACGCAGAGAGAAAGACAATCGTATTCAGTGCAATAAGCGTTTTTAATCGACTCATAATTTCTCTTCCTATAATTCATGGTTAAAATTAAAATCTGTGAAACAGTTTATTGGATAAATAAATTTTTTAAAGAATGATGAGTGGATTTATTAATTTATATTGATTTTTATCAATAATTTATTTTTTATTTTTTCGCATAAAGTCATTTACTGACTTCTAAAGTTGATATTTTAAAAAATACATAGAATAAATGATTTTTTTTGAAAGAAACGTGAACAATAACAAAATTTTATTATTTTTTAAATTACTTACAATAATAAGTCAAGAATATTTAATATTGACTTTAATTTATGTAATTTCTATATATTAATAAATAGATTAAATTTATGAAAATTATATTTAAAATAAATTACCAGCGCTTTAAATAAAATCCTTTGCTATTTTTTGGATCGATTAAATCTTCAAATATTTTTCTAAATACAATTTTATCATTGTTTATTAAATCTTGAGTTGTCTGTCTATAAACATAATCTGTAACAACACCAACTCCTTCTATATATTTCTCATAATCTTTTACTGCATATGGACGATATATTTTATTCCAAGCAAAACGAATTTCACTATTACGCGGAAGCTGAGAACCGTTTGGAATAATAGATATTTTGGTTCCTAGTTCGTCAACAACTACAGGAGTTAAAAAATCCTTCCACTCAATTACGTTTGCCCCTCCGCCACCTGTTTGTTTTGCAGTTCCAAATATTTTGGCAATTTTATAGTCTTTCATTAAGGAAACAAAAACATCACAAGCAGAATAACAATTGCTATTTGTCAGAACAGCAATTGGTTTAATTGTCAATACAGGCTTAAGTATTTCAGTGTCTTTTTTGTTATAAGTTTCTGGCAATGCATCATTTTCATCTCCATCATAGCGATCTGCTGATGAAAGTAATAAGGTTCTCGATTGAATTTGTTCACTATAATTGCTGTCAGCTAAATAGCTATCCATTTCATTAACTGTGCTTAAATTTGGACCTTGCATTGGATCTGTCGTATTTAATCTAGCAAAATAACGTGACATCTCTAAATTATAAAAGGTATCTCGATTGGTTTTTGAAACTAAAGGGCGCACTTCTAAATTTTTGACAAATTTATGTGTAAAAGCATTTGCAATGAGTTGAGGGAAACTGCCAAAGCCACCACCATTACCACGAACATCTATCAATACACCTTGAATTTTACTTCTATTATGCATAATAAATTTACGAATATCATTTACCTCATTTTCAATATATTTTCTTGCAACTAAATAATCAGAATAGCTAAAATCACCATCTGGAATAAATCTATTTATCCGAATAACGGCTATAGATTTTCTTTTATATTTTGCAATATATTTTACAATATTTTGATTTGAGGTGCTGTTAGTGTAAAGATCTTTTACAAATGTTTCTTCATTTTTCTTATTATTTTTTTCATAAATATTTTCAACACTATTATCTATGCTCTCTAAACCATTTTCTATTCTCGGTGACTTTTTATTAAAATAATCATTGCATATTTGCTCACCAGATACATATGTAAGCCAAGGTAAAGTGTATTTTACAATTTTTCCATCTGATGCTCGCTTTACCTTTAAAGTGAAATTACCTTCTGGTATTTTAATATAACGACCATTGCGTGAGAAAAGACGTTGCAAAGCACGCGATTTAAAAGCTTCTGGATTCGCTCCTCGTCCAATTTTTCCGATAAGATCTATCGCAGTGTTTGCATATATTTCTTGATTTTCATAACCTTCAATCCCGATGTTTCGGATGGTTAATATTTCATCCCCAACAGAAAGTGCTTCAAAATCCGATTTTGCTTCTGCAGAAACATTTGACAAAGATAAACTTGGTGTCAATTTTGCAGAGACAATAAGTCTTTCCTTGTATCCATATTTTTCATCGTAACTTAAGCCAACAGTAATTGGAAAACCACCAGAATAACAACGCGCTGGGACAGGGTAAATAAAACCTGTGTGCAAATCTCTAATATTAAAAAAAATCTCCATTGTACTTTTCAACAAATTTTCAGAATCCATATTTTCATCTAGTTTATTTGCTTGTGCAATAGCATCATAATTATAATCGATGACTTTCTGATTTCTATTAACATAAAAATCGTTGAATACGGTTTTAACTGAACTGACTAAGTCTTTTTTTTCCTGTAAATTTAATTCTGGAAGCTGCCACTGATATTTTTCAGAACTTGAAGACTTTTTTTCCAACTCATTTATTTGAATTTCAGAATTATTTAGATCAGATTTTTGGCAAGCTACAGTTAATAAAACAGAACTCAATAGCACTGATTTCTTTAGACGAAGCATAAAGCATATCCTTTTTCAAAAAATATTTCAGAATTGTCTACACCGGAAAAATAAAAGTGAATATATTGAGTTACTGTTAACTTGTCAATATATTCACTTTTATTTTATAAATATTTTTATATTAAAAAAGAATTTTAAATTGTAAAATTCTTTTTTAACTCTTATCGATTAAGATAAAAACCCCTATAATTATGTTCATCTATCAAATCTTCAAATATTTTTGTTTTAATCTCAGCACTGTCTTCATCGAGATCTCGAATGGTTTTTCTATATACATAATCAGCCAAAACGCCTTCACCTTCAATATATTTTTCTCTTTCATTTTCAGCGTTATGCCGAATAACTTTGTTCCATGCGAACGTTATGCTCATTCCTTTAGGAAGTTTAGTACCATTAGGGATAATTGGTAATTTATCACCATCGTTATTAATTACAACTGGTTTTACAAAATCATCCCAAACAATTACATTCGCTCCTCCTCCCCCAGTCCTGAGGGACTCGCCAAATATCTTGCCAATTCGATAATCCTTCATATGTGAAACAAAAACTTCACATGCTGAATAGCAATTGCTATTTGTCAATACAGCTATAGGTTTATCAGTTATTATAGGTTTTATTATTTCTGTTTCTGATTTGTTAAAGCTTAAAGGCAAGGTATCATTTTCATCACCATCAAAAAGATTTTCTGGAGAAATAAAAAATTTACGTTGATTAATGTCTAACTGATATCTTTGTTCCTTTAAATAGTAACCCATCAGATTAGGTGTTTCCAATAATGGTTTAATTAATGGGTCTAAAGTGTTCAATCTGCTATAGTAACGATTTAGCTCAAGATTATAAAACGTTTGGTAGTTTGTGGGAGAAACAAGAGTTTCAAATTTTATATTTTCAACGAAATTATTTGTAAATAAGTTTGCTACTAACTGAGCATAACTTCCAAAACCACCTGGGTTATCACGAACATCTATCAATATACCATCAATATCATGTTTATTCTTAATTAAGAATTCCCTTAATCCTAAAATATTGCCAAATATTTTCTCCCGCATATATAAATATTTTTCTGGATTTATTTGCCCATATGGAAGAAAAATACCTATTGAAATATAAGCAATTTTTTTATTTTTATATGTAATTAATTGCGTCTTAATGTTTGATTCTAAAGTTATATCAGTTTCGTTAATTTCGATATCAGCCGCAGCATTCTTATATCCTGAATTATTTGTTTGAACCTGCGCAGAGTCTGTGTGCAAGTATGCACAATTTTCTTCTTGTGAAATTATCGTTTTCCAGGGAATAATAAACTCGTCAATACTTCCGTCAATTGCTTTTTTGAGCTTTATTTTAACTGTCCCGACTGGAGTCTTACCACTCGAACCATTTCGCCAGAATAAATTATTCACTGATCTTGTTTTTGAAGAATCATCATTGGCACCCTGCGATATTATCTCCAGAATTTTTAAAGCTTCTTTTGCATTAACTTCAGTCGCTGTTTCACCTTCAACACCAATATTTGTGATGGAGATAATTTCATCACCACGATTAATTGAAGTAAATTGTCGATTTTGTTCCTCAGTATATGTTTGTGGATCCAAGTTTTTTGAAAGACGCCCATCGATGATTATCTTTTCAGTTTTTCCTTCAGAATCATTTATATCATCATATATAATAGTTGCCGCCAAGGGTATTGAAGCATAAAAACATCTGGCAGGGTAAGGATATGAAAATGATGTGTGCAGATCCCGAGACTGCTTAAATACATTCATTATATTTTTCAAGAGAATATCAGAATCCATACTTTCGGTTAAATTCTTAACAGCTTCTTTTGAATCAAAATTAAATTCTTCAAGCTTTTGTAGCCTATTTACATAGAAGTCTGTGAAAACCGTTTGCACAGATTTAACGATATCTTTTTTTTCAGCAATACTTAGCTCTGGTAAATGCCACTCTTGAATGCTGTTTGTAGAATTGTTACGTTCTATTGCATTAATAACATGCGGTTTTTCACTTTCAACATTTTTATTACAAGATATTAAGAAAAAAATTGAATTTAAGGCAACAAATACTCTTTTTTTAGACAAAGCACATACCCCCCAAAAATAAATATATTATAAAATAATATATTTATAAAAAATATAAATATTGATTAATAAATTAATAATTTAAACAAAATATTATGTCAATATTAAAATTTATATATTTTTTAAAATATTACAAAATGATTAAAAACTAAGCATTAATAATATTTTGAGAAAATTCTCAATTGCTTAATAATTTTTCAGATCGGTTTTGTATTTAATTCGTCCACTCATAATTTATGCTAAGTAACATTAACTTTTACGACGCAGCGGAGAATGATGAAGTCAGGCCTGAACGTAACTCTTGAAGTCACCCAAAAAACGATTTTAAAATATAAGTTAACAAATTTAGACTGCAATTTAGGTAAAAGATAAGCATTCTTGATGGGCATTTGTGGTCAGAAACTCTGCCCTGAAAGTATGCTGTTTCTTTTACCGAGAAATAAGAAAATAATCGAGACTTATATGTTTAAAATCCCGCCAAAAAAATACTTCGTCACTCTCCCATTTCAACATAAACTGTTTTTAATTGAGTGTAACATTCAATAGCAGCTAAACCATTTTCGCGACCAAAGCCAGAACCTTTAACTCCACCAAATGGAATTTCTATAGGTGATAAATTATAATTGTTTATCCAACACATTCCTGCTTGAATTTGATCTATGACTCTGTGTGCTCTTTTTAAATTGTTGGTGAGTACACCAGCAGCCAATCCATATTCAGTGCTATTTGCTCTGCGAATAACTTCATCTTCACTTTCAAAATCGAGCACAGACATAACTGGCCCAAATATTTCTTCTTTCACTATTCGCATTTCATCATGACAATTAGAAAATACTGTCGGTAAAATAAAATTTCCGTTAGCAAATTTTACTTGACTTGGGCTCCAATCTGGCTGAGCCCCACCACATAATAGGGTTGCACCTTCTGCTTTACCTGACTCAATATAATCTAAAACCCGATTTAAATGTTGTTTACTTATAAGTGATCCCATTTGGGTCGTGGAATCAAATGGATCTCCAATTTTTATTTTTGTAACTTTCTGTATTAAATTTTCTAAAAACCTTTCTTTTATTTTTTTATGCACAAATACTCTTGTTCCATTGCAGCATATTTCACCTTGAGTGTAAAAATTCGCTAGGATTGCTATAGATGTTGCTTTATCAATATCAAAATCATCGAATATAATAAGAGGTGATTTTCCTCCTAATTCTAGACTCACTTGTTTTAAATTTTTAGCCGAATTTTCTACAATTCTTTTTCCTGTAGGAATGGATCCTGTTAAGGAAATTTTTCGAATTTCTGGATGCAATGAAAGCATTTCTCCCACGTCTCTACCACCTTGCACTATTTGGAACACACCTGCAGGCATACCGGCTTCTAAGTATATTTGTTCCAATTTCACTGCTGTCATTGGGGTTAATTCCGATGGTTTAAAAATCATAACATTGCCACTTGCCAATGCAGGTGCAGATTTCCACGCAGCAATTTGAAATGGATAATTCCAAGCACCAATTCCTGCACAAATACCAATAGGTTCCCTCTTTGTGTATGCAAAAGAGCGACCTAATTGAATGTGATCACCATGAATGCTCGGAGCCAAACCACCATAATATTCTAGAGCATCAGCAGAAGAAGGGATATCAACTTCGAGAGCTTCGCTTATAGGTTTACCAGAGTCTAAAACTTCAAGTTGAGCAATTTCAAAGCAGCGTTCACGGATAATGCGCGCTGCTTTTGACAAAATCTTTCCACGCTCAAACCCGCTCATTTTAGCCCAAATTTCGAAAGCAGAATGAGCTTTTATTATCACTTCTTGCAGTGCCTCTGGGCTTGTTATTTCAATTTCACATATCTTATTACCAGTCGCTGGGGAGTGATTCGAGAAATTCTTTTGCATAATTTTTCCTTTTAAGTATAGTTTCACTTCTATCAGAAAAACTATACTTAACAATTTCACGATTTTCAATTTAATAATTATTAAGAATTATTTTAAATTTGCAATATATATTTACATATTTATATTATTTTAATAACTGTAATTTTCTGGTTAAGCTCTATCCTATTGCAAATGAATAAAGTCTGTGTGATGGATTGATGTGACTGTGCTGTTTTTTTTAGGAGAATGATGACATGACACAAGAGAAAAGATTAGTATTGGATTGGACAAAAGTTCACGATGTTTTTCCTATTGAAAAACATTTAGCTAATGAAACAAGCAATCTTATTTCAGCCAAAAAATCTCTTATCACAGGTAAAGGGAAAAGCCCTGAATTTACAGGCTGGGTAGATTATGTAAAGGATGAGGCACAATCTGTTCTAAAATCCATTAAAAAACAGGTGGAAACTATTTGTAATCATTCCGATGCTGTTGTTGTCGTTGGCATAGGCGGAAGCCTACTAGGTACAAAAGCTGTCTATGAAGCTCTAACGCACTCTTTTGCAATTGTGAATCAAGAGTCTCTCCACCGCCGGCCGATTCTATTTTGGGCTGGACATCATATTGCCCTCGATGAACTTTCTGAATTACTTGATGCATTAGATTCTTATTCCCCAAGTCTCATCGTAGTTTCAAAATCAGGTGGGACAACAGAACCTGCATTGGCATTTCGTATTTTAAAGCAATACTTAGATGATCGCTTTGGCTGTGAAGAAGCAAGTCACAGGATATTTGCTATTACCGATCCCAATGATGGAACCTTATTAAAAATTGCCAAAGAGAATAACTATCCACATTATCCAATACCTAAAAATATTGGAGGTCGTTACTCTATTTTTACGCCTGTTGGATTGTTACCTTTAGCTATTGCTGGCGTTAATGTAACAGAATTTGTTGCAGGTGCCGAACAAGCATTTTATGATAGCACTTCCGAAAAAAACCATTCTCTTGAAACAAATCCTGCCCTTTGTTATGCAGGTATTCGCAATATTCTGTATACAAATAAATATAAAATAGAATCCCTCTGCACATGGTCACCTAAAGCAAAAGGCATCGCTGAATGGTGGAAGCAGCTCTTCGGTGAGAGCGATGGCAAAGAAAATTCAGGGATATTTCCTGCAAGCGCTAACTTCACAACAGATTTACATTCTCTAGGCCAATATTTTCAGGATGGCGAAAGACATTTATTTGCAACCCACTTAAAGGTTACAGATGAATATTCCCTTGCAAAAGGATCTCTAAAAAGAAAAATTAAAATTCCAAATTGTTCTTTAAATGATGGATTTGATTTCTTAACTGGTCACGAACTTTCTCACGTTCAAAATGAAGCGCAACAGGGAACATTTTTAGCACATTCGGATGGTAAAGTTCCCACACTTATTTGGGAACTTCCTGAAATGAATGCATGGTGGCTTGGATATTGGATGTACATAAATATGTTTGCCTGTGGTGTTGGTGGTTATGCAAGAGGAATAAATCCTTTTGATCAACCAGGAGTTGAAGATTACAAAAATAATATGTTCGCATTAATGGGTAAACCTGGTTATGCTGACAAAGCAGCGCACATCCGCAGTCGCTTAAACAGTGGCAATCGTTTGCGTTCTCTTGGACATACGAGTCGATAATTATTTTAATTTTTTATTGATAATATTTATTAAATTTTCATCAAATTTATTTTGTCTTATATTTTGCGCAAATTTCTCAGCATTTTGAGCAAATGATAAAGTGAATTTGATTTTTTTTATTGCTTGAACTAAATTTTTTTGTGTTAAATTCTGGCTTTGGATAGAAATTCCTATCCCAAGTTTTTCAACTCTTCGAGCATTGTCTGGTTGATCATGCGAAAATGGAATAAGAATCTGTGGTTTTGCAGCTGCAAGCGCTTGCCCTGTTGTGCCTATTCCACATTGGTGTACAACCATAGAACAATAAGGGAACAAAACTGAAAAAGGTTCATAATTCGAAATAAAAATATTTGATGAGAGATAAGCTTGCTCTGGGATTCTTTGCGGTTTTTTTCCGACTAAAAAGATAGCACGGCAACCGATCTCTTTAATTGCTTTAAAGGCATTTATATAAAAATCATTTTTTGTTTTGACTATAGTGGATCCAAGAGTAAATACAATGGGCGCCTCACCCTTATCAATAAAATTCCTTAATCCCGATGATATATCATTTGAGTTTTCTTGATCAAATAATGGAAAACCTAAATTGTAAATTTCCTTAGGCCAATCAGGTTTTTCAATAGAAAACTCTTTTGGAAATAATGCTAAAATTCCGTTTTTAGAATAATCCCAAATTGCACCCCTTTTATAATTATTTTCTAAACCTAATTTTTTTTTTAATTGCACAACTGGTTTTAAATTTTTATTAAAATCTTTCATCATTAAATGACATATTAAATTTAAAACACGAGGCCCTAAAAACTTAATATAACTTAAATATTTAAATTTCCCTACAAATGGAGGATCATAAGCAGAAAAAATAGCACATGGCTGCAATAAGCAGGAAAGCCATGGAATATTGTGCTTTTCAGCAACCAATGGTGCCGCAAATGTAAATGTATGGGGAATAACAAGATCGTATTTTGGTATTTCATTTTCGAGTAGTTCATAACTTTCATTTAAATATGGAAGTATCAATTCCTTCATAAAATACAGCGTCCCTGTTTTGGGATCATGCGCTTTTCCTGGCCATACATCATCTGAGCCAAAATCTTCTTCGCTTGGACGCATTGGTATAAAATGAATTCCAAAATTTTCGACTATCTCTTTGTATTGTATATGGCTCATAAGAGTTACTTTATGTCCAACATTGATAAGTGCTTTTCCCATTGCAATAAAAGGATGTAAATCTCCATATGAGCCATATGTTGTTAAAAGTATTTTACTCATGGATTTTTCCTCTTTTTAAAATAAACTATAAATGAAAAAATTTATGCATTTTATTCTCACTTAAAAATGAAATAAAGTCTATATATAGAAAAAAAAAAAAATTGCCGGATAATTGTTTGACTTTAGAACTTAACAGAATTAATTCATATTAAAGTGATTGAAATAAAACTCAAATAATTTATTCTATGCATAAAAAAAGAAGATCATAAAAGATTTCATACTTGAGATGCATTTACCTGAAACGAATAGATCATTAATTAAAAAGATAAGAAATAATTATATTATAATTTAAAATATTATATCCACCAGAAGAACCAGAAACAGTCACATTATTAAACGTTGCATCTGCATAATTTGATACACCTCTTGCAACAAAAACACTTCCACCTATTGCAAATCTATTTGATAAATTTATGGATGCTTTAAAGCTTGCACCGATATTCCAATCTGAATTTACAGTAGGATTTATCGCCTGTGAACTACCGCCAACTGTTAAATCATTTTCATATGCTGCATATGGAGAAATGTTTAAAGAAATAATTGTATATAAGTTTATCCAATCTGCTGGTTTTATTTTAAATCCAGCATCACCACCCACTTGAAAAATACTATACTTGCTCGAACTTGTGTAAGTAGTAGTTGAGGTAGACCCTTGGGTCATTTCTCCACGCACGCCGAGCCCAAGTAAAAACTGAGATGTGTTTCCTGAACCTGGAAAAAAATAGACTCTTAAACTTGCATTTTCTCCTTCAAAAGTACTTTCTCCAAAAGTAACTTTAGAATAACCTCCCTCAACCATGAGCTCAGAAGAGTAAATATTTCTTTCGAGAGATAGAGCAAAGTATAAACTGAGAAGAATAATTATTAAATAAAACTTCCTAAGTTGCATCTTATCTCCTTTTCATTAATTTAAATACATCTTTATAAAAATTATCATATATTAATTAAATTAACAAATATTAGAGTTTGAAATATATTTTGACACTTTTTATTTTTTTATATTAATCTCAAATGAACAGTGTTAATAAAGGATTATAAATCAGCAGCTTTAATATTCTTTATTTTCAGGTGAGTTTTGTTTATCTTTAAACTCTCTGTTACAGCACACCCATTGATTATTAAATAATTTTTATACATAGTACTAGGAGAATAATTAAAAGAAATAATACTATATACACTGAGCCAATTTGGATCATTAATTTTAAAGCCAATTTCTCCACCTACTTGAAAAGAAATATAATTGATTTTATTCGAATATGCTGAATCAGATCCTTGAGCCTTTTCACCGTGCACACCTAGTCCCAGCAAGAATTTATGCTCCTCGGGAAAAGTGCCTGGAAAAAAATAGACTATTACACTCACATTTTCACCGTCTAAGTTTATTTTTCACCATTTCTACCGGAAACAATATATTTATAAAAAACAAAATAAATAACAAATTACTTTATATTAATTATAAATATATTAAATTTATTTATATTATTTTATCTATTGTAAAATATTATAAACGCACAAAAATAAAGCTCCGCCTTACATTCTTTCCCGTTACATAAACTTAGGGTAATCTCAAAATGCCCCGATTAGGGAAAGGAAATAAAATGACAAAAAATAATATGGATATAAAACAAGATCACGTTCAAATAGGTAACATCACAGTTCGCTTAGCAAAAGAGTATGAAGTCGATGCAAATTGGTTGGGAAATGATATTTCTGCGCATCAATTGAGAGCATCTTGGCTTCGCCTTTCTCAGGATGATTTACCAATGAATCCCCGCCTTGTGGGCAAACCTGGTGTAGGTAAAACAACTTTAGCCGTAGCCGTTGCACGTGAGCTAAATTATCCTGTCTTTTTAATGCAAGGCACAAGCGACACTCGTCCAGATGACCTCATCATCACTCCAGTCATCACTGAAGGAAAACAAATTTCATATGTTGCAAGTCCACTCGTGACAGCAATGATCGTTGGAGGTGTGTGTATTTTGGATGAAGGCAACAGAATGTCGGAAAAAAGTTGGGCAAGTTTAGCTTCGTTGCTTGATCACAGACGTTATGTAGATTCTGTTATTGCTGGAGTTCGTTTACATGCACATAAAGAATTTCGTTTTGTTACGACAATGAATGATGATTCAAGTGTTTACGATTTACCAGAATATATACAAAGCAGACTCAATCCACAAATATTTTTAGATTTTGCCGATATTGAAACAGAAGCTCGGATTGTTCGTTATGCAGTTCCCTATGTCGAAGAAAATTTATTAACTTTGCTCGTCAGTTTTTTATCCATCGCTCATAAATATGACGAAACATATTCCGTTCGAGATGGAATTCAAATTGCAAAATACGCTCAAAGACTCCGTTCCTTAAATAAAGAATTGAGTTTACCTAAAGCTCTAAAAACGAGTGTTTATTCTATTCTAGGAGAAGAAGCTTTGAAATATTTTCCTTCTGATGATCAAATGCAAAATGACAATAATTCTTCACGCCCAAATTTAAGACCAGTGTGATGAAAAATCAAAAATTAAAAGGTAAAAAAATTCAATTATCTGACAATTATTTTTTTGAGTTTGAGAAAGCACGCCTAAAAAACTTTAAAGATGAAGAAAGCTTTTTAGGTTGGGAATTTACTCTTGGGAGAATTCGTTCTCAATTTCTTGAAAAGTATATAACCAATTGTAACGTTAGCTTTTTACCCCTTTGCAATATGAATTTGCAAGAGAATTGTATCTTAAAAAATATAATACAATCTCCTCAAAATCCATTGCAGAAATGCACACATATTTTAGTTGATTGGCCCGAAGAAACGAGCGAAATTCTTCCTCAACTCATAAAAAGTTTTCCTAACCCTGTGACACTTGCAAGTAAAAAAACAATCGAACAATCTACCTATCAGGAAAGCGATGACAATCTCATTGCACAAATGCAAAATAATCCTGTTGTTTTTGTTGAATCGCTCGATTCTCGCCGTTTTATCCTAAATAAGCTCTTTACCAATCCCGTTGAGATTTATTGTGTTGGAGGGATTGAAAGTTATTTGCAATGGCAAATTTTAAGTAAATTAAATCCCAATCTATCATCTTACCTCTCTCCAGAATTACAAACATCTGGTGCGAGTCTCACTTGGTTGCAGTTAAAATTGCGTGAGTCTTTAAATTTGAGCGGAGATAATCATAATTATATCCATAATAATCTTGAGCAGACAGCACATAAAATTATTAAATATATAATTTCCCATTCTGACGATGAAATCCTTATTATTTGTGGAATTGAATTATTTAAAAAAATAGAAAGTACCCTAAAATTATTTAAAAATAAAAATGAATTCAATAATATTTTTAGCAAAAACATTATTGATTTTAAGAATTTAAAAAGCAAAAATCATGCAAGAAATTTGTATTTATGCCAACCTACTCCAGAAACAGCTGCAGATTATGCTGTTGTACCAGGTTTTTTTGTCCATGATCTTCTTAAAAAGAATGAAAAAATAAAAAGTTGGTTAGAATTTGCTCGATACAGTTTTTCACAGGCCTTTATAAGAACAGCCGAGCGATATGCAGAATGGACAAAATTTAAAATCAATGCTGGCCAAGAAAGAGATTATTTTCGTTTTGTATATCGCCTTGCTCAAGATCGAAACGCACTTTTCCCAAGCACTTTCGATCTCTTATTATCAGCAAGTGCTGTGATAGACTCAAACTTCGCCTTTGAATTACTAAAAGAATGTAAAGATTTTCCTATAAACTCTAACTTTTCATCGACTTTACCAATTGTGCATTTACCTCTGAATCATTTTATAAAAAATACGACAAAAATAAGTATACAAAAATTTGAAACACTGCAAAGCAAAAAAAGTTTTCATAAGACTAAACTTAAATCTGTTGATAAAGCAAAAAAAGCATATAAAGTTCAACCCGTGAGTGAAGAAAAATATGCAGATAATTCATGGGTAAATGAAGATCATCCCTATTCTTGTTCCTTTCCAAGTGAAGATATTTTCATGGAGCGTTTAGCTGCCAATGTAAAAAAGAATATGAAAGAAAAACTCCACTCACAAGAAATCGTTTTTCGTGAATTACAAGCAGATTTTTGTGATGGCTTAGATTTACGAGAAACAATTAGAAATTGGCATAAAGAAAAAATAATAATTAAAGATTTACAACACCTAGGCAAAGCTGATATAGGTGCCGTTGTATTTAGTTTTGCAGAAGCAAATAAAGATAGTTATTATTCTTGGAAATCCTTTTGGCTGGCTGAACAGCATGATGATAGCAATCTTATGTTTTATGCGACCCCATTTAAGGACAAACTTATTGGTCCAGGAATTGCGAAAAGTGAATTCGGTGGATTTGCAGTCATACCGCTCCCAAGTGGAATGGAAAACCCTTGGGGAAATCCTTTTATTACACATTACGCACAAAATTCTACAGAATGTTTAATATTAGCAGGAGCCTTGTCGACTGCACATAAAAATATCTTATTTATTTCCAATCATCCCCCTTCCCAACACATCCTAAAAATTTTAAAACAAAGTGGGAAAAGCATCATTTATGCAAAGCTCGATGAATTTCCTCCAGAAGACATTCGTCTTGTTCGCACATTTCATATTCTTGCTGAAGCTGGAGTTCGGGAGTATGCACAAAAATATATTAGAAAGGATTAATTTAAAATGCGCAATCTTGACTTAAAACAAACGCGCAAGAAAATGACTGATTTTTTCATAAAAAATTATTCTCTTGCCTTTATCAGTATTATTCCAAATTTTACTTATGCAGCACCAGTAGCTTTAGATCTACCAAAAGCAAAAGAAGTAACTTCTGTTCAAAAAACCAATGTTGAACCTAAATTTATCCAATCAGCTCCCATAATTCCTGGCTCATCTATTCAAGCTTATC
Source organism: Fluviispira vulneris (assembly GCF_014281055.1). NCBI lineage: Bacteria > Pseudomonadati > Bdellovibrionota > Oligoflexia > Silvanigrellales > Silvanigrellaceae > Fluviispira > Fluviispira vulneris. Next base: position 7,481 of record NZ_JACRSE010000001.1, on the reverse strand, counting down.
AATATTTACTAGAAAATGGTTTAAAATTTATAGTCATTCCTGACAATAGAAATCCAATTGCAACAATTCAATTTATTCTTGATGCTGGTAGCAATAGAGAGCAAAAAGGCATCACAGGCTTAGCACATTTTTTTGAACATATGATGTTTAGAAAAACAAAAGACCATCCTGAAGGATATTATGATCGCACAATTAATTCCGTTGGCGGAAGTGGCAATGCAGGCACGAGCGATTCTTTTGTTACTTTTTATACAACTTTTCCCGGGCCAGCATTGGAAACTATGTTAAAACTTGAGGCAGATCGCTTTACGAAACTCGACCTTGCAGAACCTTATTTTTCAATTGAAAAAGGCGCCGTTATCTCTGAAAGAAAATTACGAGTAGAAAATGACCCTCTTCAACGCAGTAACGAGTTTATTCGCAGCATCACTGAACGTGGCACTTCAATGGAATGGTTGACTATTGGATCGAAAAAAGATGTTGAAGAAATGAGTATAAATGCAGCCAAAAGCTTTTATGAAAAATACTACACACCAGATAATACAATTATGATTGTGGGTGGGCCATTCGAACAAAAAAATGTCGCTCAAATGGTGCAAAAATATTTCTCTTCTTGGCAAGGTAAAGTAACAGAGCAACATGCAAAATATCCTGCTGATTATTATACACGTGACCTTGGTAAAAAATTTATATGCAGCGCACCTATTTTTAACAAAAGATTTAAAATTGTTTATCCAGCAGCTAATGGGAATCTAAAGGAATTAATTTACTCCATTGTTTTTCAGGCTATGCTTGATGACAATCCAAATGGTACTTTTGAACGTCGTTTGGTGAAGGACAAACTCGTCACCGATTTTAATTTCTACAAAACTTATTGGCAGAAGCAAAACAATCCATTTGTTGTTAATTTCTCTTTAACTAAAGAACAAAAATATGAACCAGTCCTCCAATTTTGGCAAAAAGGTGTTCAAGAGGTTTTAAATAAACCAATTAGCGAAAAAATAAGAAGACAAATTTTAAAACAACTTGCTGTTTCAAATGCTGACACTGCTGAAAGAATGACGGCTTTAACCAATACTGTGCTAGATAATACTTTTTTTCTAAATGATTTTAATGCTTCTGGACAAGCAGAAAAAATAGTTAAATCAATTACTACTGAAAATTTAAGACAGTGGATACACGAAAATATTTCTCCACAAAAATACTATCTCACAGGGATAGTAACCCCTCAGGAAGCACCTACATGTTCAGATATGTATGCAGAATTTCAAAAAAGTATTCGATAAGGAATCAGATACATGAATTTTAAAATCATTTCACTTTTATTATCTTGTGCGACATTTCCATCTGCATTTTCTCAAGATTCACTGAAGAGTATAAGACCAGCTGTGTCTATAAAACCAGTAGAACTCGATTGGAGATCTATTAAGTGGCCAAGTATTAACTACACAAGAATTCCTGTTGATGGAGGGGCTGCAATTTATAGCTTACACAGCAGCACAGCATTGAAATTTAAAGTTACATTCGTATTTTCAGGCGGTGTCTATGCTTTTCCTGAAAGTGAAAGAACTGCTTTTGGTGCATTTTCAGATCTTATCACACTTGGAGGATTTGGCGATTTAAATTTCGATCAAATACAAAATTACACCACTGAATATGGAATAAATATTCGCTCTAGTATTACACCATTAGGACAATTTGTTATCACTGCCGATGCTTTATCAGAGGACTTTCCTCGATTGCTATCTCTTGTAAACAATATGATTTTGAAACCCAAATTTGAAGAAAAAGCTCTTGATTTATGGAAGCAACAATCTATAGATGCATTTAATAATCTAATGGATAGTAATACAATTGAAAAACAGTATCGTTTTATTGATATCGAGGCAACTAAACTTGCTTTCGGCAAAGAACATTATTTTGCTAAATCCATTGAAAGAGTTTCACCAAGTGTTATTAAAAAGGTGACCTACGATCAGATTAAAAATATTTATAAAAGAACAATTTCTAAAAATGGCCTGAATGTATCTATTTCAGGTTCTTTTACGCAAAAAGATTTTGACTCCCTTCGACAACTTGTCGGTAAAATACCTTATCTCGAGCCATCAATTAAAACCTGGTATCCATCGAGAAAAATGAATACTCAAAATGCTAAAAAAATTAACACAGTGATAATTAAGAAATCTGATATGTCCCAATCCACAGTATCGTTACGTTACTATTACCCAAAATTCGGCAAACTCAATTCCATTGAAACAACTCAATTTGATATTTTAGAAGAAATATTTTCCTCTACTGGTGGCGTAATAGGTAATGATCGCTTTTCAAAAGCCATGCGTGCAGACTCAGGAATAAGTTATTCACCACATGCCTATTTTAATGACACACTTCTATTCCCTAACACAGATGTCGGAGTTTTTTATCTCAATTTTCAAAGTCCAAATGAAAGAATTGCTGAAGCAATACGCATTGCTACGCAGACATGGCATAAATTTATTAAAGAGGGAGTTTCTCAAGAAGAACTCGATAATGCAAGAACCTCAATGATAAATAGAATGCTTGCAAGTGAATCAACAGTATTTAACAAAAGTGATGAAATTCTCACACAACTGATAAAAGGGCAATTGCCGAGTGTAAATCCAGTTGAATTTACACTTGCAAAACTAGACAAACAGCGCAGTGTAAAAAATTTAAATGAAACTCTCAAAAGACTTTCAGATTCAGAAATTGTTCCAGTTCTCGTTATTATGGGTAATCCCAACGATGAGCAGATAAAACTTCTAAAAAAGATTGATGCCCTTGACTTAAGCCATGTGAGCGAATTAAGTTCTTTGACGAAGCCATATATGTAATTTTTAAGGAGACCTTTTATGATTAAGTCTTTTGCAGTTGAGTCCTCTTCTCCTGCTGATTTTATAAAAAAAGTAACAGATTCTTTAGCAGGTCGAGAGCTTGGCAAAATTGCAAGTATGAGTGTAAAGGAAAATAATATCGTAATTATGTTTTCTAAGCTTGGAAAAAGTGAGGTTATCTTCAATATTAAAAATGAAGATAATGGTTTTAGCTGTACCCACAGTTCTGAAAAAATAGCACTTACTCACAAAGCATTGCGTGGAGACATTGAAGGTAAATTAGCAAAAGTTCTTGAGTCAAACGGAGCCAAAGTAACAGAAAGTTAAGTACACTGTTAAATTATCCTTCGTTCAAATTTATTTTGATAAAGTTCAGAGCTGTGAGTAGGAAAATTTAATTTCTTTCCCACAGCGAGTTCTTCAGAAGCCAATATAGTAAAATAAAACTCGACCATACCTGTTTTGTAAAGATCATTTTTTACCGATTGACACCAGATTCGCCCTCCATGGCTCTGCACGATTTTTTCTGCTGCAGCAAGACCTAATCCTGTCCCGCTTTTTTTTGCTTTTGTAAAAAATGCATTGAATAAATTTTTAATATCTTCATTCTCAATAAATGAATTGTTGTTACCTATACAAAATTCTATAAAAAGGTTTTTCTCAATTAAAACTTCTCGGGTTTGTATCCATATTTTCCCACTAAAGTTCATTGCCTGCAAAGCATTGAGTAATATATTAGCAAAAACTCTCTCAATTTTACTTATATTTACCCTAATCTTGTGCTTATGGGAAAAGTCAAAGATAAAAGTGATGTCAGTATTATTGTAAATTTGCAAATTTTCTTTGACGACTGAAAAAATTAATTTTTCTGGACAAATGGATTCCAATACTAATTTTTCAGAATGATAACCCATTTCCATAACATCTAACAGCATCCCATTTACTTTTTGAAAATTTTTTTCGACCTGAGGTACAAGTGTCTTAATTAAGTTATTTATTTGTGTCATATCTTTTTGCAGGGATAAGGTCTTTAAAATTGTCTGCAACATTAAAAAAGGTTGGCGAACGTCATGTGCTAAAAGCTGGATTGTTAGTGCAATAGCAGCGTTTTTTTCAGCTTCAATTGTTTTTTCTTGCAAAGCTTTTAAATTCAAAATTGACTTGTTTAAAATTTGAAAGAGATCGGTTATTTCTTCGGATAAATTTTTTGGAATTTCCAGTTCTTGCAAAGTTTCTGAATTTTTGAAGTGGGTGATGAGCTGAACTAAAGGCGAAATACTATTCCTCAATAAAATCCATAATAAAAAATGAACGATAATTGATAAAAATACCCATATGAAAAAAAAATTTCCATAACTTGATGAATACGTTCCTTGTAAGCTTAAATCCTGCAAAACTCCTAAAAGGATTAATGATGAAAAAAGAGATAGCACCATCCAAAACGCAAAAAAAGTGCCCAAAATTTTATAAATAATGGGTGAACTACTGGTACTTTCTAAGATTTTAACATTATAGATAGCTCGCATGAAATTGCTCTCTATAATAATTCTGATTCCAAAGATGGATAATACCAATCTAGATCGTGGGTTATTGCCCAACTACAATCACCTAAGGTAAAATGCCACCATTCAGCAGTATAATTAACAAAACCAACATGTTTCATAGCATTGAATAATAAACGGCGGTTTTTCCGAATATCAGACCATTCTTCTTTAGTATAACCTGATCCTTCTGAAAAATTTTGCTCGAACCAATTCGTATGTGAATAATCAGAAACGCAGTCAAAGTCTGTTCCCATATTTAAAGCTTTTCCATCCACAGCCAGAGTGAGGTCAACCGCCCCACCGCTATTGTGTGGAGGAATTTTATAGCGAGAAGTTTCGTCAGGATGAACGACAAATTCCTTGGTTCTGACAAAAATTTCTTCATGACTTAATGCTGGGTGTAAATCTTTTTGTTGCTCATAGATATATCTAAATAAATCAAACTGAGTTTCAATTGTTCGAAAGGCATCAAAGATTATAAAACTAAAATTGTGCGGAAGACATTCAAGAATTTGATTTAATTTTAATACCAAAGCTGACCGCGTGTACATCTTGTTTAGTACACCCTTTAATTTTAATTCTTTATAAGAATGCAAAGATTTTATGCGGAAGTTTTGATCGATAGGCATGGGCTTTGCATTTGCCTTCAACCAATTAATATCCTCTTGACTGGGAGTTTTATAAACGAATTCTATTGGTGTTTCATAAAATTGCTTTATCATATTTTTCCTTACAGAGGTGAAATAAATTGAAGAAAATTGAATACAAACTTTCCAAAAAAATTGGCGATAGAATAACCTAAAATACCAAGAATAATAGCTATTGCAACTCCGCTCTTCCATTTTCTCACTTGCGCAACAGCTACAGCTGATCCTGGTCCACCAATAAGCGATTGTGAAGTTACTGAATAAACGATTTTATTCAGTTTAAAAATATAAGCTGAAATAATTATAAAAAGACCATGCGTGAAAATAACAATAAAAGGCATAAGAATTAAAACTTTAGGAAGTTGAAGTATAGCTTTAAAATCAGTTGAAGCACCCACACTGAAAAAGAATCCAGCAAATAAGACTGCTCCAAGCACATATGCAGATTTAAATTGAGCTCTTAAAAATGGAATTTGTCCTGCACACAAAGCAAGAATACTCAACCATAAAATTTTATGCATAAAACCAATATTTTTTGCTAGGAAACTAGAAAGAATTAAAATACCTAAAGAAACAAATAAACAAGTTAAAATACTAACAATACTTACTCTAACTCCTTCAAGTGGAGTCCCCTCCTCTTCAGAAATTTTTATTTCTTCGCCTTTATCGTTACCATACCATATTACTAGCTGCAGCCAAAGACAGGTCACAACAATGTCAACAGTTAAAACTGCTATAAAGTAGGTATTTGGAATTTCGAGTAACTTTTGCATGGCAGCCGCATTTTCGACACCACCAATATAACTTGCTGTAAGCTGCGCAGCTATTTTATATGCATCTATTCCTAAACTATTTGCTGCAACTGCTCCCGCAATCAGACCTCCTAAAATACTTCCAAATGCCCCAAAGACATACACAGCTATAATTTTAATTGGCACCTTAAGTATATCTTGAATTCTAAAATCAAGAATCAGCAATATAATTGCTGTAAGTACAAAAGGCCCTTGAAATAAATCATACAACTCTGAATGAGATGGTACTAAACCTAATTGACTTAAGAGCATAGCTAAAAAAATTAATAAACCGACACTACTCACGTGCGCGATCCAAGCAACACGACGTTCAATTGCATAACAAAACAGAGCTGAACCACTAACTATTAGAAGAAGAAATTGCGATGACATTATTTACCTATTTATTTTAGATTTTTAAGAGCTTTTGAAAAATGATTGGAAATAAATACCAAAAAAACTATTTAGTTGACATTTGAAAGTTATATTAAAAATACATTTTGTCAAGAATATGAATTGCATTTTTATCTTTATTTTTCAATAGATTACCAATATTTAAGTTATAATTAAAAATATAATAGATAGATTTTTTTTCTATTTAAAAACAATTAAAAATGCACATATTTTGATCAAAAATTATGAATATTGTAAACATGATCTCCTTTTGAAAAAAAAATATTTACTTGACAGATTGACTTAATATATCCGATAAAAAGAGAATTAATTTTTAAAAATAAATTGTTAAAATAAAATTTTGTATTTATCAAAAATATGATAAAAAATAAAGCAAAATGAAATTAAGAGAATTTAAAGCAAAATTTATGAAATATAATAATTTACAAAATTTCAATTACAAAATTTTCTAACTCAACTTAACATTTAGAACAAATCGCAAGACGCAACCATCAAAAGAATTTACTAGTTTAAACACATTTAATAATCTTAGCACTCAAGATTAACCCAAAGAGCTTCTTTTATGTGCAATATATTTAGAAATTTATGATGCATAGCACCGACTTATACTGTACAAATGATAGTTGCAACTTATAGAAAATTGTTCAACTCTCATTCAGCCCAAGAGAGAATCCAATTAAAAGTTTTAATACGATTAAATCCCAAAAAAATTGCGATTGCTCCCATTGAAGATACATTTTAAAAATTATTTTCTATTATTCATTCTTAATTTGTTTTTAAAATCTTCTTAACTCGTTTTATTGAAATCAGGCTCATTCTCTATTTCTTTTAATATTGAATCTAAATTTAAATTTTTATCATTTTTATCTAAAGACTTTTTAATTTTCTCCATATCATAACTAGAAAATTCAACGTAAATATTTCGAATTATAAAAAAACATGGATCGAAATAACCTACATTTTTAGTAATCCAAGGTTCTGAAAATAATAGAAAAAATATTTCTCTTCAAAAAGAAATATTAATAAAAATCAATAATGCACTTCACATAGTAAAAAATTCCTATTCTCCGACTTCAATTGAAAAGGCTGAATTAGTAATAGAAAACGGTATCAGAGCAAATAGATTACTAAGTGAAAATAAATATACGGTAGCTCATAGAATTACTTCAAGAAATACAGTAAATATTGCTTATATTACGCAAACCGATTTGGAGTTTTATTCGAATAAAAAAA